>SHZY01000020.1 GCA_009692065.1 Gemmataceae bacterium
TCAGTGGTGGCGATCCACAGCCCTTGCTCTTCGCGTTTTCGTTTGCCCAGAGCCATCGTGACTCCTTGGTCTTCGGTACGTTGATATCCCCAACATCTGGGCAACAGCATACCATGCCTGTCAAGAGGCGTTTTTCAACGGGCTGCTAAAGGGGGTGTTTAATTTGACGTGACCCAATTTATGGCGGACATGGTCCCCACAACCGCAAGCCCCAGGACCACAACGACGACCGCCAGGCAGCCGAAACCGATCCGTTTTCCACTTAGCCCTTCCCACCCCTCGTAGGTTCTCCTGATCGGCACAGGAAGCTCTTCCGGAAGTCCCAGCCGTTCAAGGTCCGCACTCACTGGTGGCGGGTAATCGTCCCTGCGTGCCAGGCGGGCTGCTTTCGGGAACGTGGAATACAATTGAAGCGGTGTTGCTCGTGTGAAGCGACCTAGAAATAGCGATATGGCCTTCTCGTAGGATGTCTCTCGTCGGCCCGAAAGAAAAAGGTGCTTGCCTGCCTCAAGAAGATCTCCCATCTGCAATAGGACCAATCCTAGTCGCTCAAAAATGGCTTGATCATATCCCCGCCCTCGGATTCCGCCTTGCAGGATCTCTTTGGCACGCCAAAGCTCACCTTCGCGCACAGCTTTTTCGGCGCGATCAAGCAAGGAATCAACAGCCATAGTAGATGCCCGTTACGTTCGACGATTCATCACTTGGTCGCGAGGCAACACGCTGAATTATCGCACATCCGATTGCACCCGTCAACGAAACGAGGCGGCCAAGCATTCGCCTGGCCGCCTCGTGTTGTGGTATATCCAAATCCCAACGGCTCACTTCGTTCGCCATTGGGCTTCCGGGTTTCTTAATGCCGGAACAGGAACTCCTTCGAGTTGATCAGCGCCCAGTGCACGTCTTCCCAGGCTCGGCGGCGGTCGGTCGCGGCACTCACGTGGCCCAGCATGGCGCTTTCCTCGGTCACGGTCGGCGTGCGCGACAGTGTCGTGAGGAACAGGTCGGCCACGATTTCCTTGTCGGTCTTCTTGGCAGCAATCAGCTTGCCGATGCGGTTGTTGGCGTTCCGCAGGCGGTCGTTGACGGCCGGGCCGTTGATGAGCTGCAAGGCTTGCGCGAGGTTCGAATCGCCTTCGCGTTCGCACTCGCAGGCCAGTTCGCGGGCCGGTTGGCCGAAGGTCTTGAGGAACGGGTGGTTGACCTCGCCGTCCGGCAGCTGCACCGAGCGGGTGCCGAGCGGATGGCCGGCGAACTTCTCCGGCACCTCGGTCACCTGGCACAAGGCGTCGAAGAGCTGCTCGGCCGTCAACAGCTTGGTGACGGCGTGCGAGAAGTACTTGTTGTCGTCCTTGTTGAACTCGTTGGTCTGAGCGCTGAGCTGATAGGTCCGCGAGTTCATGATGGTGCGGAGCAGGTGCTTGGCGTCCCACTTCTTGTCAACGAAATCCTTGGACAGGGCGTTCAAGAGATCGTCGTTGGCGCTCGGGTTGGAGTCGCGGAAGTCATCGACCGGATCGACGATGCCGCGGCCCATCAAGTGGAACCAGATGCGGTTGACAATCGACTTCGGCACGAACGGGTTATCGCCCTGGGACATCCATTTGCCGAGCGATTCACGGCGATCGCGGCCCGGAGCAATGTCGGGGAAGGCGCCCCCCATGAACTTCGGGGCCATCGCCTTGCCGGTACGCGGATTATTGAGTTCGCCGGCGCGATCGACGTAGACGTATTCAGCGCCGTTCTTGAGCTTCGGATCGCCGGCATCAACCGGGTCGGTGCGATACTTTACGCGGTTGAAGAACGCGGCCATGCTGTAGTAATCGTCCTGCGTCCAGCGCTCGAACGGATGGTTGTGGCACTTGGCGCATTGCATGCGGATGCCGAAGAAGAGCTGGGCGGTCGTCTCCGCCAGCGTGGTCGGATCGCGCGAGATGCGGTAGTAGTTGGCCGCCGGGTTGGAGTAGGTGCTGCCGCCGGAGGTAATGACTTCGTAAACGATCTGATCAAAGCCGGTGTTCTTGTCAACGTGATTGCGGAGCCATTTCTGGAAGACGTGCGTCCCCTTGACCTGGATCGTCTTGCGGGTCGAGCGGAACACATCGGACCACTTGAGCGTCCAGAAGTCGGCGTATTCGGGGCGATCGAGAAGTTCGTCGATCAGCTTGGCCCGCTTGTCGGCTGCCTTGCTGGTCAGGAACGCGCTCACTTCTTGCTGGTTGGGTAGAATGCCGCACACGTCGAGGTAGGCGCGGCGGACGAATTCCTGATCGCTGCAAACCTCCGATGGCTGGATGTTGAGCATCTTCAGCTTCGCGAAGGTGTGCTTGTCAACGTAGTTGCTTTCCGGCGGGTTCGACCATTTGAAGCCGAGCTTCGGTTCCAGGTAGGTGAGCCGCACGGGCACGAGTTCCATGAGGTAGCGGCACAGGATCGCGACTTCGCCGGACTGGGAGAATTCGACGAGGCCGGTCGCACTGACCGAAGCGATGGCCGGTTCGCTGGACGAGAAGACGGTGAGGCGGGTCACGTCGCGCGAGGAGCCATCGGAGAACGAGGCCATCACCGAAAGCTGCTGATAGTGACCCGGCGAGTTGAGGATGCGGGCGCCGGGCAGAACGTCAACCTTGGTGACCGAGGGCAACGTCGGCGCATCGTCGTTGAGGCCTTCGGACATCCACGTCGAAATCGTTTGGGCCGGCACGCTGGTCGAGGGGAAGCGCGAGCCGCCTTCATGGGCGACCTGGCCGAGCGATTTGAGCATGACCAGGCTGGCGTGCGGATTCTGGCGATCGACGCGGCGACCGAGCACATTGCGCGTCAGTTCCACGAAGTCGGAACCTGGATCGTAGCCACGTAGGCTGAGCTTGAATCCATTCTTGCCGGAGGGCGTTCCATGGCAGGCGCCGGAGTTGCAACCGCCGACGTTGAGGGAGGCGATCACGTCATTGCGGAAACTCACCGGAATCGGCTTGTCCATGTTGACCACCTGGACGGGTAGCTTGACGCTTTGCCCGCCGGCGGAGATGGTCAGCGTACCCGCGCCGTTTTTCTTCGCGGTAATAAATCGTTCGCTATCGATGCCGACGAGTGCATCGGCGCCGTCGAGCTTGATGTCGGCAAGGTGGGTCAGATCGCGCACGGTGCCGTCGGCGTAAACGCCGGTGACGACCGGCTGCGCGGTGGCGCGGGCCCCCGTCAGCGTCAGCTTGTCAGGCTGCACCTTGAGTTCCTTGGGAGTGCCGATGAGCTTGGCGCGAACGGCCGGGTCGGTCGGCACGTCGGCGGCGCGGGCCGCCAGGGTCGCGACACACAAAAGACTCAGTGCGAATCCGTAGCGGATCAACGGGATGCGAGTAACCATCGAAAGGTGCCTCCAAGGGCTGTGTACGGGTGAGGTCAAATTCGAAAATCGCCAAGAATGGCTGAATGCCTCCTCATATTGATCCCGCCGCAAACGGCGGGCTATATGCGAAGTCAAATCCGGCCACTCGCCTTCAGGAAGGTTCGAGGAATTCCACCGGGAAGGAACTAACATTCATAAGTGTAACGACTTCTTGCAACCGATGCGACAGGAAAACCGGAAATTTTTCAAGCCGCTCGCGCTTAGCACCTGCCGAGCGTGGCGAGCGCCAAGCCGCAAGCGGCCAATCAGGAAACTCTCATGAACGATTTCGGTCTATCCCTCGTCGTATTACCAGGAATCGCCCGCGCGGGAGATCATAGAACCTGGTCTCCGGTGCGTCCGAAAAGAGGCGTAGCATGACTCCCACCATGGTCGATCGCGATACGTTCTTGCAGAACCTTCGCATCAGAAAATTATTGACGACACAGCAATTTCGCACCGTCATCGACAAGCTCGGCCATCTGCAAGAAACACGCGGGATCGCCAAGGCCCTGGCCTCCTGGAGGCTGCTCACGAAGTTCCAGGCCAAGATGCTGCTGGCGGGCCGCAACACTGGGTTCTTCCTGGGTCCGTACAAGATTCTCGATCAGCTCGGCCAGGGGGGCATGGGGCGTGTTTACAAGGCAGTGCATCAGACGATGAACCGCGTCGTCGCCCTCAAGGTGCTGTCGCCGCAGGTCGTGGACTCGGCCCGCGCGCAAGAGCTTTTTCTGCGTGAAGTGCAGGCCGCCGCCCAACTCAGCCATCCAAATATCGTGATGGCGTATGACGCCAACGAGTTCGAAGGTCGACACTATCTGTCGATGGAATTCGTGGACGGGCCCAACCTCGAGCGCTACGTCAAGAAGCAAGGCCCGTTGCCGATCGGGTTGGCGTGCGAGATCATCTTTCAGGCCGCCAACGGCTTGCAGTACGCGCATGAAAAGGGGATGGTCCATCGCGACATCAAGCCCGCGAACCTGCTGCTTCAGCAAGAGCCGGGGCGCAACACGATTCAGGTCAAGATTCTCGATTTCGGCCTGGCCCGCTTGCAGATGGCAGACAACGGGCCCTGCAAAACGATCATCGCACGCGAAAACACGGTGATGGGCACGCCCGACTTCGTGTCGCCGGAGCAATCGAAAAGCCTGCACGACGTCGATATCCGGTCGGACTTGTACAGCCTGGGATGTACGTTTTACTTCTTACTGACGGGCCAGGTCCCCTTCCAGGGAGGAAACACCGTGGACAAGCTGATCCGGCATAATTCGGAGGAGCCGGCGCCGATCGAGCAGGTGCGACCCGACGTCCCCGAGCATGTCGCGGACATCTTGCGAAAGTTGCTGGCAAAGAAACCGCAAGACCGCTTCCAGACGCCGGACGAGTTGATGGACGTTCTTGCGCCGCATGCCGCTCCCAGCGTGATGGATTGGCCGATCGCCGCGTCCAGGACGAGTGAGCACATGAGCCAGAACAACATTGACCTCGGCGAGGAGATCTAGGTCGATACAGAGCCCCGTGCTCAGTCGGCCACGCAGATCAACGATGTCGATTCGGTGCTGGATTGGGTGGGCACGCGCCAGAAGAGCCGGCTGGTGCGGCGAGTCGCGATCTCGGCCTCGGTCATTCTCATGGGTGTGGTGGCGCTGGGCGCCGCGGCGTGGATGATGCTTGATCCGTGGTGGTGAGTGGAAAATCAAGCAAGCCACAGGATGAGTTCGCCGCAGGCGGGCGATTCCTGGGGCTTGCAGAAGTTCAGCGTCACGGTACATCCGACTCCATCCGCATCTTGCACCTGCGCGCGAATTCCACCACCGCGTCGGCCTGCTCATCCGTTTCGATCGACCCCGGCCGCAGCCGCCGCACGCGTGTGATGGCATCGCGCGCGGACAGTCCGTGCTCAACGAGCCAGCAGGCGATCATCGTGCCGGTGCGCCCCAGTCCTGCCATGCAGTGGATCGC
Source organism: Gemmataceae bacterium (assembly GCA_009692065.1). Taxonomy (GTDB): domain Bacteria; phylum Planctomycetota; class Planctomycetia; order Gemmatales; family Gemmataceae; genus SIAQ01. The sequence continues at coordinate 5,348 of SHZY01000020.1, forward strand.
GACGCCGAACTCGTTCGCTTTTGCTTTTTGCACTGCGACGAGGCACTGGTCGATCTGCGGCTGCTTCGGCGGCTGCATGTCGACGATCGGAATGTGCATCGAGAACAGCCCCGCTTCGTTGATCCACGAGCGCCGCGGCGCATCCTCGGTCAGGCAGATGACGAGTTGAATCCCCTCGGCGCGCAGCCACTGGTATTCCTCGGCGGCCAACGGCTGGGCCATGCCGGCGAGATGGGGCGGATCGATCCAGGAGAATCCGTCAGGGGAAGGCATGTCGGGAAGTTAGCGATCGGTTTTGAGAGGTTTGTGGCCGAAACGCTGGCGCAGCTGGTTCGCTTGCTCCCAGACCTTCGGTTCGGTTTCAAGGAAGTCTATGAGGGCGCCGGTAGAAATGCCAAGCGATTCGGCTGCGGCGCTGACGCGTGCTTCGGTTGCTTCGAGCACGTCCAGTACCAGCCCGACCGCGGGCCAGAAACGCACATCCTTGCGGCCCACTTCGAGCTTGCCGGCAGAAGAACGTACCGAGGTGAGTTCCGCGCGCTGGGAAACGGAACTCAGCCCCTCGGCACGCACTGATTCACGCAGCTTGAGAAAGAACGCCTGGCGCAGACGCTTGAGTGCCTTGACCCGGTTCGCATGCTGCGATCGACTTTCCTCCGCGATCACGATCAACACGCTCGGCAAATGGCGGATGCGCACCGCCGAGCTGGTCTTGTTGCGTTTCTGCCCGCCCGGACCCGAGGCGCGATAGGTATCAACCTCGCACTGGGCGAGGAGTTCGCTGTCGTTCAGGGCGGTCCAGTCGCTTCGCATGGGATCGTCGCGCCTTTTGCAGTTTAGCGCTCGCAAGGCGCCACGCGAGCGCCAAGCCGCAAGCGGCAAACAGCTCCTTCTACGCTTCGAACCGCCACGGCGCCCGCCGCGCCCGACCCAGGTGCCCATTGGCCGCCGCCGCGTTTTCGCCGGTGAAGCGCTCCTCGCGCGGGTCCCAGTTCAGGGTCGTGTTCTGGAAAAACCGCGTCGCGATCACGCCGAGATGGCAAACCGACACCGAGTGATGGCCGATGCCTGCATGGCAGATCGGCTGCTCACGCGAACGGACGCAGGTGAGGAAGTTGTTCATGTGATGATTGCCCGGCGCATTCACTCGCGGCAAGCGCGTGGCGCTCACCGGCAGCGGATCGTCGAGCAAGCTTCGATCGCTGGCCTGAATGGTTGAGCGGCTCACCCAGATCCACTTGTTGTCCTCGCCCTCGAACAGGATGCCGTTGCCCGCGACATTGTTATTTTCGCGGATCGGCCAACCCTGCGCGGGGCCGCTGCGGCAGATGAGCCGCGTCCCTTCGCCACCGTTCGGGCCATTGCCATAGGTGTAGATCACTTCGAAGGTCGGATGGCAGTTGTAGCTGTTGGCGTTATTGGCGGGCGCCGTGCCGGTGCCGCGGATGCTGATGGGACCGCTCTCGTCCATGCCAAGCGCCCATTGGGCGATGTCGTTGTGATGGGCGCCCCAGTCGGTCATCTTGCCGCCGGAGTATTCGTACCACCAGCGGAACTCATAATGGCAGCGTTCGGGCACGAACTCGACGTTGGCGGTCGGTCCGAGCCAGAAGTTCCAGTCGAGGCCTTCAAGGACGGGACGCACCTCGAACGGCCCGCCCACCGGGTTGGCGCCGATCAACGTGGTGACCCGGCTGACACGGCCAACGCGGCCATTGCGAATCAGCTCGGCGGCAAGGCGGAAGCGGCCGCCGTACTCGGTGCGCTGCTGCGTGCCGACCTGAAAGATCTTGCGTGTCTCGCGCGCCGTGCGCGCCACCAGCTTACTTTCCTCAATCGTGAGCGTCATCGGCTTTTCGCAGTACACATCCTTGCCGGCTTGCATCGCGGCGATAGCGACCTGGGCATGCCAGTGATCGGGGGTGCCGATAGTGACCGCGTTGATATCGCGATTCTCCAGTAGCCGGCGATAATCGGCGAACATCGCACACTCCAGGCTGCCGCCGCGCTGGGCGGTGCGAACCAGGTTCTGCGCGAACTCGCCATTGACGCGATCGACGTCGCAAACGGCCATCATCTGCACGCCGTTCTCGGCCATGGCGGCCTGCATGATATGCACACCGCGCTCGCCGCGAAGGGGCCCGGCGCCGCGGCGAATGCGATTGGTGCCGGTGCCGATGGCGCCCATGACGATGCGATCGTTGGCGCCGGGCTGCTGAGCGGGCTGGGTTGCTTGAGCGCCCAGGACGGTTTCCTTGGCGAACCACATCGGCAAGCCGGTCGCCGCCAGGCCGCCGATCGAGTTGGCGAGGAATCCGCGCCGCGACATATTTCCACGTTTCATGATGCGTACCTCCCGGAGAGAAAGGGGCAATGACAATTTTTGACGATGGTAAGGTGGATTGTATGCCGAGGCAAGCAAGAAGTTGCCGATTTTTGCAGAAGATCGGCGGTGGATGTTAAGATGGAACACCGGCAAAACTGCTCTCCCAAATTTGCCCGGCTCCCGCTATCATTTCCACCCTGATAAGGATAACGCAACCATGCCATCGACACGGAGGTTGATCATGTTGGCACGAACAGCGAATTGGCAAATCCTGGCAATCTCGGCAGTCTTGCTCGCCGTCACCCAAGCACCCGCCCAGACCACGCCGCCCCCCAAGACGCCGGCCACTCCCGCCAGCAGCAGCGGCAGCGCCCAGATTATTCCCGTCAGTCTTTCGAACGACCATGTCGCCGCCACCGTCAACGGCGAAAAAATCCTGGTCGGCGAGGTCAAGAAAATCCTCGACCAGCGCCCCTACCCCGTGGCACTGACCGAAGAGCAGAAGAAACAACTACGTCAATCGGCCGTCGACGTCCTCGTCGAAGACGTCCTGATGAGGCAATACCTGACCAAACACGTGCCCCAGGTAGGGCAGGCCGAGTTTAGCAAGGAAGTGGAAACGCTTCAGGCCGAGCTGAAAAAACAGATGAAGACGCTGCCGGAATTCCTGAAGGAGGGCGGCCAAACACAGGAGCAACTAAGCAAAGATATCGTCGCCCGGCTGCAATGGAAGGCGATGCTCGTCCGCTTCTATCCCGACGACAAGGCCAAGGGATACTACGAATCCAACAAGATGTTCTTCGACAAGGTCTTCGTGCGCGCGAGCCATATCCTTATCAAGCTGCCGGCGAATCCGAGCAAGGACCAGCGCGACAAGGCCGTGCAGCAAATGCTCGTCTGGCGGCAAGAAATCCTGACGGGCAAGGCGACCTTCGAGGCCATCGCCAAGCAGCACTCGGCCTGCCCCAGCAAGGACGCCACGGACAAGGACAAGAAACCAACGCCCGGCGACATCGGCCAATTCCCCTACAAGTTCGTGGTGGTGCCCGAGTTCGCGAAGACTGCCTTCAGCATGAAGAAAAACGAGCTCAGCGACGTGGTGCAAACCGTGTTCGGCCTGCACCTGATCCTGGTGACTGACCGCACCGCGGGCGAACCGTCGACCTTTGATGCCGTCAAGGAAACCGTCCGCGAAGTTTGGGCCCAGGACGACGACCTGTACCAGCGCGTCCTTGGTGAGCAGCGCAAGAACGGCTCGATCAAGGTGGAATTACCATGATCAATTCTTCGTTTAGCGCCCGCATGGCATCTTGCGGGCGCTAAACAAGGATAATCAAACGCCAAACACTTCTTCCATCACCTGATACCGCGTCATTACCATGCCCATCTTGCGATAGGTCGCCTGCGCGACCTGATTGTCGTGCTCCACATAGAGCCGCACGCCGATGACGTTCGCCTCCGCCCGTGCCGATTGCAAAACATGCTGGTAGAGTTTGCGAAACACTCCTTGCCGGCGCGCCGACGCAGCGACATAGACACTCTGGATCCACCAGAAATTGCCATTGCGCCAATCGCTCCATTCGAGCGTAATGCCAAGTTGGCCGACGACCTGCTCGTCGGACTCTGCTACAAAGTAGCTGCCCTTGTGCGAATCGCTCAACATCGCAAGGACGCCCGATTGCAGGATCGCCGGATCGAGATCCTTCCCCTCGGTCTCCCGTGCCATCTGGCGATTGAAGTCGCAGATTACCTCGGCGTCAGCGCGAGTTGCTCGTCGAATGATCAGGTTCATGAGAGCCCTGCTTTCATACAATTTTCAATGACTAACAGGAGCGCGAACGATGGATCTCAGCAAGTATATCCGCAACATTCCCGATTTTCCCAAGCCTGGGATCTTGTTCAAGGATATTACGCCGTTGCTAGCCGAACCCGATGCGTTTCAGGCGGCGATTCATCAACTCATGTTGCGCTATGAGCACCAGCCCATCGACGCGATCTCCGCCGCCGAGGCGCGGGGTTTCCTGTTCGCCGCCCCGCTCGCGTACCTGATGAAGAAGCCGCTCGTGCCGCTGCGCAAGCCGGGCAAGCTGCCGTATCAGACGCACAAGCTGCAATACGATCTGGAGTACGGCCAGGCCGAATTGCATGTCCACATCGACGGCTTCGAGCCGGGCGCTCGCGTCCTCTTGATCGATGATTTGCTCGCCACCGGCGGCACCCTGGAAGCGGCGTGCAAATTGATCGGGCAGGCGGGGGCACAGGTAGCTGGGTGCGCAGTGCTGGTCGAATTGTCGTTCCTGAATGGCCGCGAGAAGCTGCGGCCGCATGACGTGTTCAGTTTGATACGGTATTGATGTATTGATTCGTTTAGCGCCCGCGTGGCGCCACGCGGGCGCTAAACGAAGAGGGAAATGACATGTTGGTCGATTTCGAAAAATCCGCCGGCCTCGTGCCGGCTATCGCCCAGGACCACCAGACCGGCGAGGTTCTGATGATGGCGTACATGAACAAGGAAGCGTTCGAGGAAACCATTCGCACCAAACGCGCCGTCTACTTCAGCCGCAGCCGCAATAAACTGTGGCGCAAGGGCGAAGAGTCCGGCAATTTGCAGGAAGTGAAGGAGATCTTCCTCGATTGCGACAACGACACGATCTTGCTGAAGGTGCACCAGATCGGCGGCGCGGCGTGCCACGAAGGATACAAGAGCTGCTTTTTCCGCCGCCTTGATGGCAACGAATTGACGACGATCGGCGCGCGAGTGTTTGATCCCAAACAGGTTTACAAGAAGTAAGCCGCTTGCGATTAGTGCCCGCATGGCGCCACGCGGGCGCTAAACGCAAGCGGGTTGGATAAAATCCCATGTCCCAACAACTCCGTCTCGGCATCCCCGCTGGTTCCTTGCAAGAGGCGACCGCGGAACTGTTTCGCAGCGCCGGCTTCAAGATCACGTTCGCGAGCCGCAGCTACTATCCGGCGATCGACGATCCGGAGATTCACTGCACGCTGATTCGCGCGCAGGAGATGCCGCGCTACGTGCAGGACGGATCGCTCGATTGCGGCCTGACCGGGCACGACTGGGTACTCGAAAACGAAGCGAAGGTGACGCAGCTCGCGGAGTTGGTGTTCTCGAAGGTCAGCCGCCGGCCGGTGCGCTGGGTGCTCGCGGTGCCGAACGATTCGCCGATCAAGAGCGTGAAGGACCTGCAGGGCAAGCGCATCGCCACGGAGCTGGTCGGTGTGACGAAGCGGTACCTTGCCGAGCACGGCGTGTCGGCCAACGTTGAATTCAGCTGGGGCGCGACGGAAGTGAAGCCGCCTCGCTTTGCCGACGCCATCGTAGACGTCACGGAAACAGGCAGCTCCCTCAAGGCGAACAATCTGCGCATCGTTGCCGAGTTGATGCAATCGACGACCCGTTTCATCGCCAACGACAAGGCATGCGCCGACACCTGGAAAAAGCAGAAGATGGACGATATCATCCTCATGCTCAAAGGCGCGATGGCTGCGGAAGGCATGGCCGGCTTGAAGATGAACGTCCGCGTCGGCGATAAGGACAAGGTGCTCGCGTTCCTGAAAGCGCACCCGCGCACCGCGCTCAACAGCCCGACGCTGTCGCCGCTCGCCGATGCCGAGTGGCTGGCGATGGAAATCATCATCGACGAAGACATCGTCCGCCACATCATGCCGCAACTGTATGCGGTTGGAGCACGTGGCATCGTCGAGTATCCGATCAACAAGATTATCTTGTAAAAACAAGTGATCCACGGGGAGCACGGGGGACACGGGGGAAGAGCAGAGAAATTCAACACTGCATTTCCCCCGTGCCCCCCGTGGTTCAATTTCCGCTTGACAGATCGTGCCCTCTCCGGTAAACTCCCGCCCTCAAACTCTAACCATGGCCGCGCTCCAGGCGGCGCAAGGCACGCAATCAGGGAGATTTATGCGTTACGGCGCGATGGTGGTAGGTCTGGTGGTGCTCATGATGACGGGCTGCTCCAGCGCTCGCTTGGTCAGCTCTTCAGGCAGCGGCGGCTGCGTTGCCGTCTCAGATAGCTCAGACCGTTGGCCTAGCTACAACATGTCCAAGGCCCGCGAGCTGATGAGCAAACAGTGCCCCGGCGGCTACAAGGTTATTCGCGAAGAAGAAGTCGTGGTCGGCCAGACGACAACCAACAACACCCAGCGCGACACCACGGAAGTGCCTATCGTCAAGGGCCTAGTCAACGGCGTCCAGGAAACGACGCGTCAGAGCACGGAAGTCCACGATCGCACCGAATGGCGCATCTGGTTTCAGAAGAACCAATAATCATTTTGTGAAACCGCGCCGGCGCGGTATCTTCATGTTCAGCCGCTTGCCGTTTAGCGCCCGCAGAGAAGCATCGGTTGTCAACGATGCCATCCTGTAAGCGCGAAGCCGCAAGCGGCGAAACACGGAGCCTACCATGCGCCGCGCCATCGTAATTTCGTTCGTTGCCATCTTCGCTATCACCGCCAGCGCCCAGCAGCCGCCGCAACTTCCGCAAAAAGGCAGCGGCCCCGGCAAGCCGCTCGAACCCAAGGAGGCACAGAAGCTCTTCAAGATCGACGACGGCCTGCGCATCGAACTCGTCGCATGCGAGCCGCAGATCGAGAGCCCCGTTGCCATGCAATTCGACCCCGACGGTCGTCTCTGGGTCGTCGAGATGCGCGATTATCCCAACGGGCCCAAGAAAGGCGAACCCGCCCAAGGCCGTATCCGCATCCTGGAGGACAAGGATGGCGACGGTTTCTTCGAGACCTCCACGATCTGGGCCGACAACCTGCTTTTCGCGAATGGATTGCTGCTGTGGAAAGACGGCGCCATCGTCACCATGGCGCCGAAGATCACGCACCTGCGTGACACGAAGAGCGTCGGCAAGGCGGACAAGGAAGATATCCTTTACGTCGGTTTCGCCGAGCAAAACCCGCAGCTCCGCGTCAGCCATCCGATCCTCGGCCTCGACGGCTGGATCTACTGCGCCAACGGATTGCGCGGCGGCAAGGCGACGGCCTTCGACTCGAAGGACAAACGGCACCCGGTCGTTGACCTGAGCGGCATGGACTTCCGCTTCGATCCCGTCAACCGTTTCCAATACGAAGCCATCACCGGCCCCGGCCAGTTCGGCAACACCTTCGACGCCTGGGGCAATCGCTTCATCTGCGACAATCGCCATCACCTGCGCCACGTCGTCATGGAGAGTCGCTACGTCAAACGCAATCCGTATCTCGCGGCCCCGGCCCTCGTCGAAGACATCAGCATTCTCGAAGACGGCCCCCTCTCAAGCGGCGGCAAGGTCTATCCGCTCTCGAAGAACTGGACCACGTCAAGCCTGCACGAAGGCCGCTTCACCGCGGCCTGCGGCGTTTTCATCTATCACGGGAAACTACTCGATACGAGCCGCGACCGTAAGGGGGCGTTTTACGATGGCGCCGCCTTCACCTGCGAGCCCACCGGCAACCTCGTCCACATGGAAATCCTCACCCCCAAGGGCGCCACCTTCGAATCGCGGCCGCACAAAAAGGGCGTCGAGTTCCTGGCGACCACCGACGACTGGTTCCGCCCGGTGTTCCTGACGCACGGGCCGGAGGGGGCGATGTACGTGGTCGATATGTATCGCGCGGTGATCGAGCATCCCGAATTCATGCCGCCGGAGCTGAAGAACCGCCCCGACCTGTGGGCCGGCAAGGACAAGGGCCGCATCTGGCGCATCGTGCCGAAGGACCACGTGACGAAGACGCCGCGGCCGAACCTGGGGAAGGCGCCGATCGCGGAGCTGGTGAAGACGCTGGAGCACGAGGAGCCGTGGTATCGCACGACGGCCCAACGGCTCTTGCTGGAAAAAAACGACCAGGCGATGATCGAGCCGCTGACGAAGCTGCTGGACACGACGAAAAGCCCGCACGCGAAGATTTTGGCAACGTGGATGCTGGAGCGGCAGGGGAAGTTTGGCGATGAGCAACTTGTCCAGATGTTTGCATATGAACATTCGCGCGTGCGTGAACACGCCGCTCGGATCGCAGAGCCCCGCTGGGAGAACGACTTTGAGTTCGTCGAACGCTGTATTAAAGAGATGAACTACGAAAAGGACCGCCGGGCAATGTTTCAGGCGATACTCTCTACGGGTGGCATCAAGGACAAACGCGTGAGAGGGTATGGGGTCCGACTGGCCGTGGTGTCCAAGGGTGATCGCTGGGCCTATTTGGCCGCGCAAAGCTGCTTGCCGCAATTCACAGACGGACTTTTTGCTGCGCTGCTGAGGGACTCAAGCGAAAACACAATCCCTTTGCAAGTAATGCGGGAGACAGCCGCGTTGGTCGCGGTGCAAAACAGAGAAGATATGCCATTCCCGGCTCTATTCAAAATAGTTTTGGACCATGGTGGCGAATCAAAGTGGGCTTGCCTTGCGGGATTCGCCGATGGCCTGGAACGGCGTGGCAAAACGCTCGTTTCGATGTCGACCGAAATGTCTGGCACGCAAAAAGATTCTTACGTCAGGGAGCTGAATAGCACGTTGTCCGACGCGAAGGAGCACGTACGGGACGCGAAACAACCGAAGGAAAACCGATTTCTCTATTTGCGCGTCCTCAGCCACGCCCCATGGACGGCTGCTAAGCAATCTCTTGTCCCGCTCGTTGAAAAAGAACCCTCACAAGAACTGCGCATCGCCGCCCTGCGTGCCCTCGCCACCCAGCAGGACAAGGAAGTACCAACGCTCCTGATGAAACTCTGGGCCAGCGCCGCCCCGAGCGTGCGGCGCGAAATCCTCGAAGCGATGCTGCGGCAGCCGGCGCGTGTCGAGGTGCTGCTCGATGAGATCGAAGCCAAACGTATGAAAGCCAGCGAGCTCGATCCATTGCGCACCCGGCAACTGATGAACCACGCCAATGTCGCGATCAAGGATCGCGCCAAGAAACTGCTCGCCGGCAATGTGCCGGCCGATCGTGCCAAGGTGCTCGGCGAATATCAGGCCGCCTTGAAGCTCAAGGGGGACGCCAAGCATGGCCGCGATATCTTCAAGAAGCACTGCGCCACCTGCCATCGCGTCGCCGGCGTCGGCATCGACGTCGGGCCCGACATCGCCGATACGCGCACCAAGACGCTTGAAGCAATGCTCAATGATATCATCGTGCCGAATGCGGCCATCGATGCGAACTACGTCAACTATGTCGTCTCGACGAAGGATGGCCGCATCTTGACGGGCTTGCTGACCGCGGAGACGGCGTCGAGCATCACGCTGATTCGGGCGGAGAAGCAGACCGACGTGATCTTGCGTAAGGACGTGGACGAGATCGCCTCGACCGGGATTTCGCTGATGCCGGAGGGGCTGGAGAAGGAAATGAGCGTGCAGCACATGGCGGATCTGCTGCGGTTCTTGAAGGACTGGCGATACCTGGATGGGTCGGTGCCGACCGGGAAATGACGGTCTTCGTTTAGCGCCCACGGGGCGGCGCCGGTGTGCGCGGCAATCCGCGATTGCACGGGCCGCGCGGGCGCTAAACGAGGAAATCGGTTTTGCGTTTGCGTTTGCGGGTTGATACGATGAAATAATTGATTCGCAACCCCGCAGGACCCCACCCATGACCCGCACCCTCCTCGCGTCGTTCCTCATTCTCGTCACGTCAACTTTGCAGGCCCAAGAGCCGATCCGCTTTGCACGCTCGCCGGCACTATCGCCCGACGGCAAGACGGTTGCGTTCAGCTATCTGGGCGATCTGTGGACCGTCGATGCCAAGGGGGGCGTCGCTCACCAATTGACGCGACATGAGAAGCACGACTTCAACCCGATCTACAGCCCCGATGGGCAATGGATCGCGTTTTCATCGAATCGCCATGGGCAATATGATGTCTTCGTCGTCCCCGTGAAGGGCGGCAGGCCGAAGCGGTTGACGTTCGACTCCGCGGACGATCACGTCACCGGCTGGTCGCCGGATAGCCAAAACGTGCTCTTCATGTCGGGACGTGAGATCGATCTGCCGTTCCGCACCGAGTTGTTCACGGTCCCCGTCACGGGAGGCCAGCCGAAGCGCATCAGCGTCTGGGAGGGCCGCGACGGCGCGTATTCACCCAAGGGGGATTTGATCGCTCACGTCCGTGGGCCCGGCAGATGGTATCGCCGCGGCTATCACGGCTCCGCCAATGACGACATCTGGCTTTGCAATGCCGACGGCTCGAACAATCGCCAGATCACCACGCACAAAGGGCAGGACATTTACCCGATGTGGTCGGCCGACGGCAAGTCGCTTTTCTATGTCAGCGATGTAACGGGCGGGCAGGCGAATATCGTCAAGAAGAACGTCGGGCGGCATATCGGGGAAGAATTGGGCGGAGGACCACTTCTCTTGCCCGTCGCAGTCACCCATCACAAGGACGACTTCGTCCGTCGGGCGCGCATCAGCGCCAACGGACAATCGATCGTCTACGAGTGCGGCTTCGACATCTGGATTCATTCGATCAAGGACGGCAAGAGCCGCAAGCTGAATATCGAGGTCAACGCCGACGATCAGACGAATACGGAGACGCTGAAGACATTCACGACCGGCACAAGCGAGTTCGCCTGGTCGCCCGATGAAAAGCATGTCGCATTCGTCGTGCACGGCGAGATCTTCTTGATGCCGCGCAACGGCGGCAAGGCGAAACGGCTCACCAATCATCCCGCGTTCGATCACGGCATCGCCTGGTCGCCCGACGGCAAGCAGATACTCTTCCTGTCCGACCGCAGCGGCCATGAAGACATTTATTCCCTGGAGCCGGACGATCCGGATCATCCCAGTTTGCTCGACGCCCATCGCTACAAGATCAAGCAGCTCACCGACACGCCCGAGGCGGAGTTCGGCGTGATGTTTTCGCCCGACGGCAAGCATGTCACCTTCGTACGCGCGGGCAAACTCATGCAGATGGACCCCGACGGCGGCAACCAGAAGACGCTCGTCTCCGATGGACAAATCTTCGATTACGAATGGTCGCCCGATAGCCGCTGGATTTGCTACGCGCGGGCAGACGGGTCGTTTGCCAGCGAGTTGTTCATCATCCCTGCCACCGGGGCGACGGCCAAGGAGCCGGCGCGCAACATCACGCGCTTTGCGACCTACAACGGCGGCGTCACCTGGAGCCAAACGGGGAACAAGCTCGGCTTCGTCAGCACGCGCAAAGGGGGCGCCAACAGCGTCAATGTCCTGTCGCTGCAAAAGCCGTTGGCGGCAGGGGCGTTTCCCAACAAGGAGATCGACTGGGAGAATATCCACCTGCGCGTCAAGCAACCCGCGCCGGGCATGATCAGCCAGGAATGCGTCATCTCGAACGACGGCACGAAGGTCGCCTTCCGCGCGGAGGTGGACGGCAGCGAGGATCTTTGGATCGCCAATGCCGACGGCGGCTCCGTCACACGCCTGACCACCGGCAACCTCAAACCGACGCAGATTCAGTGGTCGCGCTTCTTCTTCGGGCAAATCTACTTCCGCGACGGCAATGGGAACTGCCGGGCCATCATGATCGGCGGCCCTGCCCTCTCGGAACCGAACACGCTCAAGTTCACCGCCAAGATGACGGTTCGCCAGGACGAGGTGTTCCTGGAGATGTTCGATCAAGGCTGGCGTGCCCTCCATGAAAACTTCTACGACGCCAACTTCCATGGCGCCAACTGGAAGGCGATCCTCGCCAAGTATCGGCCCGTCGTTCAGCACTGTGCCATGAAGGAGGATCTCTACACCCTCATCGCGCTCATGCTCGGCGAACTCAACGCGTCGCACCTGGGCATCACAGGCAACCTCGGATCGCCCGATCAGCAGACCGCCAATCTGGGCCTGATCTTCGATCACAAGCATCCGGGATCCGAGCTGAAAATCGTCGAGATCTTGAAGGGAGGCCCCGCCGATCAGCGCGGCATCAACCTCAAGGCCGGCGACCGTATCGTCGCCATCGACCGCGTGGAACTGACGCCGCAGACCAACGTCTCGAAGCTGCTCAACGACAAGGCCGGCGAGGTGGTGGCTCTGAAAGTCACCAACGCGGACGGGGGCAGCCCGCGCCGCGTCGAGATCCGCGCCGAGACCCGGGCGAAGCTCAACGACCCCATGTATGAGCGATGGATCGCCCGCAATGCCCAGCGCGTCAATGAGCTGAGCAAGGGCAAGCTCGGCTACATCCACATCCCCAACATGCAGGAGCCGGGCCTGGAGCGATTCGTCCGCGCGCTCTACTCCGAGAATTTCGACAAGGAAGGCATCGTCCTCGATGTCCGCTACAACGGCGGCGGTTTCACGCACGACCAGGTGCTCAACTACCTGACCGGCAAGGAGCACACCCTCTTCGTCCATCGCGACGGCACCTCCGGCCTGGTCTTCCGTTCCTACGATCGCAAATGGCACAAGCCGCTCACGCTCCTGATCAACAACCGCTCCTTCTCGGATGCCGAGATCTTCCCGGCCGCCTTCCGCACTCTGGGCCTGGGCAAGCTCGTGGGCGAGCCGACCGGCGGCCTGGTCATCGGCACGCGCGGCATCACGCTCATCGACGGCTCGACCTTTAGCACGCCGCGCATCGGCATCCATACCATCAAGGGGGTCAACATGGAAAAAGAAGGCGTGATGCCCGACATCACGCTGGTCGCGCATCCGGACGACCTGGCCCGCGGGCACGACGCGCAGTTGGAAAAAGCGGTCGAGGTGCTGCGCGAGGAGGTGATCGCCTGGAAGAAGACGCGGCCGCCGGCGGTTGGGGCGAGCGGGGCGACGAATCCGTGATGCCGTCGCCGTTTACGTTTAGCGCTCGCAAGGCGCCGCGCGAGCGCTAAACGAAATCAAGAAAATCGCGGATTGCATCTGGCAAAAGTTTTCCTAAAACGAAATGCGGGTCGGTGACGGAACACCTGGTTGCTGGAACCGAATCTTCATTTCATGGGTGTCATCGTGGTGCAACCACTGATCTTGCAATACTACCAATTACTGCCCGAACATCGCCTCGAAGAAGAGCCCGCCGACTGGCCCCGACAATACCGCAAGGCCCTGGTGAAATTCAAGCGAGCTGTCGAAGCACGCTACAACGAATCGACGCTGGAACGGCTCTTGAGCGCGCCGAATGCAGACGTGCGTCAGGCGGCCATCCTCGGGCTGGGCTTGACCGCGTCCATCCAGGTCAACGCCGCGCTCGCCAGGTGCCTGCGCGACGAGGATCCCACCTCCCGCCAGCTGGCCGCGGACTCGCTGTGGGCCATCTGGCAGCGTGCTGACACGCCCGAAAACAGCCAGGAGCTGCGCCGCCTGGTCCAGCTGGTCGCCGCCGAGGCCGGCGCGGAAGAAATCTTGGCTGGCTTCGACGCCCTGATCCGCAAGTCGCCGCGCTTTGCCGAGGCGTACAACCAGCGGGCCATCTTCCACTACCACCGCGATGATTACGCCCGGGCCGTCGCGGATTGCGAGAAAGCCCTGCGGCTCAACCCGTGCCACTTCGGCGCCGCCAGCGGCATGGGCCAGTGCTTCATGAAGCTGAAGAAATTGCGGGCAGCGCTGCGTGTCTATCGCCGCGCGAACCGCATCAACCCGAACCTCGATACGGTGCGTGAGGCGATCCAATCACTGGAGCGGATGCTGGGGGAAGAGGGGAAAAGGTGACCTGATTTTCTTCGCCGCTTGCGGCTTAGCGATCGCGTGTTGACTTGCGAGCGCTAAGCCGCAAGCGGCGAAGTCGCTAATCGACGGATTTCTTTTTCCCATTTTCCAGGTACTTGCGGAACTGCTCGATCGACAGGCCCTTCTTGTCCGTGTCGAGCTTTTCGAACGTCACGGTCAACTTCTCGCGGGCTTTCTCTTTGTCCTTGACGCGGTCAGCCATCTTGAGGAACTCGTCCTTCTGTAGTTTGGCGTCGCTGTTCGTGTCGAGCTTCTTGAAGATCGCCTCGACGTCGAGCTTGCCCTTCTTGGTGTCCTGCGCCCCGGCGCCGCCCATCAACAGCCCGATCGCCAACGCCACGAATAGCAATCCAGCAAGGCGTGCCATGAACTCTCCTCTTTTCGATTCCGATCCCGTCCGACAAATTCGTTTCTATGTGGGCGTCGATCTGATAGACTCGACTTTGCACGGTGCGTGAAACCGCCCAGCGGCATTCGGCAAGTGCGACAACCGTATTGTAAGTAACAGCCCCAGTCAAAAGGAACGGCAACCATGAAAAAAACCTTCAGCGGATTCCTGCTGGCAATCCTCGCCGGCCCGGCACTTTCGACAAGCTGGGAAGCCCTTGCGGACGAACCAGCCAAGCCCTTCGTCAACTTTCGCATGCAGGAACTCTCCGAAAAACTGACCGTCGGCTACGCAGTCGTCCTCGTCGATGTCAACGGGGACGGCAAGAAGGACATCGTCGTCGTCGATTCGGCTCGTGTCATCTGGTTCGAGAACCCGAAATGGAAGATGCACACGATTATCAAAGGCGTGACCAAGGCCGATAACGTCTGCATCGACGCCTACGACATCGACGGCGACGGCAAGCTCGACTTCGCCCTCGGCGCCTACTGGAACCCCGCCAACACCAAGGACTCCGGCACCCTCCAATGGCTCAAGCGCGGCGCCAACCTTGACGACCCGTGGACCGTCCATCCCATCGACACCGAGCCCACCATCCATCGCATCCGCTTCGCCGATATCGATGGCAAAGGCAAGGCGTCGCTCATCTCCGTGCCGCTGATGGGCCGCGGGTCGAGCGCGAAGAACAACCACGTGGACGGCCTGCCCTTGAGGGTCACCGCCTATCGCATTCCGAAGGATCCGAGCAAGGGCCGCTGGGTCCCCGAGGTGCTCGACGAAAGTCTGCACGTCGCCCACAACTTTCATCCGATTGACGTCGCCGGCACGAGCCGCAAGAATATTCTCGTGGCCAGTTACGAGGGCGTGAACCTGCTGCGATTCGACGAAGGCAAATGGAAGCGCGACCACATCGGCGCAGGCAACCAGGCGAACCCCAAGGGCAAGCGCGGCGCCAGCGAGATCAAGCAGGGCAAGCTCAAGAACGGCAAGAAGTTCATCGCCACCATCGAACCCTGGCACGGCGATCAGGTTGTCGTCTACACGGAGCCGGCCGAGAAGGGCAAAATGTGGGACCGCCACGTCATCGACGATCAACTCAAGTGGGGCCATGCGGTCTCGGTGGCTGACCTCGACGGCGGCGGCTCCGACGAGATCATCATCGGCGTGCGCGACGATCCCGCCAAGAACGACAAGGTGACCGATCGCCGCGGCGTGCGCATCTACAAGGTGCTCGACGACAAGGGGGCGAGATGGCAACGCCAGATCATCGACAACGGCGGCGTGGCGGTCGAAGACCTCGCCGTCGCCGATTTGACCGGCGATGGCCGCATGCACATCGTCGCCGTTGGCCGGCAGACGCACAACGTGCGCATCTACTGGAATGAGACAAAGAAATGACCGCCCCGCCGCTTGCCGTCTAGGGCCCGCGCGGGTAGTCGGTTACAAAACCCAATTCGCAGCGATCGCGAAGCCGCCAGCGGCGTGGACTACTTTGCTTTGAGTTTGAAATTGAACTCGTTATCGCCCGCCTTCAGCGTGATCTGCTTGCCTTGAACGCCGAGCGCGTTGAGCACGACCACCTCGTGCCAGGCCATCAGCGTCACCTCGGCGCCGGCCGGCACGCGCGGAATCTCAAAGCTGCCGTCCGGCCCGGTCAGCGCGAAATACGGATGTCGGTTACAAAACCCAATTCGCAGCGATCGCGAAGCCGCCAGCGGCGTGGACTACTTTGCTTTGAGTTTGAAATTGAACTCGTTATCGCCCGCCTCCAGCGTGATCTGCTTGCCTTGAACGCCGAGCGCGTTGAGCACGACCACCTCGTGCCAGGCCATCAGCGTCACCTCGGCGCCGGCCGGCACGCGCGGAATCTCAAAGCTGCCGTCCGGCCCGGTCAGCGCGAAATACGGATGATCGAAGACAGCCACGTAGGCGCTCATCCAGGAGTGGAAGGGGAACCCAGCGTGATGGGCAACGGTTGCGCGTTGAGCGCACGCTCGGAATGGGCACCGGGTTTAATTACAAGATTGAACGATTCGTTGCGCAATGGATTCGTATTGCCGAGCACACAATGCACCAGCGGCGCACTGTTCTTCAGGACGAACTTTTGCCCGGTCCTCACATACTTGGCGCCGTCGAAATAGTGTGGGAACGCGGCCGCCGCATGCGGCACAAAAGTGCAGAACGGATGGTCAATCGTTACGGTGTCCTTGCGGGTCTTGTCAGCATCCAGAATGGGGAAGTAAGTCCCCTGCGGCGGCTTG
This sequence comes from Gemmataceae bacterium, assembly GCA_009692065.1. GTDB lineage: Bacteria > Planctomycetota > Planctomycetia > Gemmatales > Gemmataceae > SIAQ01. Next base: position 21,966 of record SHZY01000020.1, read on the forward strand.
ATCCAAACGAAGACGTTTGCAACGCCCCTTGTTTTCTTGTCGATCACCCAATCCTGCTTCACTTTTTGCTCGGCTGGCGCGGCCAAACAAGTTGTCTTGTTAGGATGCTTGGCCATATCGGGAACCAAATCGACGACCGCCGGCAAATCGCCATCGAACGTAACCCTGCCGGTCAGCTTGCCCCAGCCCTTGGTGTCCAGCAGTTTTTTCGGCTGGGCGACGGCGGGTGATACGCCGAGTGCCAACACAAGTAGGAGCAACAGGCAGCGGCGCATCGATCGATCCTCCTCAGCCCACAAGATCACGCTACTTCTCGACCGGCACTTTCAATTGAAAGTCAACCTTGAGGTTCTTGCCTGCGTTGACCGTGATGGGCCGGCCCGCCTTGCCTTCCTTGAATCCCCAGCCGGTTTCTTCGTGCCAGGAGACGATGTGGATCTCGGCCCCCGCGGGAACCATGGAAATCTCAAACGTGCCGTCCATATTCGTGATCGCGTAGTACGGATGATCAAAAACGAAATGTTTGCCCGCCATCCAGGTGTGAAAGTCACAGTTTAACAGGATGGGCAATGGCTGAGGGGCAAAGACTTTTTCAAGCTCCGTTTTCGCCGGGAGATTGATGTTAAAGCTGTTGGCGACCTTGAGTGGATGGCCGGTAGCACGGATATTGTGGGGTTTCGTGGCGCTGTTTTTGACTAGCACCTTTTGTCCCGTTTTCACAAACTCAGTGCCGTCATAATAAACCGGATTGGACGCCGAGACTCGCGGCAAGAACGCGCAGTGCGGCTGATCAATCACGATGTCGTCCTGGCGCTTCTTGAACTTGGCAGGAATCGGGAAGTACTTGCCCGCGGGCGGCTTCACCCAGACAACCACATTGGCGATGGCCTTCGTCTTCGGATCGACGATCCAGTTCGTGTCGATTTTTTCCAGCGCGGTCGTCTTGGACGTCAGGCAGCACTCCTTGTCACGGTGGATTTTCATCTTCGGAAGAAGATCGACGATCTCCGGGAGCGCGCCCTCGAGTGTAACCTTGCCCGACACGCTGCCAAAGCCGGTGGTCTTCAATTCCTCTTGAGCGCAGCCCGCGTTCACACTGACGAACAGGCCAAAAAACGCCACGGCGGCTCCCATCAAGATGCGAAGCATGGCAAGAGACTCCTGCGAAAAAAGGTGGGGGCGGTAGGCTCTTCATCAGTATATACGCGAGGCTGCCTGCAGCCAAGTTTGACACGTCCGAGCCTGAGCGTTTGGAGCAACACAACGAGTCCGTGTGGGTTGCCGTGACAGCATATGGCAATTGGCTTGTATACAAGAAGTTGGGGAGAAAAATGCTGTCACGCAGATTTGTGGGCTCCTTGGCAAGCCCTCAAATGAGGTACTCCGAATCCCAGAGGTTCGGAGTACTTCACGTCTGGGCGTCCACAGACCGGACGCATCAATACTTCAGCTCGATGCCGACGTTGATGCCGTGGGCCCAGAATTCGGTGCGGTTGCCGGCGTAAGCGGGCCGTGCAACCGGGGCGGCCGAATTGAAAGTGGTACCGGTCGGCACCTGGGTGAGGTCAACGCGGTGGTCGATCTGGTCGCCTGCGCGCTGGATGCGGTTCCAGTAGAGGAAGTTGTAGCTGGCCATCACGCGGATGCAGGAGGTGATCTGGTAGCCACTGGTGACGGTCAACTCGGGAAGGAGGCCGAGGACGGCGCTGGTATGCCGGCCGCTGTTGGTCGCCTGCGCCAGTACCCCGCCGGGAACGACGATGCCGGCGCCGTTGACGAGGAGGGCCGAGGAGCCGTCGATGATGGCAACCTCGTGGTTGGCGCCGACGCCGAGCTTGGCGCTCACGCCCATGTCGAATCGCCGCCACGCCCAGTCGCCGCGAATGCCGATCTGGCCACCGAGGAATCGGTTGGTGATGTTGAACGAGTCGTTGATCTGGATATTCGCGCCGGCCGGCTGGCCAACGCCGTTGAACGGGAACGTGCCGGCGCCGCCGGGAAGCACGGTGATGTTTTGGCTCATCGCCAGCGTGTCGTTCAGGTAGGCGTAGCGGACGCCGAAGATGGAATCGAGCGACCAGCCGTTGATGCGCAACAGATTGCGGGCCAGGTTCAGTTCCAGCCCATGAAAATCCATGACATTGTTGACCGCAACACTCCCGGCGAAATTGTTGGGCAAGGCGATTACGAGGGCCCGCTCGTCGGGCGCCTGGATCGGCTGCGCCAAAAAGTTATTGCCGTTGGCGTCGGAGGTAAAGCTGTACTGTCGGCTGGTCTTGCCAACCCAGAACCCAGTGATTTCGAGGGACGTCAGACGCTCGGGATCGCGCCACCAGCCGAAGGTCGCGTGCATGCCGGAGAATTCGCGGGGGCCGATCGCGCCATCGCCCACCTCGACGATGGTGCCGTTTTGGCCAAAGATGCCGGTAGCGCCCGAGGTCACGAGCGCCGGCGTTCTATCGCGGCGAACCCACCAGTGGATGAAGTTCGCTTGCGTCCAGGCCCAGCCGTTGTCATGCCGGGCCGCCGACGGGTAGCGCCGGCCTTCGTAGGCGGTGTACGGCTCGCTGGGCTCCAAAAAGAACGAGGCTTCCACGATCCGCCCGAGCGACTCGACCACCGTCCGTGGCGCCGGCTGGGGACGAAGTGTCTCACGCGGTGAATTGGGTGCGTTGTCCGGTAGGACGAGGTAGGGCTCGCCGGCGTTGCTGGACGGTGCGCCCACCGGCGGCGCAGGCAACGAACGAGACGACCCGCTCGGCGCCCAGGCCTCGGGCGGCGAACCGGCGTAGGGCATGTACGGTGCAGGCGAACCATTGGACGGAACGCGAGGCAACAGCATCGGCTGGCCGTACGGGAAACCTGGCGCGACACCTGCCGACGGCGGTGGATCGTAGCGCGGCAGCGGATAACCTGAGTATCCGTTCATGGGTGGATTGATGTTGGGGTTCGGCACTTGGGCCGAGACGCCCATGCCGCTCAACATCGTCCCACAGATCGCCAGCCAGGCATATTTTCGCATCATACCAAGACTCCCTTCCGACTGAGAAACCGTAGTTGGGATCGGCCTGCCGCGCCGTTGCGCATGATACTTTCCGCATCGTTGGCATTGATGCGCAACCAGCTAAAGCCGATACATCCGCCAAATCTTCGCGCAAGCGCCCATACTGACCTGCATAGCTGCGGAGCTCGCTCCGCGTGAACGGCGCGCGCCCCTCCCACCCGGGGCATGCCCCCGACTCGATGAACGTGGGACACTCGACGGCACCAAGAAAACCAAATCTGTTTGTCCCCGCTTGCAATCTTTTTTTTTGAGTTATGTCAAGAATTTACGACTATGGCACGGTGGGCCATGAATAAGCCCGACTAAGACGAAAAATGACCTGGAATGCTACGAAGCGGAGCTGAATGAGTTCCGCCGGCATCTGGAAACGGACCGCGTCAAGCTCAACAAGGAAGTCGAGGACTTGCGCGATCGCAACCAGGAACTCGACGCGGTGATCCGCGAGATGGAAATGGAGCTGTCCAAGGAACGCGCCGAATTGGGCCAGAAACGCATGAGGCTCGAACGAGTCCGCATGGAAGTAAAGGGCGACACGGAACGCTTGCAGCGTGAACTGGCCGTGCGCGACTCGATGGCCCCCGTACAAAAACTGCGCGATGAGTTGAATGGGAAACAACCGCCTGCACCCCAGTCCGACAAGCCGCTCAACGATCGACTTCGCGGCATTCGCAATCAGCTTTCAGACACGCCGACGGCCGCGTCGTAGCGACGAACCAGAGTCGCGAGAAAACGCAAAAGACGCAAAGAGGAATTCTTGCTGTTCCCTTTGCGTCTTTTGCGTTTTCTCGCGGCGAGAATTTACTTCGGTTTCTTCTTGATGTCCGTGGACGGCTTCAATTCCTGGATCGCCTCGCTTGTCGAATCCTTCGCCGCGGCCTTGGCCTTCTTGGCGGCCACGCGTTCTCTCTTCCGCTCGATCTTGTCGCGTCGAATCTGCTTCAGCAGCTGGCGAGCTTTCTTGGTATCGCTGGCGTGGGTCAAAATATCGATGGCCAGAACGCCCGCCAAGCCGGCCTGGCCTTCACCGCCGATCTGGCAGGCAATGCCGGCCGACTGCAAGGCGCCGCGGATGATCTCCGCCTCGGTGGGACTTTGCACCGTGCAGACCAGGATCAAATCTTGATCGTCCATGAGGCATCTCAGAAAAACGACACCCGCGAAACGTCCGCTCTGGGCGGACGATTCGCGCGGCTTGATCGGCGTTACTTTTGGATAGTGCCGTTGAAGCCGGCCTTGCGCAGAGCTTGCAGCACGGCACTCGCTTCGAGATTGCCGCCTTCGATGAGGACCGTGCGCTGCGCGCCGGTGCCTTCGAAGCTCACCTTGGAGTCCGCGAAAAGCCCTTTGATTTCCTTATGGCAAAGGCCGCAACAGGCGTGGACGTTTTTCACGGTAACGGATTCGACCTTGTCCCCCTTCTTGACTCCCCCGACGGCAACTTTGAGTTCCTTGCCGTCGTCGGTCGCCTTGCCGTAGAAGCCACCCTCAAAGATCGCCTTGACCCCGGCCTTGGCGGCAGCCTCGTCCTTGGCGGTGAAGGTCACCGTCTTGGTCTTGGCGTCCGCCATCGCTCCCGACACGCCGTCTACCTTTTCCAGAATCTTGCCGACAGCCTTGACGCACGCCCCACAGCAAATGTGCGGGCCTTTGACTTCGACGCTGCCGGCACCCACCGGCTCGGCGCTCATGGCAACGATCGCCAGCACGCCGAACAACGCACCAAATAGACAACGCATGGACGGTCCTCCAAAATTACGAGAGAGAGGCTATACAGAATCCGAGACTACCAGAAATGGCGGCGGATGCAAGAGGCTGTATTTGCGGAAACTAGAAATGCGCCATTGCGCCGCAAGCAGTGAATATGATCAGATCGTCCAGCGCGAGCCGCGCCCGTTGCCCGAGCGTTCGAGATCTTCGTCGTCGCCTTGATTGGACCACGCGCTCAGACGACGGATGATGTCGGTAGCCTGCCGGCTGCTAATCGGCGGAAGCGGTTGTCACAAGCCGATGCCCAGATCGATACCGAGCCGTCGCTGTACCACGTCGGCCGTTCCCAGGGCGATTTCGCGGTTCGGCAACCTGACCAGATCTTTCAAGCCGATACAAGCAACCCCTCGCAGCGGCGACTCCTGCTCTTGCGACAGAATGGTCTCACAGGCGATGAGCCGAAGAGTCGCAGGAGTGCCGCCGTCGAGCATTTGTTCCAGCAGGTCATGATGAAGCTCCCGGTGAAATTGCAAAATGCGGCCCAATTCCAGGCGTAGGATCGCCGGCGTCTGCGGATCGGCCAGCAGCTGGCGCAGGATCGCGACAAGGGCGTGGGATCGGCTTGCTCGTACATCAGGCGATTGTAATGGGCCCCGAGCGTTTCCGCGGCCCGGGCACAGATCAAGCCTTTCTCGGCACACCAGGCCGTCAGGTCCTGGACCACGTCAGGCAAGAGCACCTGGCCGTCCGGCACCAACGGGCCGTCGTCCTTGAAGAGCGGATCGGACATGGTGCGGCGAATCGCGAAGCGGATCCAGCCCCAGTGATGCTCGCTATCCCACATCAGCGATTCGACCGCCGCGCGGCGCACCTCTCGATTTGGGTCGTTGAGGAACCGAGCCATCGCCTCGATCATCATGCGGTCATCCATGTTTCCGAGCGCCAGGACGGCCGGGGCCGCGGAACGTTGTGCGATTTGCATGACCAGCTCGGCCTGCCCCGGGCGCCAATCCTTGCGAAATTGAAGCGCCGCCAGTGCCGCCACGCGGACTTCCACGCGCGGATGCTGCAGTAGAACCAAGGCGGGGGCGGCGTCATGGGCCAAGGCGGCGCAGAATGCCTTCACCTCGGGGAGCGCTCGGCATTGCGACAGGTCCGCCGGCCAATCCTGCCGACTCGCCAACCGATCCGCCAATCTATGGGCGCGCCGCAGCACTGGCGCACCGGACTCGATAAGCGATTGATATCCCAACACCAGGATGGGGATGCCGATCAGCACCCCTTTGGAAAGATGGGTGAACCAGCCTATACTCGTATCGCCATACCACAGCCAGGCAACTGCGGTCAAATACGAGGTCACAAGGGACGGGCCGATCGGCTGGTTCCAACTCCGATTGGAAAAGAACGTCAAAAAGCAGATACCAGCTGAAAGGCCAGGCCGCCGACCAGGATCCAGGGCTTTTGGTCCCAAATCCGCAAGGCGGCTGCAAGTAGCACAGCGGCGGGTAAAAGCAAGATCATGGCGCGGCCCGCCCCGACGAACAACGCGTCGAAGAACATCGACGAACGAGTCGGCCTTAATGCTGCCATCGCCATCCTCGAGATACGGTCCAAGTGTTTAGAATGATTGCCTGGACGAAGCGCTTGCCGTGACAAGTATGGGATACGTGTGTTTGAAAGGCCAACCGAAGTGCAAAGAAAAAGCCTAAGTTCTCCACAGGGGAGGAAACTCAGGCTTTGCTAACGAGAGCCGAACCGGCTCTCAATCACGCCTTCTGGGAATATGACTCCTAGTCGCTGAAGGATCACCTCAGCCAGCTGGGATTCCGCTTCCCAAAGAAACGCGAAAAGTACGACTACGGTCAGCAATTCCGCGTCGACCGCGACGGGGAAGCACTGGTGCCGGACGAGTAGGAGCCGTTGGGCGGGTAAAAACTGTAGCGCCCGCTCGACGTGGTCGAGGTCGAACGCACAATCAGGGCAGGATCGGCATAGTGCCGCAGCTGGCTGGTGAGCTCGGCTTCGCTCAAGGTTCCATCATGGAAGAACGCCTGAGTGTCGCCGGCCCGATCGCTGAGGACAAGGCCTTTGCGGGAGGAAATACCCAGCTCGCCGATCAGGCGTTTGTGGTCCGCCCTGTCCGCGTCGAGGTATACAAGGGTGTATTCGGCAGCAAGTATCTTCCTGATGTCGCTGGAAAAAGCTCCATCCTGCACTATCTGCTGAAAGCCGGCTGCACCGGCTCCAACGAAGACAGCAAGAGGCTTTTTCACCTTCTGCCCGTGATCCCGAGCTTCCAGGTAGCTGTTCTTCCAGGCCAAATCCTGAGCTGACACAGGCCCGGCGAACGCTGTCAACAAGCCGGCAAAGGCGAAAAAACCAACCGAGGTGTGCATCCAAAGTCCTCCTATACGAGCACCTCAAAAAAAGCGACCGGGACAGTCCCGGTCATCACAAGAGCGATCCTTCCTACCTGCTGAAGTTGCTGAACGCAACTTAAATTTTCTCCATCCTTCTAAAAGCCCTCATTCTTTGGATCGTATACAGTTTGACCTATTTTACAAATGGAACGCGTACTGGCCAGTGCATGGTCCGAATTCTCGGCATACCGCGTCCGCTGAGCCTTCTCGGCATTATCCCTACGCCTTTCCCTGTCTGTATTTCTGCGTAACTCCAACAGACAATTCCCTTTATAATCTGCGGCAATCCCAGCCTTTGGCGTTTCTGAAGGGTAAACTTGCGGCAGCGGAAGGACCTCGCACATAGCTAGAGCGCAAGGAGACGCAATCATGAACCGATGGATTTGGGGGCTGCTCGCCCTGGGATTGGCTACGATTGGATTCTTTGGCAGCGAATCGACCGCACAGGCACAATACTATCAGCCTTACAACCAAAGCTATCAGCTGAACCGCCTGTACTATTACCCCTACTATTACTTCCCGCACAACTATTGGCCCGCCATGGGTCCGCGCTGGCCGGAAGGACCGGGACAGCCCTACATGAGGCCGCCGGCCTATCAGGCCTACCCGGCGTTCCGGGAACCAGGCTGGCGCTACGAAATGTGGGAACCGCAGCGCTACTACCGCGGAAGCCATTTTTGGCTGGATGTGTTCTGACCCGTTTTTCTTCGTTTAGCGCCCGCAGGATGCCCTGCGAGCGCTAAACGTAAACGGAATCACTTCTCACCAATGCAAAACAGGTGCTTCTCCCCGCGCAAGAAAATCTGCCCATTCGAGATCGCCGGCGACGCGATAATCTGCTCCCCCATCACGTTATCCGCCAGCAAGTCGAAGCTCGGACCGGCCCGCACCACCTTCACGCTGCCTTCCTTCGTCGCAATGTAGATCCGCCCCGCCGCACCCACGGGCGACGCATGGAACTGCTCCCCTAGCCGTTCCTTCCAAACCTGTACACCCGTTCGTGCTTCAAAGCACGTGACAAAGTTCCGATCGCCCGGCAAATAGATGTAGTCGCCGTAGCCGAGCGGCGACGGCAGGAAAGCGTTCGCCTTCTTGTTCTTCCAGACGAGGTGCGACTTGGTCAAATCGCCGCGGCTGCCGTCCAGCTTGATCGCCATCGTGTTCTCACCGGAGCACGCAAACACGGTGTCGCCCAGCACGACCGGGCTCGGAATGCACTGGAAGTGCATGCCGTCCACCCGCCACAGTTCCTGCCCTTTCTCCGCATCGTAACTGCGGACGAAGTTGGTGCCGAAGGTGATGATCTCGGTGCGATCCTTCACCTTGACCGCCAGCGGACTGGACCAGTTGACGGAGCCGGGCCGATCGGTCTTCCAGCGGTTGGCGCCGGTCTTGGCATCGACGGCCAGCAAATACGATTGGCTCCAGTGATCGACCTGAACGAGCAACATATCGCCGACGAGAATCGGCGAGGTCCCCATCCCCCAGCGATTGCGAAACGGCCCGTACTCCTCGGCAAGCGAGCGAATCCAGGCCGGCTTGCCATCGAAATCGAGAGCGACCAGATCGCCGGTGCCGAACAGGACGTAAACCAGCTTGCCATCGGTCGCCGGCGTGGGCACCGCCATGCCGCCGGGTGGATACAGATCGGTCGGCGCGGAGCCAAACAGCCGGGTGTGCCAGAGCAGCTTGCCGTCGGCGCGGGCGTAGCAGTGAACGTGCAGCCGATCGTTCAGCGGACCATCGGACGCGGTGATGAAGATGCAGTCATCCCAGACGATCGGCTGGCTGACCCCCGCGCCTGGCAACTCGACCTTCCAGCGCACATTCTTGGTGGCGGACCAGGACAGCGGCAGGTTCTTCTCCTCGGAGATGCCGCGATTGCCGGGGCCACGCCATTGCGGCCAGTTGTCCGCGTAGGCCGGCGCGGACATGGATATGAACAGCAGCAGAGTGAAGACCGGTTTCATGGTAATACCCCCCAAGCCCCAGGATGAGTCCGCCGCAGGCGGGCGATTCGCGGGGCTTGGCGCCATCATTTCTTCAGTGTGATACCCTTGCCCGTCGCATCCACCACGCGCAAAATGAACTCCCAGTTCGGCTCCGTGTTCGGCGCAGCTGATTGGCAGATCTTCACCAGCACCGTGTTCTTGCCTTCTTTCAATTCAACGGGGAAGCGGTGCCGATCGTGGCGGACGCCGTTGCGCCATTCCTCGAAGCCGAAAACCTTGACGCCGTTGACCCAGACGGTGAAGTTGTCATCGGCCGCCCCGCGCATCTCGGCCTTGAGCGATTTCTCGACGGAAAACTCGGTGTAAGCAAAGGCGATGGCGTCGTCGGCATTGCCGAGCGCGCTCTTGTCGGCCAGGTTGACGAGGGCCTGATGCCGATCGCGTGATGTCGGCGCCGGCTCCTTGACGTTGAAACGTTTCCAGCGGACTTTCCCCTTTTGGCCATCGAGTTCCTCGCTCAGATCGACTTTCTTTTCCGGCGGATAGGAGAGACGAACACCCTTTTGGCCGTTGCTGTCAAAGGGGCCAATGAGGTGCCAGTCCATGAGGAAGCCAAGATGCGCGCCGACCGACACCTTGACGCCGCCGGCTTCGAGGCCGACGGCCGCATCGCGGGCCTGCATCATGTCGCGCGATTTTTCGAACGCCTGGCGAAACAGATTGCCGGCAATCAGCGTATTCCCTGCCTTGGCCGACGTGCGCGCCTTGTCGAGCACGAGAGCGACGGCCTCAAAGCGGAATTCGGGATCGTCGAGCGCATCGACGAACAGATGATCGCGCGTGCCGGGCTGGAGCCGTTCGACCAGTTCGAGCGCGAAGCGGCGTGCCCTACCCTGCTTGGCGGGATCCTTGACGAATGCCAGAATCTTGGCCGAGTCGATGTTCTTGCCGCCAGTCTTCATCTCGCGCTCGACGACACGATCGAAGGCGAGCCGCAGCCAGTTGGCGGCAACAGTGTCCTTGGTGTTCATGCCTTCAAGGAGCGCCGGTAAGACGTCTGCCTTCGCCTGGCTGAGCCGATCCCACGCCGCCCGGCCAGGGACACTGCCGCGGCCCTGCCTGACGATGGTGTCGATGTCTTGCTGAAAACTGACGCCGCCCGCGAGCGCGATGGTAGCCGATAGGAAAATCAGGCCGCCCAGCAATAACCGCATGATCTACCTCGTTCCTCAGATAGCCCGCCGTTTACGGCGGGTTCGCCCCCTGTCAGCGTCGTTCCGCGTGCCAGAGGCGGAACTCCAGGCGGTCATTGTCGGCGGTGGGAACGTTCCCGTCCAGAGCCGTACCGCCGTAGTCGCCGTTGGGACCGACCGAATAAATCACGATACCGCTCTTGGTGGCACGCAAGCGCAGCGGCTTGCCGTCGTAAGGATCGGTCGGCACTTCATCGAGCAGGTTGGCGGCAACGAGATCGGCAAGCGCCGCGGGCCAGTGTTTATGTTGAAGCCGGTAACGTTCGGCCGCCAACGCGGCGATCGCGCAGCCGCACAGGGCCCGGCTCGCTTTCAGCGTGGCGAAGCGTTCGAACTTTGGCGCCAGCTGCCTGGCCAGCAATGGAGCGTGGGCCAGCGTGGCTTCCAGTTCCCGCAGCGGCACTTCAGGGCTGTCCCCGGATAGCTTGACGATCTCGACCGCCTCGGTCAAATAACGGAGCAGCCAGGCATGGGCTGGTTTGAATTCATGCCTCGAGAGATAACCCGCCACCTCCTCCTTGACACCAGGCGGGACACCCCAGGTCTGCGCCCCGAGTTGCCTTAATTCGGCAGCGCTGATCTTGCCGGCCTCGACATGGGAAAAAATTTCGTGGATCATGGCGCGCTCGCCTCGCACCGCAATCAACAGCGCGGGGTGCTTGAATTCCTCATACAACAGCTTCTGCATCTCCGCCAGTGCCTTGTCCTTGACCTGCCCATGCGCAAGCGTTCGCTCCACCTGACGAATTGCGTTCCTATTTTCACCGGCCCGAACGGATTGGGTGACGTCGATGGGTTCGTCGCCGAAGGACCGCGCGATGTTGAGGCTGGCCCGACAGCAAACCCACGCGCTATCGAAGTCACCAGCGTGGAGATGCTGCATCCCGTCATAGGAAAGCAACCGAACGATGAAGCGGCCACGATCCACATGTGGCAGATTAATTTCGAGAGGCTTCGACATGTCAACGTGATGTCGCCCGGTCGGCAACTCGGCAACCTTGTGTGCGTCGGCAAGCGGCGCCGCCAACGGCTTCAGCGCGGCTCGCAGCAACTCAGCTTGCTCCACCGTCACCCGCACGTGGGGAGGAATCTTGTCCAGATGCTCGTAAACCGCCTTAAGCTCCGCTCCGCCGGTCGATCCGGCGTTGCGTATAGCGAACCCCGTGCTGCCTGCCTTGTTGATATGGACCGCCGAGTTCTTGTCGTCCGGTACCAGGGCTCGTCTGGCTTCCAGTTCGCCGAGTCGCCAGCCGGGATCGAGACGGTCCGCCTCCGCGATCGCGTCCTGCAAGGCCTGCTCGGCGACGTGCCAGCGATAGTAGAAAATCCCGGCCACCGTGAGAACGACCAAGCCGATACCCGCGACACCGATGAGAAATGGGCGACGCCAGAGCCGGCTGGGTCGCACGGCGGGGGCCGACGGGTTGGTCGTGGGATTGGTCATGGCGAAGGTCCTGGTTGACCGCTTACTTCGTGCGCGGCTCTGAAAATGTTCACAGCCATTCCAGGCGCACCGGCACGGCGGCGAGCGCGAACATCGCCTTCTTCCAGCGCGGCACGCGGATGCGGGCGCTGAACACATCGTAGTCGCGCCGCTCGATCTCTGCAAGCAAACCGTGATAGGTGCGCGCCATCATCAGAAACACCGCCTGCCCCGCCGGCGACAACCGCGGCACCAACCGCCAGCCGCTGGCATAATACGCCCGCGCCCGTTCAACCTCGAAGCGCATCAGCTCGCGAAATCCGGCGTCGCAAACACCGTGCTTCAAGCGTTCCGCATCATAGCCAAATCGCGCGAGGTCTTCCTGCGGCAGATAGACACGGCCGCTGGCTGCGTCCTCACCGAGGTCGCGCAGAATATTCGTGAGCTGGAACGCGATGCCGGCGTCCTCGGCAAAGCGCGTCGCATCCGCTCCGTGAAAGCCCCAGATGTGGATGCACGACAGTCCCACCACCGACGCGACGTGCCAGCAGTAATTCCGCAAGTCGGCGAAGGTCCGGTACGCGGTCGGTTCCAGGTCCATTTCGACGCCGTCGATCACGGCTTCGAGGTATTTTGGGGGGACGTGGTAACATTCCACGGTATGGGTCAACGCTGGATGCGACGGGTGCTGAAACGTACCTGCGAGCGCTAAACGAAGACCGGCGCGCCACGCCGTTAGCCGTTCGCGCTTGACGGGGATCGGCATCGGCTCGTCGCTGAGATCGTCGGCAATGCGCATGAATGTATACAGGGCGCACATCGAACGCCGCTGCGGCGCCGGCAGAAGGAGAAATGCCGGGTAAAAGTTGCCCGCTTCGCGCCGGGCGATCTCTTCGCAGTAGCGATAGGAACGGGCTAGCGCTGCGTTCATGGTGTTTTGGTCCGTCCATTCCAAAATGAACGAACCCAGTTCCGCCACAGCACGCCGCCCACGAGCGCGATCTTTTCCCACTTCTGCAACACGGGCCGCGTCTGCCACACGTTGTAGCCAAGCGTTTCGATTTTCTGCAAGATTCCGAGCCCGCCGCGCGCGAACAGCTCGATGTCGGCCCGCACTTCCTCGGGCACCAGCGCGATCAAAGGCATGCCGGCCTCGAATAGACCACGCGCACGCTCGACTTCGAAGCGCATTAATTCCGCGAAGGCCGGCGTGAACCGCCGCGCCTCGAGGTCGGCGTCGGCGTAGCCGAATCGTTGTCGATCCTCGCCCGGAAGATAGACGCGGCCGATGTCCAGATCGCGGGCCACGTCTTGCCAAAAGTTCGCGAGCTGCAACCCCGTGCAGATCGCGTCCGACAGCGGCGTAGTACGTTCATCGTGGCATTCACACAGATACAACACGAGATGACCGACCGGGTTGGCTGAATAGCGGCAATAGCCTAGCACTTGCTGGTAGGTGTCGTAGCGATTGACGGCCTGGTCTTGCTCGAACGCGAGCAGCAGATCGAGAAACGGCGTCGGCGGAATGCGAAAACGCGTGATCGTGTTCCGCAGGGCGATCATGACAGGATGGCGCGGCTCGCCGTCGTAGCAGCGCAGCAACTCCTCGCGCCACCACTGCAAGAGATCGAGCGCGTGCTGGCCGCCGCCGGTTTCATCGCCAAGGTCGTCGGCCCAGCGGCAGTAGGCATAGATGTTATGAAAGTGCGGAATCAACCGGCGCGGCAGCAGCAGCGTCGCCACCGAAAAATTCTCGTAGTGCGTGCGCGCAAGCCGAGAGCAGTACGCCTGCGCTTGCAGGCGCGTGACCGTGTCATAGCGTGCTAGCGGTCCCCAGCGCGCCAGCTCCTGCGTGAAACCGTTGTGCATTTCTGTATTGTATTTCCCTTCATTGCCGCTTGCGGCTTAGCTCCTGCTCAAAACAACCTTTTACGATAGTTTCCACTCGCGAGCGCTAAGCCGCAAGCGGCTTGTGGAATTTTCCTCTTGACTTCTCAGTCATTCTGTCTTACTATGCTCTCAGTCATTCTGTCTGGGAGAGGCATTACCATGGCACGCACGCCACAGGATATCACCGACGCGGAACTCGATGTGCTCCAGCTACTCTGGAAGCATGGCCCGCTGCCGATTCGCCGGCTCACCGACTTGCTCTACGGCGACAGCAAGACATCGCAGTACGCCACAGTCCAAAAACTGCTGGAACGGCTCGAAAGCAAGGAATGCGTTGCCCGCAACCGCACGGCAAACGTCCACGTCTTCTCCGCCACCATCGAACGCGATGAGCTGGTGGGCCGGCGCTTACGCGCGGTCGCCGAGGACCTGTGCGACGGCTCCTGGACGCCGCTCCTGACCAATCTCGTGCAAACGAAAAAATTTTCGGAACAGGATCGGCGGATGCTGAGACATCTGATCGATGATCATGAGGCCGGCACGCCGAAAAAAGATCGGCGCGAAAGGAAATGACATGCACGCGGTCCTCGAAATTGTGTTGAGCAACCTGCTCGTCGCGGGCCTTTTGGCGTTGCTCGCGGCAGTCGTCGGTCTCTGGGACCGACGGCCTGCGATCACGCATGCCCTGTGGCTGCTCGTCATGCTCAAGCTGGTCACGCCGCCCTTGTTTGAATGCCCAATTCCCTGGCCCGAATCGCCCTTGCTGCAGCAACAACCCAGCGCACAAGTGAAGCAGCAGTTCGTCGTGAACGAGGCTCCCGTGCCGGTGGAGGAAAACGACGGGCCCGCCGCGCCGACACCAGAAGCTCTGCCGCAGCCGGCGGAACGCGAAGAGCAAGTCGATCCGCTCGTCGTTGTGCCGGCTGACGTTGAACAACCGATTGCCGCACCCGCCAAGGTGGAGAATGCGGCCGTGCAGATTTTGCCGCCTCTTGCGGACGCAGGTAGCGTTTGGGAATGGTCAACCGTGGTGCTATTCGCCTGGCTCGCGGGCTCGTGCCTTTGGCTGACGCTGGCACTGATCCGTCTCCACCGCTTCAGCCGACTGTTGCGCTTCGCGCAACCGGCGCCGACGTATGTGCAAGATCTGGCACGACGGTTGGCCGACGATCTGCAGGTGCGCTGCCCCGAGGTAGGTGTGCTGCCCGGCAACATGTCGCCGATGCTCTGGGCGCTGGATCGCACGCCGAAACTGCTGCTCCCCGCGGGATTGCTCGAACGCCTGTCGGAGCAACAACTGGCGACGCTCCTCGCCCACGAACTGGCGCACTGGCGGCGGCGCGATGATCGTGTTCGCTGGCTCGAGCTGGTGGTGCTGACTCTTTACTGGTGGTGTCCGCTCGCCTGGTGGGCACGCCGCGAATTGCATCAGGCCGAGGAGGAGTGCTGCGACGCCTGGGTGGTGTCGCTGGCCCCTGGGTCGGCCAAGGACTATGCGTTGGCTTTGGTGGAAACGGTGGAATTTCTCTCCGCCACGCCGGCTTCCTTGCCACCGTTGGCAAGTGGGCTCGGACGTGTGCGACTTCTCAAAAGGAGACTGACGATGATTCTGCAAGGCAAAACCCCGCGGTCGTTGACCTTCACCGGTCTCGCCGCCGTCGCAGGTGTCGGCCTGCTGGCGCTCCCGCTGATCTTCAGCCGATCGCTCGACAGCCAGGTCGCGGCCCAGCAAGACCAGAAAAAACCAGACCGCAGGAAGGACGACGCCGGCGGCAAGCAGCCGGCCGAGCAAGGCCGTGACGAAATTCAGCGGCTCCAGGAACAAATTCAGCGCCAGCAGCAAGAACTGCAGCAGATGATGCAGCGCCTGCAGCAGCTTCAGGGCGGCGGCGGCGGTCAGCCGGGCCAGAAGGGCCAACAGGGCCAGCAAGGCGGCGATAAGAAAAAAGGCGGCGGGCCCGGATTCCCCGGTGGACCCGGTGGCGGCGGCGGACGACCTGGCTTCGGCGGCCCTCCGGGCGGCTTCGGCGGCAACCCCTTTGATCGCATCAACGAACTCGAACGAAAGCTCGACATGGTCCTGCAGGAACTCCGCGCTCTGCGCAACGAGATGAGGCCAGGCGGCAAGGGCCCAGGCCCGAAGGGTCCCGGCGCGGGCGGCGGCGATCGGCCGTTCGATCCAAACAATCCGCCGCGCGGCAAGGACGGCAAGCAAGCTAACCCGCGACCGGGCGGCAACCCGAACCCCGACGGCGGCAGGTTCGACCCGAACAATCGGCCCACGCCGCCGACCCCGCCCGCCAAGCCGGGCAAGCCGCGCGATGACGAATAACTGACACGCGGTACCGTTCAATTCTCAACGGCCCCCGGCTCCAACCGTGGGCCATTGTTTTTCTGCCCACAGCCCACTGACTACTAACTTCCTCTCGACGCCATTTCCAGGATTAGTTACACTTTTCTCCTTCACGGATGCCGCGGACGCTTTGCCGCGGAGAAACCGTCTCAAGTAAGACGAGGAGAACCGACCATGTCCGCTCGATTACCCTACCTGTTGATTGCTTACGCCGCTTTGCTATTTGCCGGCATCACCACTGCCCAGCCTGTGCAGGTCCCGCCGCCGAAGGCCGAGACGCCGCCTGCACGTGACGTTGTCGCCGCGCGCGTCAACGGCCAACCGATCCCGGAGCTTGCCGTCTTTCGCAGCTTGACGCGCGTCCCGCTTGACCGGCGCGAGGAGGCCCGCAAGGATGTGCTGACCTTTCTCATCGATAACATGATCGTCGATCAATACTTGCTCCAGATCCAAACGCAGCTCAAGATCCAGGTCGAAGCCAAGGAGGTCGAAGAGCATTTCCTGAAGGTCAAGAAGGAAGCGGCCGACATGGGCAACGACTTCGACAAGTTGCTCAAGGAGTTGATGATCACCGAATCCGAGATGCGCATCGAGCTCACCTCCGCTCTGCGCTGGGACAAGTTCGTCCTCAAACAGGGCCCGGATGCCGTGCTGCAAGACTACTTCAAGAACAACCTCGGCATGTTCAACGGCAGCGAGACGAAAGCACGCCACATTCTGCTGCCCGCGCCCGACAGCAAGACGGCGGATGTTGTCGGCAAGCTGACGGCGATCAAGAAAAAGATCGAGGCTGAAGTCGCGGTGGCGCTCGTCAAGCTGCCGGCCGGCACCGATGCGATCACCCGCGAAAAGGCCCGCGCCAAGACGCTGGAAGACGCATTTGCCGAGGCGGCCACAAAGGAATCCACCTGCCCCTCGAAGAAGGACGGCGGCGATCTCGGCTTCTTCCCGCGCGTCGGCGCCGGCGCCATGGTGGAGCCATTCGCCAAGGCCGCCTTCGCGCTCAAGCCCTATCAGATGAGCGAACCGGTCGCCACCGACTTCGGCTACCACCTGATTCTCGCCATCGATTCCAAGCCCGGCCGGGATGTGAAATTCGAGGACCCGAAGGTCAAGGCGTTCGTGCAAGAAGTCTACGCCGACCGCCTGCGCGAAGCGGTGCTGACCAGCTACAAGGCGAAATCGAAGATTGAGATTGTCGAACGCAAGAAATGACCGGACTCCCGTATCTGTTTAGCGCCCGCATGGCGCCATGCGGGCGCTAAACGAATACCAGAAACCTTACGGATAAAGTCCCCGCCGCTTCTTCTCCTGAGCCACCTTCTTCACCGCCAGGCTCATGCCCGCCAACCGCATCGACAGCTTGGATTCCTTCGCCACCGTCCGTACCTGGTGGAAGGCCTTGAGCATCAGTTGTTCGAGCTTTTGATTGACCTGCGCTTCGTCCCAGAAAAACTGGGCCATATCCTGCACCCATTCGAAGTACGACACCGTCACGCCGCCGGCGTTGCACAGAATATCGGGGATGATGAAGATGTCGCTATCAGCCAGGATCTTGTCCGCTTCCGGCGTCGTCGGGCCATTGGCGCCTTCCGCCAGAATTCGGCACTTCAGTTGGGCCGCGTTGTTCTCCGTGATTTGCCGTTCGAGGGCGGCAGGCACCAGCACCGTGCATGGCATCGTCAAAATCTCGTTCGCATCGGCTTCTCGTCCGCCGGGGAATTCCTTGAGCAGCTTGCCGTCGGCCATATGTTTGTTGAGCGCCGCAATGTCGATGCCCTCAGGGTTGGTGATGGCGCCATAGCGGTCGCTGATCGCGATGACCTTGACGCCGCGCATCGCCAACTCCTGACAGGTGACCGCCCCGACATTGCCATACCCTTGCACCACCGCCGTGGCATTACCCGCCGAGACGCCGATCTCTTGCAGGGCTTGCATGATGCAGTAGACAACGCCGCGGCCCGTCGCCTCGCGCCGGCCGATGCAGCCGCCGAGTTCGATCGGCTTGCCAGTGACGATCTCGGGGCACGCATAGCCCACCGACATGCTGTAAGTGTCCATGATCCAGGCCATGGTCTGCTCGTCGGTGCCGAGGTCGGGGGCGGGCACGTCCATGCGTGGGCCGATGATCGGCAGAATTTCCTCGGTGAAGCGGCGCGTCATGCGTTCCTTTTCGCCCATCGACAGCTTGTCGGGATCGCACGCAATGCCTCCCTTGGCGCCGCCGAACGGCAAGTTCATGATGGCGCACTTCCAGGTCATCCACATCGCCAGAGCCGCAACCTCGCCGATATCGACGCTCGGATGATAGCGAATGCCCCCTTTCGACGGCCCGCTCGTCAAGCTGTGCTGCACGCGATAGCCGATAAAGGTGTGCGTCTTGCCATTGTCCATGCGGATCGGCACCGACACCACCATCGCCCGCTTCGGCTTGCTCAGCCGTTCGAGGATGTTCTGATCGAGCCCGATGACCTCGGCCACCTCAAGCAATTGCAGAACCGCCATCTGAAAAACCGGCGATTCGCCGTAGATCGGCTTGGGTAGATTCTTGTGATTATTGGTGTCCATGAACATCATCCGTAATGAGGAGAGGGATCGCTAGCCACGAGCGCAAGCGACCGGGAACTTTTGATGCCGTCACTCTACCAAGCGCGGGGAAATGAGGCTAGGCGGATCGGCGGCGGTGTAGAATTCCCGGCGAGCCGAACCCGTAAGGGGCCGGATACCGGCACCAGTTGCTGGGCACTCAACCCGGCCCCTTACAGGGCTCGTCTCGCCGGAGAATTCAGAAACTCCCCCGCAACCCCTGCCCATAATCCGGATACCGCAACTCCACGCCCAATTCCTCCTTCATGCGGCGGTTGTTGATGCGGCGATTGGCGCGCTCGTGCGGTGGCAGCCCCCTCACCCCCGGCCCCTCTCCCCCGGAAGGGAGAGGGGAGAAATGCGGAGCCGGAGCGTCGAGCGCCTTCGCCAGGGCGGCGTAGAAGTAGCGGCGGCGGACCGGGTGATCGTCGCACACGTTATAGATGCGGCCCGGCTGGCCATGCCCTTCGGCGGCCAACACGGCGAGGCCGCCGTCCTCGACGTGGATCAGGTTGAGCCATTTATCCGCGTCGCCCACGATCGGCTCCCCCTTCTCGATTGTTTGGCGCCGAAGCAAGCGGCCGGGGCCGTAGATGCCGGCGAAACGCAGCACGATCGCGCTCGGCAACTTCGCCCGCAGCACCGCTTCCGCGTCCAGTACAATCTGCCCCGATGGCTCGGCGGGCTCCGTCGGTGAGGCCTCATCGACCCAGCCGCCGTCCGTCTGGCCGTAGACGCTGGAGCTGCTGACGTAGATGAAGCGCCCGGGTGCCCGCCCCCTCACCCCCGGCCCCTCTCCCCCGGAGGGGAGAGGGGAGAAGAGGGCGGACAGCAAATTCGCGAGGCCATCGACGTAGACCGACCGCATGGTCGCGCCGGACGTGCGGTCGAAACCGATCGCGTAGAGGACGGTATCGACTTTCGGCAACGCGCGCAGGCTGGCGGGATCGAGCACGTCGCAGACGATCGGCTCGACGTCGGCAGGCAAATGGGCGGCATCGCGCGTGGCGGCAAATACACGCCGGCCTTGCTGACGCCACAGAGCGGCGACGTGGCGGCCGAGATAGCCGCAGCCGAGGATCAGGTGGGAGGATGGCATGGGTTGTCCTCGTTTAGCGCCCGCGTGGCGCCATGCGAGCGCTAAACGAAGTCGGTCAGCGGCGCTGGACGGCGAACGGGCGCCCGCCGCAGGCGTGTTTCCAGCGTTCGTTGCCGGCGGCGTCGAATTCGTAGATGCAGCCATCGCCGTGGCTGGCGACCAGGGTGTGGCCATTGGCGAGACGTACGGCGCGATTGGGATTGGCGACGTTCTTCTCCCAGTAGACCTTGCCCGTGAAGTCCACCTCTTGCACCTTGCCGGTGCCGCCGAGGGCAACGAGGTATCGGCCATTGCGCAGGCGTTCGATGCTGCCCCAGGCGAGGCCGCCGCCGATCTTGGTTTTGGCGATGAGTTTGCCCGTCTCGTCGATCTCGCCGATTTCGCCGCAGGCATCGATCCAGATGTAATGGCCATCGAGCAGCTTGCGGGCGTGGTAGGTGTGCCCCTGGGTCGTGTAGGTAAAGATCGTTTTACCTTCGCGCGTGAACTCGACGATGCTGCGATAGGTCGAGACGACGGTGTTGCCGTTGGGGAGACGCTGCACGCTGGTCGGGGCGATGCCGGCGTGCTTCCAACCGATGGCGCCGCGCGTGTCCATTTCGTAGATCTGGTTGCTGCGTGCGTCGGCAACGAGAAGTCGGCCGCCGGGGAGCCACTGGGCGTCGATGGGGTTTGGGGTCGCGATCTGCCAGCGGACTTCGCCCCCCTTGTTGATTTCGTAGAGCCGGCCGCCGCCGTCGGGGCGCTGGGTTTCAGCGATGAGCGTCAAACCGATCGCCTGATCGTCGAGGCGGAGCGACTTCCAGTCGATTTTTGCGTGGTTGGTCTTCCACCACGATTCCCAGGCGTCGCGGACCTTCTGCCCCTGGTTGTCCTTGACCGCGCCGAGCCAAACCGGCGGGGCGTTTTCGCCGGCGAGCTGGGCGAGCAAATCCTCGGCGCGCTGCGCCAGTTCGGTAGAGTCGGTGTTCAACAGGGCGATGAGCACCGGCACCGCTTTCGCCTCGTGGGCCGCCAGCAGCGCCGCGGCCGCAAGGAAACGCACCTCGTGAGAGGAATCCTGCAAGCGTTCGACCACCTTGGCACGCTGCGAAGCGTCCTGGGAAGCGCCGACGATCCACACGGCGACGGCCCGGCGCTTGGCAGCCTTGTCGCCGAGCGCTTGCTCGAGCATTGGAATCGCTTTGCCATCGACCAACGCCAGCTTCTTCACGCTGTGGCGGATTTCTTCCTCGACCCAGCTTTCATCGACGAACGGCAGATAAGCAAGCAGCGTTTCGACGGCGCCGGGCGGGTTGCGTTCGACGAGCACGCGGCTCGCCGTCGCCGACAAGCCGAGCTTGGTGTTTTGGGCAATGACCTGGATGCAATAAAGGGCCCGGCGCGAGGTCTCGGCGTCCTTGTGTTTGGCGATTTCACGCAAGAAAGGGAGGGCGGAGCGGCCGGCGCGGATTAGCTCATCGGTGGCCTGGGTGCGCACCGGAAAACGGCTGTCGCCCAGCTCGGCGGCGCGCTGCTTGAGGGCGGCCTGTTCCTGTTCGCTTGGCGTGCGGCGTTGGAAATAGGCGAGAAGTCCCGGGCCATCGAGCGCGATCCCCGCATGCTTCAGCGCCTGTTCATCTTGCGTGACGCCGCCGCCGAGCTTTTGCGATGGCGGATCGCCTGCCCAGGCCAGCCAGGCGGTGATGCCCAGGGCAATCACAACCGGTAGTGCACGGCTGCGAATCATGGTGGTCGTCCCCGTATGGATCAGGGGTCAGGAGCCAGCGATCAGGAGTCAGAATAAGGCGCATTTGCCGAAAGCAACGCTTACCCATCTTACTCCGGCAAAATGCCCGTTGATAGGAAATCCACGTAATCTTGAGAAAGAAGTTCCCATTTCGTGCCGATTATGTTCAAATAATCGACACAATCGGACGGGTCGCATACAATGACGGCCAGTCTACAGCTACGATCTCAGGGTCGAGGTCGCGGATCGCAGGGAAGAAGCCGTCCCCGGGTCTCTTGCAGGAATGGCGTTTTTGGCTCTCATTCCGTGGAAATCGGTCTTATGGATTACAACGCCGCCGTCACCGGTTGGGGTTGGTACAGTCCGGCTCAGGTCCTGAGCAATCATGACCTTGAAAAGCTCGTCGATACCAACGATGAGTGGATCCATTCACGCACCGGCATCCGCGAACGCCGTATTGCCGCGCCGGGCGAAACGACCTCATCGATGGGGACAATCGCCGCACGGCAAGCTCTGGAAGAAGCGGGACTGTCGGCCCAGGACCTCGACCTGATCATCTGCACGACGACGACGCCCGACCATCTGGTCCCCGCCACCGCCTGCCTGATTCAAAGCAATCTCGGCGCCGACCGCGCGGCCGCGTTCGACCTCAACACCGCGTGCAGCGGTTTTATTTATGCGCTGGCAACCGGTTCGCAGTTCATCCAGGCCGGCGGGGCCAAGCGTATCTTGATTGTTGCCGGCGAGACGTTGAGCCGATTCATGAACTGGGAGGACCGCGCCACTTGCATCCTGTTTGGCGACGGGGCGGCGGCCGTGGTCCTTGAGCCCACCACGCAGAGCGCCGGCGTCCTCACCACCGTTCTCGGCTCGCGCGGCGATGTCGAGCAAGCGCTCATGATCGAAGCCGGCGGTTGTGCCAGGCCGGCCAGTGCCGAAACGATTGCGGAGAAGGCCCACTGCGTGCGCATGCGCGGCAACGAAGTCTTCAAGATGGCGGTCCGCTGCATGTCGCAGGCCGCTCAAGAGGCACTTGCCAAGGCAGGGCTATCCATCAGCGACATGCGCGCGGTCATACCGCACCAGGCCAACCATCGCATTCTCACCGCGACGCAAGAGGCCCTCGGCGTTTCCGACCAGCAGATGTACATCAACATCGATCGCTACGGCAACACGGGTGCGTCGTCCATTCCGATCGCGCTGGGGGAATATCTCCAGGCCAATGCGGTCGACGCCGGCGATCATTTCCTGTTCGTTGCGTTCGGCGGCGGTCTGACCTGGGGCGCCGCGGTTCTTCGCTGGGCCGACATCCCCGCCGTCAAGATGGAACGCCTCCAGCGCATGCTCAAGGACAAGCTCGCGCTTACAGGTTGATTCGGCTGCGAACACCAAACAGAAGCCTGAAGGACCGAAACCTTCGGGCTTCTTGTGCATTTGCCGATCAAAAACTGCGCACGCCGCGCATTTTTTGGACCTCGGTTCCGCCTGCAGGCTCTGCACCCTCGTAAAAAACCAGCTGGCACGGCGTTTGCTCGGTTAGCCGCGGAGGAATCGTTTCATGATGCAGGCCTGCAAAATTCTCCTGATGTGTTGCATCGTCGCGATCTCCGCATTTGCCGGCGAACCCAGGCCAACACAGGACTTGCAGCCCCGCACGCTCATTCTCCCCGCCCGCGACTTGACGCTGGATGAAGTTCTCAAGGAATTGGAAAAACAGACCGGCAATACGGTCGCCGATCTGCGCAGGACTAATCGCGATAATCCGAAGCTGACGCTGACGACGAACACGTTCTGGAAAACGCTCGACGCGATCGGCGCGCAAACGAAGATCGGCTTCTCCGCGTATCAAGAGGGCGGCGGCGTGGCCCTGGTCGATGCGCCTTATCGCCGCCTCACCACCGTTTACCCGAGCGTGTTCCGCATTGCCCTCAAGCGCGTTGCCGTCAGTCGCGATGACGAGACGCAAACCCATTACGCTAATCTGACGCTCGATGCCGCCTGGGAGCCTCGCTTTCAGCCGCTGTTTCTGAATCTGGAAAGCGCGACGGTGATCGCCGGCAAGCGCACCGAGAAGCTGGAACGCCAGGCGATGCGCAGCGTGGCCGGGATGGGCGCAACGGAAATCGAACTGCGTCTGCCGGCGCCGGAGCGAGCCGTTCTGCAAATCGACTCGCTCAAGGGGGAATTAAAGGTGATCGGCGCGCCGAAGATGCTGGAGTTCGCCTTCGAAAAAATCGGCCCCGTCACCCCCAAGGCCCCGCGCGAGGCCAAATCGCAAGAAGGCGTCAAGGTCAGCGTCACTGAAGTGAAGCAACTTGCTACGCGCTGGACGGTGGACCTGCAGATCGTCAACCCGGCCGGCGCGATCATCCCGCTGGAGTCGTTCCAGTCGTGGCTCGACAACAATCGCCTATGGCTAACCTGGACCGATCCGCAGACCAAGAAGGTACGAACCCTGGAACCGGTCGGCGAGACGCAAGAAGGCAACAACCAGACGATGAAGATCCACTTCGATTTCACCGCCCGCGGCAACACGCCCTTGCCGGCCAAAAACGCAGACGTCACGCTGCGTTATCGCACGCCGAACCGCGTGGCGGCGTTCACGGTGCCTTTTGGCTTCAAGGATCTTCCACTTCCATGACCGGCGGCTCATGCGGACCCTTGGGATAAATCGATTCCATGCCCACGAGCGCGAGCCAGGTGACCAGGCAACCGATGACGACGCTGCCGACGACGTTGAGCAACGCCAGGCCAGGCTGATGATGGCGACGAAACAGGTCGACGGTTTCGAGCGTGAAAGTCGAGAACGTTGTGTAGCCGCCACAGAAGCCGACGCCGAGCAGGATCCACCAATGCGGCAAGCGATTGTGGAACGGCAGCACGAACAAGCCGAGAAGCAGCGAGCCGCTCACATTGATGACGAAGGTGGCGAGCGGGAAATGCTCCGTCCAGCGATGCGACGCGATCCAGACGCCGAGCCAGTAACGGGCGTTTGTGCCGACGGCGCCGCCGATGGTCAGCAGGACGATCGGATGCGTGAGGAAGGAAATCATCGTTGGCGTGCCTCATTCGTTTAGCGTTCGCGCGGCGCCACGCGAACGCTAAACGAGGACCGCGGTCAATCCGAATACAAGAGCGCCAAACTCCCTAGCCCGTAAAACGTGTACTCGACATCGGTCGCCTCGTCCCAGGCCCCACCGAGGAATCCGCCCTCGGGGCGTTCCAGCGATTCCACAAAGTGATACGCTTGGTCCAGGTTGATACGGCCAAGCGCGCCGAGCTGCGCGAGCGTCCAGCACCCTGTGAAGGTCGAGAGCAAATCGGCGAGCGGAATGCGATCGTTGGCGCGCAGGCCCCCTTCCATCGACGGCATCTCCGCAAGGTAATCGATCGTCGGCTCGAAGTCGGCTCCAGCCAGATCCACTCTGTTGAGCAGGTGCAGCAAGCCGATGGCCGCCGCGGTCGGATTGGTGCCGCTGCGGCGCATGGCTGCGACCTCGACGTAGCCGCCGTCCTCACGCCG
This sequence comes from Gemmataceae bacterium, assembly GCA_009692065.1. Classification (GTDB taxonomy): domain Bacteria; phylum Planctomycetota; class Planctomycetia; order Gemmatales; family Gemmataceae; genus SIAQ01. The sequence goes on from SHZY01000020.1 coordinate 46,965, forward strand.
GCGTGATTCGACGAACCGGAGCACGTCGTCCGGGTTCGGCAGAGATCGGCCCAGCATCTCGAAGCACAGGCCGACCAGGAAGGTGTGGTAAGTGCTACCCGAGGTCGCGCCGGGTGATTTGTTGTAGCCGTTATCGCTGGTGCGAAACATCACCAGGGTGTCGGCAACGCGGCTGGGCCAATCGGCGGCGCTATCGGCCAGCACGTCCACGCCGCCGGTCGCCTGCACCAGGGAGCAGGAATACAGGAACGAAAAAAAATCAACGACGCTCGTCTGGCGGGACAAACAATCGCGCAGGAAACCCGCCGCCCGCACGCCGATTTCCGGGGTCAGGGCATCGAGCACCGCCAGTCCGCGCAGGGCAAAGCCGGTGTAGTAGAGATCCGATTCGCCTTCGCGCCCGGAAAACCCGCCATCGGCATTTTGCTTGGATACCAGATAGACCGCTTGCCGTTCGCGCAGCGACTTGGGAAGGCGTGCAATGCCTTCCGCCAGGCGCGTGGACAGATCTTGCAGGTATTGGCTCATGCGGTGTTTGGGTCCGATTGCAGCCGGGCGGCATAGCTCACCGGAATGGGGATGCCGACGATCTGGTTATCTCGGCTGACGCGCACGCAGCAGGACGCCACTTTGCCCCGCGCGATGACTGCGCCTCCGCAAGTGAACTCGAAGGAATAAGTCACCGATTTCGTGCCGATGCGCTCGATGCTGACGGCCACGTCGAGCACGTCCTCGAAGCGGGCCGGGCTGACGTAATCACACGACGCCGACACGCGCGGGAAACCAATCGCCTGGCCTTCCCAGTCGAGCTTTACCGACAAACCCCGGCTGCGCAAGAACTCACACTCGGCCGATTCCATGAAGCGAAAGAAGTTGGCAAAGTGGACGATGCCGGCCATATCGGTGTCGCCGAATTCGATGCGCCTGGTGGTGCGGAAAACGGGTTCTTGCGACGAAGGCATGGACATTAAGGCATTGTATGCAATTGGCGAACGCGGAAGAACCTCACGCAAAGGCGCAAAGGCGCAAAGAAAACTGAGCGAGAATGCCGTTCAATCAAATCCATCTTTGCGCCTTTGCGTGAGATTCACGCTTTCCATAACATTCCCGGAACGACAAAGACGAGGACCGCACCATGTTCGTCACGCACCTGGAATCGACGATCGACGGCACGCGCTTCGACGCCGATCGCGTCTGGACCGTGCACCAGGGCCGGCCGCTCTGGGTGCGTTACGATCTCGCGGCTGTCAAGAACGCGGTGAAGCCGAGTGATTTCGGGTCGCGCGTCAATTCGCTGTGGCGCTATCAGGAGTTGCTGCCGCTGCCAAAGGGTGTCGAGCCAGTGACCCTGGGAGAAGGCATGTCGCCGCTGCTAGCTTGCCCGCGGCTCGGCAAAGCACTGGGACTCTCGCGTTTGTACATCAAGGACGAATCGCAACTCCCGACCGGCAGCTTCAAGAGCCGAGGCATGGCCGCCGCGGTCAGCATGGCGAAGCATCTGGGCCTGAAGCGTCTCGCCGTGCCGACGGCCGGCAATGCCGGCGGCGCCCTTGCGGCCTACGGCGCACGCGCTGGCATGGAGGTCTTCATCTTCATGCCCGACGACACCCCATTCATCAACCAGCTCGAAGCCTACCTGTGCGGCGCCAAGGTCTTTCTCGTCAACGGCCTCATCAACGACTGCGGCAAGATCGTCCGCGAAGGAACCGACAAGCTCGGCTGGTTCGACATGTCCACCTTGAAAGAGCCTTATCGTCTCGAAGGCAAAAAGACGATGGGCCTGGAGATCGCCGAGCAGTTCGCCTGGAAGCTGCCCGACGTCATCCTCTACCCGACCGGCGGCGGCACCGGGCTCATCGGCATGTGGAAGGCGTTTCACGAACTGCAAACGCTCGATTGGCTCAAAGCGCCGAAGCTGCCGCGGCTCGTGAGCTGCCAGAGCGACGGCTGTGCGCCAATCGTTCGCGCCTTTGAAAAAGGGGAACGCTTCGCCGCGTTGTTTCCCAATGCGAACACCGTCGCCAGCGGCTTGCGGGTGCCGATGGCGGTCGGCGATTTCATGATGCTGGACGCGATCAAGGCATCGGGCGGCTGCGCGATCGCCGGGCGCGAGGAGACCATTGTGCCATGGATGCGCCGCGCCGCATCGCTCGAAGGCATCGCGATCTGTCCGGAAACGGCCGTCTGTTTCGATGCGCTCGAGAAGTTGATCTGCGATGGACGCATCGGGCGCGATGAAGAGATCGTCGTTTTCAACACCGGGGCGGCGCAGAAGTACATCGAAGCGGTGAAGCTGGAGTTGCCGCGGATTGATAAGAATCAGACGGTGGATTACGACAAGCTGGTTCACGTTTAGCGCCCGCGTGACGTCTGCGGGCGCTAAACGGGGAACTGGGTTACTTTTGCAAGGGGACGGCCGGAGGTGCGGGCGCTGGCTCCTCGACCGGATCCCCATTGAAGTTCGGCGGGCACATTTTACCCATCAAGGCGGGCGGATTATTCTCCTGCGGACGCGGATTGACTGGCACCATTTCTCCCATGACGCAGACCGGTGGAAACAGCCAATTCTGAACTTGGTCAATGGGGTTCACAAAGCGCACCCCGCCATTCCCATTGCCGCGCACACTGGCCGCCGCGAAGGCGTCGAAGGTAAGCAGGCTGAACAGGGCCGCGACGACAGCCGCGGCCGCGCCACCAAGAAGGGCGAGGCGACGCTTGACAGCACGCCAGCCGACGGGGCAGTCCTTGGTCATCATGGTGCCGTCGGCGCGCTGGTAGAAGCGCACGCACAGGTGGCCTTCGTGTTCGAGGATGACGGCTTCCGCCTCGGTTTGCGACATTTCGGAAAGATTGTAGACGTGCAGTGAGCACTGCCCGCAGAAACGGGAGGTGTCGTCGCCGGCCATGCCGTCTCAGGATGCGGTGCAGGGGGACGCGACCTTGACCAGGGCAAGCTGGATCTTGGTGGTGCTCATACTCGGCCTTTCCGAAAGCGGCTCGTGGCCTACAAGGAATAGACGGCGGATGGTCCCAAATGGTTTTGCAGATTTCGTTTAGCGCCAGCATGGGGCCGCGCGGGCGCTAAACGGGGAGACGGATCAATCCGCCTTCGCTATCGGCGTGTCGCGCCAGAGCCAGCGCATCGAGTCGGGCAGGATGGCGCCGCCGTGCTTGCCGTTGTGGGCCCCGTCGCCCCAGACGGTCTTATAATCGTACTTTTTGAACTTGAGCGACGATTCCATTTGCAGATTGCCCAGCCACCAGTTGCCGTGCTCGTTGTTGAGATCGTTCGAGCCGTCCTGCAGGAAGACGCGGATGTTCTTGTTGGGCGTTTTGCGGATCATGCCGGGATAGCGATCTCCCCCACGGATATTGGCGAAGCTGCCGATGTGGCTCAGCACCTTGCTGAACATGTCGGGCCGTTCCCAGGCGACCGTGAAGGCGCAGATGCCGCCGGACGACGCGCCGCAGATGCCGCGAGCCGCGGCGTCCTTACGCAAGTTGTATTTCTGGCCGACGTGCGGCAAGATTTCCTTATCAAGCATCTCCGAATATTGCGGCGACAACGAGTCATACTCGAAGCTGCGATTGCTGGCGGGTTTCTTCTTGCCATCGACTTTGTCGGGAAAGACGCCCGGATTGATGAAGATGCCGATCATCACCGGGATTTCCTTCTTGTGGATCAGGTTGTCCATGACGATGGTGGAGCGGTACTGCCCCTTGGGATTCTGATAGCCGCCGCCGTCCTGGAAGACCATGACGCAGGCGGGTACTTTGGGGTCATACTGTTTGGGGACGTAAACCCAGCAATCGCGGGTGGTGTGAGCGAAGACCTTGCTCTCCCACTTGAACGTGGTGACGTCGCCCTTCGGGACGCCCGATTGCTCTTTGGAGTCCGGGCCGAGTTCGTAGTCGTCCTTGGCCTGGACGGCGGCGATGATGACGGCGAAACAGGCGAAGGTTGCGAAGAAGCGTTTCATGGTGGAGTACCTTTCGTGAATTTCTCCCCTCCGGGGGAGAGGGGAGAAAAAATTATTTCGCTAACGACACGCAAATCAATTCCTTATCATTCCGCGCGAACACACACTGCTGGGCGAACGCCGGATGGCTCCAGCAGACATCGCGACCAAAGGCCTTGCTGGTCGGCGTCTGCATCTGCCAGCGGCTGATCTCTTCATAGCCCTTGGGGCTGAGCTTGGCGATGATGAGATGCCCGGTTTCCGCGACGATGAAGAAGCGGTCCTCGTGCTTGACGAGGTGGGCGGTACCGCTCTGGGCCTCTTCCCCGACGACTGGCTTGTGCGATTCCCACTTGCGCTCGCCCGTCTTCATGTCGACGCAGCGCAGTTCGCCGTCGGTGCAAACGCCGTAGATGTGGCCATTCTCCAGGAACGGCGTGTTGTTGATCGGGTAGACGGAGCTATCGCGATTGCCTTTCCACACCTGCCTGGCGCCGGGCTTGTCGCCATCGAGTTTGAAAAGTCCCCCCTTGCGCTGCCAGGCGCCAAGGAAGAGGTCGCCGTTGAGAACGCGCGGGGCCATGATCGAGGTGCCGTTGACGGTTTCCTGTTTGATCGACCAGTAGAGCTTGCCGGTTTGAGGATCGAGCCCGTTGATCGATTCGGGATGCCAGATGAGAAGCTGCCTGGCACCGCCGGCCTCGACGATCGTGGGCGGACTGTAGCCAGGCTCACCGGCGGAGAGTGCCTTCCACAGTTCCTTGCCGGTCTTCTTATCGAATGCGACGACGACGCTGCCTTCGCCGCCGACCAGGCAGATAAGGCGTTCGCCATCAATGAGCGGATGGGCGGCGAAGCCCCAGAGCGGAGTCTTGGCGCCGTATTCCTTCTTGAAATCCAGCGACTATTGGATCTTGCCGGTTTTCGCGTCGAAGCAGATGAGATCGCCCTCGGCGCCGAGCGTGTAGACCTTACCGGCATCAACGACCGGCGTGCAGCGCGGGCCGTTGGGGTAGGACATGGTGTAGGTGGCTGGATAATCGTGCATCCATTTCTGCTGACCGATCTTGACGTCGATGCACTGGACGCGTTCCTTGCCGACGAATTTCTTGCGTTTGAAGTTGTCGTCTTGCAAATCGGTATCGGAAACGAAATCGGTGACGAAGACGAGACCGTCGGCGACTGCGGGACCGGAGTAGCCGTTGGAAACTTTGGCGCGCCAGGCAACCTTGAGGCCATCCTTGGGAAAGGTGTCAAGGATGCCTTTTTCGCGCCAGACGTTGTCCCGCTTCGGGCCCATCCATTGCGGCCAATCGTCGGCGCCGGCGGCGGAAATTGCGGTTGCTGCGATTAACAAGTGCTTGTCGGAAAAGCGGGAAAACCAGAAAACAATCGTTGTTTTTGCTACATCTTTCTCTCGAAGATCAACGTCGAAGAATGAGTGACGTGCGAGAATTCGCGGATTTATCGCGAATTCCGCCTTCATCTTCGAGGGAATTTGCCAT
>SHZY01000166.1 GCA_009692065.1 Gemmataceae bacterium
CCGAGATGCTTTGGAGTCGAACCTGCGGCCGTCGGTCGCACCGAAGTGAAAATGTTCCGACGACCGACCTTTGGACCGTCGCCGTCGCGCTCGACGTGATCGGTGCCGAAATATCGACTTAATCAACGGGCTGGTAGACCATGATGACGGACTTCGCAGTTGTTGGCGCGGATACTTGCGCCTGAAGTTGCAGGAGATCGGGCAGCGCAAGTCCGGCGGCACCCAGAGCGCCGAGGGTGAGAAAATCGCGGCGCGTCACCCCATTGCACAGCTTGCCGTGTTTTTCACCGTGGATGGTCAACATCGAATACCTCCTTGGTAACTGCAGGTGGGTCGGGGCTGGGGTAGCAGAATGATAACCGATAAAGTGTGAGGGTTGCAAGGAAATGTTGAAAAAGATGGCCTATAGGAAACGCTGCGATTATCCCGGGGCTTGGCCCCTTTCATGCGGCGGCAGCGTGGGCTGGGGCGACTTGCCGGGCCATCCAGGTCAGGCAGCGGGCCCAGTTGGCGGTGTTTCCCGGCGTGAACTGGCCGGCCAGACGCGTGCCGCTCGCGCCGGTGACCGACGGCAGGTTGATTGGCACGCCATCCATCGTCAGGGCCGCGAGTCCAGCACACGCGAGCGCCTTGAACGTATCTGCGGATAGACCATGGGCGTCGATTTTTTCGAGCGGGATTGGCAACAGTTTCTGTTCGAGCAGGTGCCAGAGAAAGCCATTGCGCCCGCCGCCGCCGCTGACGAGCACGCGCGCCGGCGCGGCGGGGAGGTGCTCCTGCAACGAATGGACGATCGTGCGGGCGACGAAGTGCGTCATCGTGCAGAGTACATCGTGCAGATTCCCGCCGAGGCGCTTGGCCTGGTCGATGGCCCGATTCAGGAAATCGAGTCCGAACTCATGCCGCGGCACGCACTTCGGCTGGCGCTCGTGGAAGAAATGGTTTTGCATCCAGCGTTCCAGGAGCGGCTCGAGGCATCGGCCTTGCACGGCGTGTTTGCCGCCGGCGTCGAACGGTTCGAGGCCGTTCGTCATGAGGCGCATCAAGCCGTCGAGCAGCACGGTGCACGGGGCCGCCTGCCAGCCGAGCACATTGCGAGAGTTGAGCCCAAGCTGGGTGGGCAGCGAGACGAGTGTCGCCATTCTGCCCAGATGCAGCCGGACGCGATGCTCCTCGGGTTGATGAAACAGCAAGGCATCCATGAGCGCATGGATCGGCATGCCCTGGCCGCCCAGGGCGAGATCGCGGCTGGAAAAATCGCTCAGCGTTGTCAGCCCCGTCCGCTCGGCGAGCACGCTCAGCATGCCGAGTTGCAGCGTTGCGGGATAACGGCCTGCCCCATCGTGCCAGAGCGGTACGCCGGAGCAACCGATGCCGAGGACGTCTTTCGCAATCTGCCGATGGGGTTCGAGAAGTTGCTTGACGGCCAGCGCATAGGTCTCGCCCAAGATGCGATGGAGCGTACCGAGGTGCCTGGCATCGGGGGCCGCGCTCGTCAGGGTGCGCCAGAGCAGGTCGCGCAGTTCGGCGCCGAAGGGGGCGTGCAAGAAATGTTCAAGGTGCAACGCCATGCGCGCACCCGTTCCATCGACGCGAACCAGGGCCGCATCGACGCCGACGAGGCTGGAGCCGGAAGACAGGCCGATGAGGTAACGGGAGGTCATGGGGGAAATCAGGAGTCAGGAGTCAGGGGGCAGGAATCAGGAATTAGGGGTCAGGAGTCAGGTAGGTTGATTGCACTGAACCCTGACTCCTGACCCCTGGCTCCTGGTCAAGCCGCCATCGCCAGCGAAGGCGCCAGCCGCAGGCAGGTTTGCACGAAGCATTCGAACATCTGGGCGTCGAGAGCGGACGAGGAGTCGGCTTCGGGATGCCATTGGACGGCGATGCAGAACCAGTTCGGGTCGAGCGCTTCCATGGCTTCGATGACGCCATCAGGAGCGACGGCCGCCACGCGAAACTGGGCGCCCACCTGGCGTACGGCCTGATGGTGGTTGCTGTTGACGAGCAATTCCGTGCCGCCGTAGATTTCTTCGAGCCGCGAGCCCGCCTTCATGTTGACGAGATGGCGGTGCGGCCCGGAGCAGGACGGATCGCAATGGGGCATGGTGCGCGGGCAATCCTCGGGCAGATGCATGAACAGGTTGCCGCCGCACGCCACGTTGAGCTGATGCATGCCGACGCCGATGCCCAGCACCGGTAGTTGCCTTTCGATCAAGATCTTGACGAGCAAGCGGTCATGTTCATCACGGCGTTCGTGCATCGGCTGGCTGGCGTGATGCTTGGGCATGCCGAGCCGGCGCGGGTCCATGTCGAGGCCGCTGGTGAGAATGAAGCCGTCGACCCGATCGAGGAACGTGCGGATCTCGGCCTCCTTCGCCAGGATCGGCATCAAGATGGGCAGTCCGCCCGCCTCGAGCACTGCCTCGGCATAGCCTTGATTGAGTCGCAGATGCGGCTTGGTGGTCTTGGTCGCCGCGATGAAATCGACGTTGAGTCCGATGAGCGGACGAGTCGCTTGGGCCATCTTTTCCCTCCTTGGATACTTGGCCGTGGGACAGGATTCCGATCCTGTCGGCTGGTTCGAATGACAGGATTGGAATCCTGTCCCACGAAGGCGAGGCGGAGAATAGCGTGTCGGCTGCAAGAAAAAAAGAGCGAGATTGGCGGCAGCGGGATTGCCCAGATTCGCGAGGCTGCCTGGCCGCTGCCCAATTCGCCGTTCGCGGCTTAGCGCTCGCAAGACGACACGCGAACGCTAAGCCGCAACCGGCTAAATCTGTATGCCCTGTTAGCGTAGGCCAGATATTCCAGCCTGGATTTTTGCGAGCGATGTCACCCTAGAAAGGCTGACCTACAACAAACCGATACACTACCGAACGCCAACGAGCGCAAGAGCGTGCGTTTCATGACCCTGCTTCGCGCACCACCTTCGCTGCGGTCATCGGTTGGCATTGGCCGGCGGAAAATTCTCGCCGAGCCTGTGCAACCACGGCCGCGACGCGCTCGCGACCGCGCTCAGGCAGGCGGCTCAAGATTGCCATCAATTCAGCTTGAGCGTCTGCATCGAGTTGTTCGGCGGCCTCAAGGGCTTCGTCAAATGAGATCGGCTGACTCATGGCAACCTCTTGATGCAGGACCCTACGACCAGCATACCTGGCAAACAACCAGCAAACAAGTAACCCGGCGCGAGGACGCCGTTGCGCAAACCAACCGGACACAGAACCACGCAGGCGTGCTTGCTTGATCCTTAATAAGGCAGGCCGCCGCCCGCTCGAAGAATGCCGATGATGCCAATGATCACCCAGAACACGTTAAGGACCGAATAGGCGAGATCCTTCTTCAAAACAGCACACCATGCGAGCATGATGGCGTCAATCGTGTTGAAGACCCAAACGAACAGGAATGGACTGGTGGGACCAAGCCAGCTTACCAGGCTGAAGCTGGATATGCGCATGAGAACGCCGACCAGTTCAATCGTCCGAATGTGTTTCAGGATGAATGCATTCACGGCAACCATGCGCCCTCGTGGATGGAAGTTATCGCCGAGCTTGTTATTCGTTTGAATCGGCTGGATAGTAACCGGGGCCGTCGCGCTCGTCAAAGCATAAGCAGAATTAGTTGAGGCCAGGCGTGAAAGTATTTATCCGCGCTACTCTAGAACCCCAGTGTTTTTGGGGGCAATGGACACAGAGTGTGAAACGCTGTCACGGGGGTGGGTGTGCGTGCGTGCGTTTCCATGAAAGCATATTGTAACCAGCTTGTATATCAAGAACTTAGGGCGAAGAATGCTGTCACGAGGAAATGAACGCTTTCGACTCGTTGCTACGTGATTTTGAACCATGCCGAAATGCCCTTGCCGGTGGCCTTGTCAGCGATTATTAAAGACGGCGTATTCCTATCGTCCGAGCACTCGCATTGTGAAACAGAAGCTCACGCCACTTCTGGTAGCCGTCTCCGAGGGGATCAACATCCCCCTCGATAAGCCCATCGTTCTCATTGGCCGGCATCAAGAGTGCGATATTCAGATCCCGTCCAGCAAAATCTCTCGCCGGCATTGCTGCATCGCTCTGGTCGCCGATCATCTCGTCATCCGCGATCTCGGCAGCACCAACGGCATTCGCATCAACGGCGTCAAGGTTGTCGGGGGAAACCTGCAAGCGAACGACGAGTTGATCATCGGCAACATGTGCTATCTGGTGAAGTTGACTGCCGAAGCCGACTCCACGGTCCGGGCCCAGCCGCCGCAAGGCATCAAGGCGGGCAATTCGCCGATCCGGCCGGGAGCGCCGCACGATGTGTCCTACGATATGCCGATGCCCTTGTCCGATCACGCGTCGGCCCATCCGGTGCTGAAAGCCGAAGTGCCTCTGCCGAAGGCGGAAGCGACGATCAAGCCGGGCCACCTGGGCCACTCTGCGCTGTCCTCCTCCGGCGAATTCGAATTGGCGCCGGTCAAGTAGGGCGCCCACGAACATCAGTCGCGAATCAACACTTCCTGGGCGGCTTGCCCCTCCGGCACTCGTTCGACGCGCAACGCTTGCCCCGCGATTTGCCAGGCGAACTGCCGATCCAGATCCAACGTCAGCGAGCGATCCTTCGTCAGCGTCCATGTCTTGCCATCAACAGTCAGCGTCACCTCGCGCCCGGAGAGATTCCAGAAGCCGACGCGGCAGCGCTCTTTCGGTAACGGCGCCGCGCCCGGAACAAAGCCGCTTGGCAAGGAATGCGCGGTGGTGATCACCGGCATGCGCGGGTCGTTCGAGGTTTTCTTCTGCAACGGCGGCTCTGCGGTTGGTGACGGCGGCGCAGTGGTAGGCGTTGCAAATTTCTGCGTCCTGCCGGCGTCGGGCACCGGCAGCACCTTGGGCAGCGGCAGGCAGTTGGGATCCAGCCAGAACCCCGAGGTACTCGGCACGGAGTAGTAAGCCGAGCTGCGCCGAATCCCAAACCGTCCGCCAAACGCGTCGGCTGACGAAACGATCAGCAGAAGCGACGCGAACACACCGAGAGCAAGACGCGATGTTCCAGCCATGGATGCGACCTCCGTGAAGAGTGATGAAAGGTTTGCCGATTCGATACCTAACTCTGGACTTCTCCGCACGGTGCAGAGAATCATGATGACCAAAAAATACGAATCACGAAAGCACGAAAGAACGAAAAGCCGAATGGGAGGGGGATGTTGTATTGATCGTTCCTCTGGGTTCTCAATAATTCTCCTTTCGTGTTTTCTTGCTTTCGTGATTCGTTTCTAGTTGAGCCTCTGCCGAGTTAAATTACGAAAACTCGGCCGCCCCGTCCGTCGGACTCGATTTGAATGACGCTCGCCATCATCGATTATATTCTTAGTGTACTCTTGAGCATTATTCGGCGACTCGCTACATTACCGTCGGCATCGCGTGGATGCCGGCCCCGGGACCGCTCGGCTGGGACATAGGAGCGGCTCCGGGTGTCTTTTGGCTAACCGCCGACGATTACCGGCCGCAGCTCACCCGCCAAGAAAACCGAGCCCGTGACGCAGATCAGATCGCCCGGTTTCGCCTCCGCGCGGGCAAGGCGCCAGGCCTCGCGCGGCTCCGCACATTCGATGCTGACTCGACGCTTTTCGGCGGGTAGCAGCGCCGCGAGTTGCGCCGCAGGCAGGCACCGTGCGCTGCCGTGGAAGCTTGTCAGATAGATACGGTCGAATTCCACCGCCAACAGTTCAAGCATGCCCGCGAGGTCCTTGTCGCGATTGCCGCCAAAAATCAGCAGGCGCTGGCCCGATTGCGGGAACGATACGGTCAGCGCTTGCACGAGCGCTCGCGCCGAGGAGACGTTGTGGGCACAGTCGAGCAGGACAAACGGCTTGCGTGCCAGAATCTCCAATCGGGCAGGCCAAGACACGCGAGCCAGACCGTTGGCGACGGCCCGCTCGCCGATCGGCACGCCGCGCTCGATCAACTCCTCGACGGCCGCAATCGCGACAGCTGCATTGCGCGCCTGATGTTCGCCGATCAAGCCCACCGTCATCTCGTGCCAGCGACGCCGCCGCGTCGTCACGGCAACGCTCGGCAAACGTTCCAGGTCGGCTGCGATCATCGCCGGCGTGTGCTCGCAGCGGAAATCGACTTCGAGCTGCCGCAGCGGTGAGCCTCGCTCGGCGCACACGTCTTCGATGACGCGCCGCGCTTCGGCATCGCGCACGCCGCTGATCGTCGCCCGCCCCGGCTTGACGATGCCGGCTTTTTCAAAGGCTATTTTTGCGAGCGTATCGCCGAGGATCTGCGTGTGATCGTAGCTGATGCTGGTGATGATCGAGAAGAGCGGGTCGCAAACGTTGGTGGAATCGAAACGCCCCCCCAGGCCGACTTCGACGACGGTGAAATCGACGCGCCGGCGCACGAAATGCAAGAAACCGACGAGGGTGCCGATCTCGAAGAACGTCAACTCTTCAAGGAAGGAGGCGGGGGCGCCGGCGCGAATCTCGCCCAGCAGAGCCGCCAGCTCGTTCTTGTCGATCGGTTGTTGATCGACCTGGATGCGTTCCTCGACGGCAACCAGATGCGGCGACGTGAACAGCCCGACCCGATAGCCTTCGTGCTGCAAGATCGAGGCCAAGAGCGCCGATGTCGAACCTTTCCCCTTGCTGCCGGCGATGTGCACGATGCGCAGACGCCGATGCGGATCGCCGAAGAACGCGTGCAATTGCCGCATGCGTTCGAGCTTGAAGTCGCCGACCTGAGGGGATTTTTGTTCGTAATTGACGCGGCCGAACCAGAATTGAATGGCCTCTTCGTAGGTCATAACGAGCGATCACCAACGGTGCCGTTTAGCCCGGATTATTCAATACAGAAAGTCCTAACCACAGAGGCACAGAGAGCACAGAGAAGAGACGTAGTAGGTAGAATAAGCTATGTTCGCGTCTATCAAGCCAGGAAATCATGGCAACACACTACCTCTAGTGAATTTCTCTGTGTCCTCTGTGCCTATATGGTGAATAATCCGCGCTAAGCCGCAAGCGGCTTGAGTACGGAGATGAATTATGGAGAACGGCGGCGAATTCAATGTGGCGCCGGCCGGCGGACTTGCTGGAGCAGCTCCTGGATCTTGCGCTGCCACTCAGATTTGGGCACCGGTGACGCTCCGGCCGGTGTCGCGTCCAGAAAACGGCACAGCCCCCCCACTGGACGCGCCCGCTGGTCCGCGCCTGGGCAAAGGCTTGCTCGACGGCACCGACATCGCACGGGTGCAAACACTCGAAGATCGGCTTGCCGACGAGGTGCTCCCTGGAGTCATGCAACATCAGCACGAGCGCCTTGGACACCGCCTGCCAGCGCAAGCCGGCCGTGATGCGCGCTCGACCTCCATCTCGATCCAGCGGATGCCGGCGGCGTCTGCGTGATGCTGGGCGTTTCGATTTGCGAGGTTGCTTGGCTGGCTTGGCGTGCTCGGACGCAGAAAGTGGCTGTGGCCTGGATTGCCAGACTAGCCAGCCGGCGACGGCCAGCAGCACGCCGATCGTGCAGCTCAGCACAGCATGTTTGAAGATCGAGCCCATGAAGATTGGCATCGCGCATGAAAAAACAAGGGCGCAGCGCCTGCATCCCTGTTCCAATACAAATATGCATCGCGATTTGGGAGAATGCCAATCGGATTTGAAAACCCGGTCTTCGTTTAGCGCCCGCCGAGGAGCGCCCGGCGCTTTGGCGCGGGCGCTAAACGGGGACCGGATTTCACGAACTCACCGGCATGCAAACCTGTTCCAGCAGCTTTTCACATTCGTCCTGCACGAAATCGCCCAGGTTCGGCAAGGCGTGCCCCGGCGGCAGCGATTCACTCAACGCCGCCAGCCAGCGAGGGAAGGCGTACAGCATCGTAAAATGCTCCACCTGCATCGGCTCCAGGCGGGCGTGCAGGCCCTTGCGCTCCGATTCCTGCCAGATCGTCTTGCTCTTGCCGGTCAGCGCCACGTCGTCATCGGGTCGCAACAAGATTAGATGGTCGATCACCTGCGGCGTCATGTCGAGCGAGGCGAGCTTGATCTCCAGATCGCGTGGCTTGCCGGCGCCGCGGCCGAGGAACAGGCCGATACCAACCTTCCATGGCTGCCCGTCCTTGCACACCCAGTGAGCGATCGACATTGCGCCATACGTCGGATGTTCGCTGAACGTGAAGTCGGCAACCACGTGCTGCAAGCGCCAGGGGCCGACCTTGACGCCATGCTCATGGCAAATCTGCAGGAAAGTCCCGAGGCCAGCCTGCAGCTCGCGCGTCGCTCCGGTAAGCGAGCCTTCCGGGGCGAGCTTGGCGTTCGCTTCATTGAGCGATTGCGCCCACAGGCCACGCAAGTCGAATGCATTCGCACAGGCACGGGGCAGGGCAGCTTGCGCGGGAACTTCGACAACGATGGCCGACTTCACGGACGAAGGCATTTGTCCCGCGGGCAGAACCGTGGTGGTCACCGCGGGCGATTCTGCATCGAAGGCAGGCTTCTGCACTTCGCCGAAGACCACGTGATCGAATAGTTGCCGAAATTGCTGCAGCATGTCGCGCAACGTCGGCTCCGTGCGCGCGATTTGCTGCACCTGGTCCTCCGTGAACGGATATACGCAGGGCTGGGAGGGCGAGGCTCCCGCCGAGCCAAGATTTGCAACTCTCTCAAATTGATACGCGGGGCCCGGCTCGGCAGGAGCCTCGCCCTCCCGGTTCGGCACGATCCCTTCCAGGGTTGGGCGCATACGTGCCTGGACCACGCGCCGGACCAAATCTGCGTGCGGCGCCTCCAGACGCAGGGCCTTGATCGTGCCGTGACCGGGCACATGCACTGGATTATTGAGGCGATCCTGGATGTATCCGTCCAGCGATGGTACGAATCGGTTCCACAGCCCGCGCTCGGCGAAGACTAGGAAGCAGATGCCGTCGAGCTGATGCATCGCCTGCACGAGTCCGGCGAAGAACGATTCAGCGATCTTGTGGCCATCCTCGGTGCGCCGCACCAGCAGCAGATCTTCGAGCTGATCGAACGCGATCACGACGGGGATCTTCAAGCTCTGCAAGCACTCCAGCAGCACGCGGAAGAGCGCGAGCACCAGCTCCTGCCGACTCGGTTTGACTTTGTAGTCAAGCTCCGCGAAGCCGTAGGTCACGAAATTGGCGAGTTCGCTTTCATCGCCTAATAGCGACGCGCGAACGAGCCCGTGATAAATGTGCCGACGCATGACGCCGGCGGTGTTGTGCGTTTCGGTGCGGTCGAGATGCTTCCAGACCAGGTCACACGTTTTGTCCGCGTCGAGTTGGACCTGGGCGCAGATACGGCGCAAGAGCGTCGGGTTGACGGCGCGCGAAAGTTGCTCGACGAGCCATTGGAGGCGTTCCTGATTCTGCGTTCCGCCCAGGCCGAGTTTGCGGAACCAACCGCTCAGGCCAGGCGCGGGAAACAGTTCCATCTGCTCGGCCAACGGCATCGCTTCCAGCGCACGGAGGAGCAAGCGCCGGCCAAGCTCTTCGCTGATCGTTTCAAGCGGCCGTCGGCCTTTTTGCTTGCCACCGCCCAGGAGCGTATCGATGAGTTGGAACAGCAGGTATTCGAGGAAGCTGGTGTCCTTCTGGTACGTCCCCGGCGTGATGAGCATCTGCCCCGCGCCTTGCTGGCCGTGCTTGATCGAATGCAACAGGTGCGTCTTGCCCGCCCCCTTGTTGCCGAGCACCGGGATTAGCTCCGAGTGCGGCGTCGGCTCGGCGCGATACAGATCGACGACACCGAGAAGTTGCTCGCGTTCCTTGGCGAACAGCTCCGGCACATGATAGCGGGCGCAGATATCGTCGTCGGGATTGCGTGCGAAGAAATTGCGGAAGGGGTTGCCTGTCTGGCGCAGGATTTCGAGCGTGGCTTCAGACAGTGCCCGTTCGGTCGTCATGACATTCATGGTCGGTCCCTCGGTTCGATCTTGGTTTTAGCCCTGCCTCGGAGAGGCGGGCAGACTCGTGGCGCCCACCCGCCTGTGCGCGGCGGGGCTAAACGAGGTATTTTGATCGATTATCCACTTTCGCAAATTTCACGCAAGATCAGGAAATCAAGTTGCGAAGCTTCGCCAAGTTTCCTAATATCGCGTCTAAGAGCGTCTAAAACAAAAAACCACGGATCACACCGATAACACGGATAGGAAGAGAAAGAATGTCGGACGTGTAACGGTTTGCCTCCAGAACAGCGTGCCTTGATTTTCTTATCGGTGCCATCCGTGCCATCCGTGCCATCCGTGGTTCATTGTTTTGGACGCTTTAAGACGGGAACTGAACTTTTTGGAGTGACTTCCATGATCCAGGCAACTCGAAGGTGGCTCGCAGGAACGCTGGCGATCGGCGCCATGCTTTTTGTGTTCGCAGGCAGCAATTCCGCTCAGGACAAGAATCCGTACGAAAAGCACGATGCGTCGGCGCTGAACAGCTCGCTGCGCGACGTCATCAACGCCGGGGCGAAGATGTTCAACGAGCAGGGCGATCACGCCGGCTGCTATCGGCTGTATCAGGGATCGCTGCTGTCAGTGCGGACGTTCCTTTCGCCGGAGTTGCAAAAGAAGATCGACCTGGGCATCGCTCGGGCCGACCAGCTGCCCACCTACGCCGACCGCGCATTCGAATTGCGCCGCGTTCTCGATGAGATCCGCGCCACCACCAAGCCAGCCGGAACCGGCGCCAAGACAAGCGACCCGAAGGGCGACAAAGGCCAGGTCGGCGGTAAGCTGGTCTACCAGGGCAAGGCGGTCGCCGGCGGCTATTTCGTCACCTTGATCGATGCCGGCGGGAAGAAGTTCTCGAGCGCCATCCAGAAGGACGGCTCGTTCTCCTTCAAGACGCCGATTCCATCCGGTGAATATCAGGTTGCCGTTGAGCCGATCACGGGCGACACCAGCAAGACGGCCATCTTGCCGGCGCGCTACCGGGCCGCGGGGACCTCCGGCCTGACGATTCGCGTGCAGGCGGGCAAGCAGACGGTGGATTTGAATCTCGTCAATTGACAATTCAAGAAAGCCCAGGGACGGCTGTCCCTGGGCTTTCCGCCAGCCGATCCAGCATTCGCTCAATCTCACTTTCGACGATCATCAAGCCGCGGTTCTTCGCTTTCACAAAATCGTCGGCAATCGCACGCTCGATCCAAGCCAGCAGCGGATCGTAAAAGCCGGCCGTGTTGAGCAGGCCGATCGGCTTGTGATGAAACTTGAGCTGAGCCCACGTCAAAATCTCGAAGAACTCGTCAAGAGTGCCAAAACCGCCGGGCAGCGCCAGGAAGCCGTCCGCCATCTCGGCCATCAGGGCCTTGCGGTCGTGCATACTTTCAACGATGCGGAGATCGGTAAGCTGCTGATGCGCCAGTTCGCGCTCAACGAGTGAGCGAGGGATGACGCCGATCGTCTCGCCGCCATGCGCGCGCACGGCATCCGCGAGAACCCCCATCAGACCGATATGCCCCGCGCCGAAAACGAGGCCGAAGCCGCATCGGACCATCGCTTCGCCGAGTGCCCGCGTTTGTTCCGCGTAAATCGGCGCGGCCCCGGTGCGCGAGCCGCAAAAGACACATAGACGTTTCATGCGGTTTCACCTTTGCAATCGCCGGCAACACCAGGTAAATTGAATCATATCTTCGCGGCTCCGGAGGCCCTCATGGAATTCAACGAATTTGTCAAAGACCACAGCGGCGAATTGGTGATCTTGCTGATGGTCTTGCTAATCCTGGTCACATTGCTGATTGCGTTGCCGCAGCTTCTGCGGGCTAACCAGCGCAAGCTCGAAATGCAACACCTGGAACGACTGAAATCGATCGAAAAGGGCTTCCCGCTGCCCCTCGAGGACGACCGCGCCCGCATGATGGCGCGGACGGCCATGTTGGTGCCGATGATCGTCATGATCTCGGCGGCAACGGTGACAAGCTTTCTGGTGGTCTACAAATCCGAGAACCTGTTCGCCGTCTCGCTGGCGATCTGGGTCGTCGGCGGCACCGTGAGCATGGCCGCGATCACCGGCGGGGTCGCACTCATTGGTAGGCTGGCCCAGATCCAGGCGGGCGAGAAGGACGAGGAAGAGGACGAGGAGCCGGAATCGTCCTACAGGAATTGAATACTGGATCCCCGTTTAGCGTTCGCGCGACGCCTGTAAACGCTAAACGAAATCTCAAAGCAACCACACGCTTGCGATCGTGAAGTAGATAACGATCCCCGTCACATCCACGAACGTCGCGACGAACGGGCTCGATGCGATGCCCGGATCGATGCCGAAGCGGCGGAAGATCAGAGGCAGCATCGAGCCGACA
>SHZY01000021.1 GCA_009692065.1 Gemmataceae bacterium
TTGTGCCGAATACGCGTCTCGCCGCTTTCGTCGGACCACTCCGCCGTGATGATCACGGTGTATTGCTCATCTTCGTCCAGCGGCGGGGTCACGAAAACCCGCTTGAGGCCGGTTTGCTTCGTCTTCACGCCATCAAGAAGCATAATGGCGTTTCATTAGGGACCGTGATCTCCTAGCGAACACGCCGCAGGTCGCCCAGTTGCACCTCCGGCGATGGTCCGAACGGCGCCACCGGGTACGTCGACGACCGCTTGACGCGGCGGCGTCTCGTAGGGATCACGCACCGAGCCGTCCGCCAAGCGCGTGCCCTGTGGGTCGGAACATCCCCACGGTTGTGCAGCATCTCGTACGTCGCGAGCGGAGGCGGCGGAATGCCATAGCCTTGCAGCGGCATCACGTACGGCGTGTAACGATACACGGGTTCGGCGTAGTACTTCACCACCGCCGAACCCGCGGCCGCCACGGCGCGCAGGCGCAGAAACTCGCTGGCGTCGGTAACGGCCAGAAAGCCCAGAAAACCACCAGCCAAAACTGCTGCGCACACGCATTGTCGAACCTTCATGGTAATACTCACCTGGATGAAACTAACGAGCGCGCTGGCTGGGCAGGAGTGGGTCATGCCCAAGAATATCCTACTTCATTATGCTATTGAATACCGGTCTCATGCAAGAGATCCTGGCACGGAATCTTCGCGTGAACGCCAGCGCCGGTGAGCGGGTGGACTGGTATTCGTTAACGAATAAATACCTTGTCAGACCCGCTGGCCAAGGGAGAGCGGCTAAACAGGGCCGCACTCATGCCGCTCGTAGACACGCACGGTTTCACGCGCCATCGTGGCCGCATTGAAGCGATCCCACACGGCCGCCTGCCCTAGCTTGCCCATGCGCAAACGCTCCACGGGCTGCTCAAGCAGGCACCGCAACGCCTCGGCCAGCGCCGCCGGATCGCCGGGCGGCACCAGCACTCCGGCACCGGTCGCCTCGATCAGCTCGGGAAACGACCCGTGCGCCGGCTGCACCACCGGCACGCCTTGCGCCCACGCCTCCAGAACGTAAAGCCCCTTTGGCTCGTGATAGGTAGTCGGCACCGACAAAACATCGAGTGAGCGCAGGAAACGCATCTTGCTTTCGTGATCCGGTGACTCGGCATGTTCGAAATCAGCGAGTAGATTCGCTTGGCGCAATTTCGCCTTCTGTTCCTCGAAATAGGTTCGGTTGTTTTCGCCCAGCCAGCCCGACACGCGCAATCGGCACTTCGGCGCCATCGGCATTTGCTTGAGCAAGATGAAGGCGTCGATTAGTTGGTGCAGCCCCTTTTCCGGGCAGATGCGGGCGAAGTAGCCGATAGTGAGGGGAGCACCGCTCCCTGACAGTCGCGGCTCGTTCGTGCCATGTCCTTTCAGGTTGATCCCCGGATAGACCACGTCGATCTTCTCACGCGGGATGCGTAGATACGCCGACATGAAATCCGCGTAGTATCGGCTCGTTGCGATGAACCCCTGCATCTCCTGGCAGTGCTGGCTGATGAGATCAATTGCCTTGGTCTTGTACGGCTCCGGGAGCATTTCGAGAAAAATGTCATCGCCTTGCAGCGAACCGAGGATGGGTACCTTGAGCCGATCACGCATCTGATGGACCATCCCGGACAGAATCACGTTGGTGAGGTTGATGATCTGCGGCGGATGATCTGCGGCAAGCCAATCGGCCAGCTTGTCGATCTCCTTGCGCTGATGGCCAAGCTCGCCTTGTAGCATTGAGATGGTCAGATCGCCAAGCTGGGAAGCCTGCGTGCCCGCGGCAAAGCGCGACACCCAGCGCAACAGCCAGTTGGCGTCGAAGAGGCGATCGAGCCAGCGCGGCGTGTGGCGAAACAGCGAGAACTTCTCTTGCAGGAAGACGTTGATGCCGCCGAAGAACACACGCGACTGGCTGACGTCGGCCTCATCGGTGCGGATCGGCGTGTAGGTGGGAATCAACAGCGCGTCGTGGCCTTGCGCGATGAGAGCGGACGCAAGCGTGTTGTCGCGCATGCAAGAACCGCAGAACATGCCTGCGGCGCCGGCGGTGATGTAGGCGATACGCATGGGTAATTCCGCCGCTTGCCGCGTTGCCGAAGCTACGCCGCAAGCGGCTAATCCGTCATCTCCCCCTTTGGCTCCGGCAAGAAGCAGCACGCGATCGACCCGACCAGGTACACAAACAGTGCCACTACCGCCGACGCAGCCGCGAACCTGGCGGGAGGCGAATCGCCAGGGATGAATGGCAACACCGCGAGCTGGCTCGTCACCCACGCGAACGAGGTGCCGATCAGCCGACCGCCGATGTTCGCCGCGAAACTCTCGCCTGAACCGCGCAGGTGGACCGGGTACGCCGTCGGCAAGTAGTTGCCCCAGAAGCTAAACTGTGCCACCGTGAACAGTCCGGCGATGAAAATTCCGAGCGAGCAAACGGTGATCGGCAAGGATCCAATGCCAAGGAAGTCGAGCGGGATGCTGAAAAACTGCGTGTTCTCGACATCGAGGAAAAACCAGAAGATGAGCGGCGTCAAGAAGAGCCCCGGCAGCTGGAACACGCGCAGCAAATTGCGGCGGCTGACGAAATAGACGGCGATGGCCGCCAGCAGAAAGCGCCCGACCAGCCCGCCGATTTCCTGCACCTTCGTGTAATCGCTGGCGATCTTCTGCGTGGCCTGTTTGGTGAGATTGTCCTGGGCCTTTTCCGGCAACGCATCCATGCTCTTGGCGCGTTTGTCTTCAGCCAACTTTGCCTGCTGTCCCTTGAAGATCTTCTCCTTGTATTCTGCCACGTCGGCTTTGAGCCCCGGCACGATATCGGGGAGTTGCTGGATCGCGCCGAAAGCCGCTCCGTAGGCGCAAGCGAACATGACCATGGTGACGATCGTGGTCCGCCGCAGTTCGGGTGCGAACAGATCGAGCAAGCTAGGCCGCCGCAGCGTCCCCTCGGCTTTCTTCTTCGCCCACGCCGGGCTCTCCGGCAGGAATGGCCGAATGATCAACAACGGAATGGCCGGAATCAGGCCCGACATCAGCGTGTAGCGCCAGGCATGGCTGCTGGTGCCGGAGATCGATCCCAGGAAACCCAGAAATTCCGGAATAGCGACAGCAGGAAGCGTGGACTCGAGACCGACGGCCAACGAATTGGCACTGGCGACCAGCAGGCCGCCGATGGAAGAGAACGCCTGCGTGTAGCCCAGCACTTTTTCGCGCTGGTGCGGATTGGGAAACAATTCGGCCAGCCAGGCGACGGCAGCGACAAACTCGACGCAGACGCCGACAAAGGTCGTCGTGCGGAACAACAGCAGCATCCATTCGTTGGTCGAGAACCCGGCCGCGAAGGCCGAGAAGGCGTAGAGCAGGATGCTCCACGTCAACACGCGGCGTCGGCCCAAGAGATCGGTGAGGTAGCCGCCGAGCAAGCCGAGGATGCCGCCGACAAATGCCGGCACGTAGAAGAGCATGCCGCGCCACTGCGCGTACTCGGGGGTGCCTGGCAAGATGCCGAACTCGGTGAGCGATGGGCGCAACACCAAGGGGAGCATCAGCAGTTCATAAATGTCGAACGCGAAGCCGATCGACGCGATGATGAGGATCAGCCAGTGGGTCGTGGTCAACTTGACGGGCTCGGGGACGGCTGGCGTGGCTGCGGCGGGAGTGGACATCATCGGTTTCCGAAAGTGTGCAGGCGGTAGGTTGGTTGCACGATATTGTAGGATTCCGAGCCGCTTGCGGCGTAGCATTTTGTGTGTGCTACCCCGCAAGCGGCTCACTCGGGCGCGACGATCTCCAGCAACTCCACCGCTGGCTTGCCGTCGCAATGGATCAAAGCCAGGCGGCCATAGGTGGTGTCGGGCTTCGTCAGGCCAAACCAGCTCATCATCTCCGTCCCCGGCGTCACGCGCAGGAATTCCGTCGGCTCGATGCGGCGCAGCACGTTGTGCTCGATCAAGATCCGCCCCAGCGGCGTCTTCTCGGCAAGGATGGCCGCTTGCACTTCCGGGCTGCAATAGTGCAGCCAGATACGCACCAGCCCAAATTGGACGATTCGGCCATTGCTTTGCAGCGCCAGCAGGATTTTGCGGGCATAGCTGTCGCCGTCGCGATTGGTTTCCAGCACCTTGACATCCACGAGGCTGCCGTGATGCGCTTCAACCGTGACGGTCATGTGATGTTCGTGAACGAGCAAGCTGCGATAGGGTTCGGGAACCCAATCGGCGGCGACGATATCGAATTCGCGCAGATAGGACGAGGGGGGGAAGAGTTGAAACAACGTGAAGAGATCGAGACCGGCGCTTGACGACATCAGTTCTTCCTCCCCTCTCCCCTCCGGGGGAGAGGGGAGAATCGTTACACATGCACCAGCGGCAACGTCAGCGACACGAACTGCGGTATGCTCTGAGGCGCCTCCGGCTCCGCTCGCTCCAGCACCGTGTCCACCAGGTAGTACAACAGCTCGCGCAGTTCCGTCGGCTCGACGGCGTCCGCAATCGCTTCGGTGCGGGCACGATACTTCTCGACCAGCTTCTCGGCCTTCTCGAAAACGTCCGCCTTGGTGAACAGTTGCCTCACTCGCGGCACCAGATTCTGGGCTTGCCGCGGATGTTCGCCTTGCACGATCGCCAGCAGCTCTTCGCGATCGCCGCCGGTCAGCCCTTCGAGCGCGAGCGCCAGCAGCAGCGTCGGCCGGCCGGCGAGGATGTCCTGCCCGGCGACCAGCTTGTTGTCGTTGTCGCCTTCCCAATCCTTGAAGTCATTGAGGATCTGGAACGCGACACCCAGGTGCCGACTGAAGTCGGTGATCATCTTCTCGTATTGGTCCGCCGGGCCCGCGAGACGCACGCCGGAGTACAGCGCGGCTTCAAACGCGGGGGAGGTCTTGAGCGCGTAGATCTTCATCGCTTCGAGGGCGCTGATCGTCTTGTCCTTTGCATCACGCCAGAGAAGTTCGGCCCCCTGGCCTTCCGACAGCTTCAGATGCGCATCCGCCAGCTTGTCGAGAATATCGGCAGCCGTCTCAGCGCCCAGCGTCTTGCGATCACGGCTCACAAGACGATAGCCGAGGCCGATCAGGTAATCGCCGACATTGATCGCCGTGCCGATGCCATACTGGCGATGCAGCGTGGCCTGGCCGTAGCGGTAGCTGTCGTCGTCCTCGATGTCGTCGTGGACCAGCGACGCCTTGTGGAACGTCTCGATGGCGAGGGCGGCCCGTTTAACGGAGTCGGAGATGTCCACTCCGTCGGCGGAAAGGGTTGCCTTGCCGCCGTTGAGCGCGTCATACGCGGCCAGCGTGATAAAGGGGCGCGAGCGCTTACCGCCTTGCATCAGCCAGTCGTAGGAGATGTTTTCATGCAAGGTCAGCGGATCGGTGGCGGCACCTTTGGCGCGTTGCCGGGGGACGAGCTGATTCAGCTCCGCTTCCTCGAACATCTTGTTGGATGCCCGCATCAGGTGGACGTACGTCTTGGTGACCTTTTCCGGCGGCGCGGTCTTCAGGCCGATCAGGTCGAATACCCAATCGTTATCGACCGACGTGCTGCGGCAATTGCTTGACAGGAGCGGGGCGGCGACGCAGGGGATGCCCGCGAGCAGAATCTTGTCGATCGCCTTTTCCAGAACATTGAGGCACGCGACGCCGACGATGGCATCGACGTGGCCTGAAACGATGATCTTGAGGACGATCGGCGTGCCTTCGGAGACGAGTACCTTGTAGCCGAGGTCTTCGGCCTTGGTTTTGAAGTCGGCGACTTCGCACGCGCCGCACTTGCGGCAATCGAGGCCGAACTCGTCGTAGTCGGCGGGGCAACCTTCGGCGTTTTTCAAGCAGTGCGGGAGCAGCAAGAGGCGACGCTTGAAATCGATGGCACTGACCTGTTCGCGCCAGAATTCGTTGGAGATGGCGACCACCGTGAAGCCGAGATATTGCTGGTCGAGCCCTGTCTGCTTGAGCAATTCCTCCCCGAGTTTTAGCAACGCCGGCTTGGTCATCTGCTTGGAGCGGTCGATCGACTTGGCGAACTGGAACGCTTCGGCCCGAATGAGGTCGCGCATCACGCGCTCTTCCGGCACCGTCTTGAGGTGTGCGGTGGGGTTCGGCTTTTTGCTTTTTTCGGCGGGAGCTTCGACCACAGGTGGGATCCTCAATTTTTCTTCGTTTAGCGCCCGCACGGCGTCATGCGGGCGCTAAACGAAGATCAGCAATTGCATTTCCGCGCCCGTCCAAGGGCGGCTACCGAGAAGATTATTGGGTACAGTTTCTCGTAATACCACAACTTTGCAAAATAAAACCCGATCGGGCTGGGGTTGGAGAGACCGCCTGCGTCGATTCTTTCGACGAGCCAGGCTATACCTTTATTCACTGCGTTAACCAGCCCCTCGCGCAAGCGAGGGGGTTCGCCTATCCCGTCGCTTGCGCTCCGGGCTGGTAACAAACTTTCCAGCGCCAGCGCTGTCTCCTCGATGCTCGAAGGCGACCCGCGGCCGCCACCCCAGCCGCCGTCAAGATTCTGGTTCTGGGTAAGCCAGGCAATTCCCTTGCGCGCAGGCTCCGTATCTATCATACCGAGATCGCGATAAGCGGCCAGCACCCGCGCGGTGCCGTAGGTCGGATTTTCATCGTCCGGCATGTGCTGATTGCCGAACCAGAGCGGCAACCAGCTGCCGTCGGGGCGCTGCTGTCGTTTCAAATATTCCAGACACTCAGGGGTGAATTCAAATACCCAATCAGGGTCTGGGTTAAAGAGGGTAAACGCCGGGTACTCTCGCATGTCCACGACCAAGGCGCGGACTACATGGGCGGTGAGGTCACAGCCGGACCGGTCGAATGGCAATTTGCCCCATCCACGGCAGAAGGTAGGAAGCCCTCCGTCGGTGTTTTGTAGGTCAAAGAGCCAGCCACGTGCCGCTTCATGGGCCTTTCTGGTTATCGGGTTTTCGCCCAGAGCCTGCAGGGCCAACATCGCCCCCGGCGTGTCGTCCGCGTCCGGCACTCCGCCCGGCAAGTCGGTCCACGCCCAGCCGCCGGGGGCCGCGCCGGTGTAGGGGTGGCGTTCCTTGTATTGCTGGTTCAAGAGCCAGTTCCGCAGCTCGTCCTTCTTGTCGAGTGATTCAAGTTCGCCCGCGGTTGCCATGGCGTTTACCGACAGCGTCGTCACCCAGGTCGCGAGGTTCGAGTCGATTGCCCAGCTGCCGTCGGGGCGGACGGTGTTGACGAGGAACTTGATGCCGTTCTGGGCGACGGCGTGGTTTGCCAGGCCGCTGGCGGCCAGGCTCAAGGTGACGAAGCTCGTGAGCGGGATCGCTTCGAGGAAGCCGCCGCTGGAGGGCTGAATGGATTGCAGCACCCGAAGGGACCGCGCGAGCGCTAAACGGCGAGCAAGGCGCGTAATTGGATTCCACGGTTTCTTGTGATGATAGATGCACTGCCCGATCGCGATCAGTGCCGGCAGCGCGTAGCTGACCACGAGCAGCCGCACGAAGCGGAACCACGATTGCGGCAGCACCGCCAGCTCGAACGGCAGCGGCGGCACCTCGTCCCATGACACCAGGCCCGCGAGAGCGCACGTGGTGAGGATTGGCGTCGCGAAGGTGCGGTCTTTGCCATAGCGCTGGCGGATGGCTTCGGGCCAGTTTTCGGGGGGGCCGTATTTGGTGGT
Source organism: Gemmataceae bacterium (assembly GCA_009692065.1). Taxonomy (GTDB): domain Bacteria; phylum Planctomycetota; class Planctomycetia; order Gemmatales; family Gemmataceae; genus SIAQ01. The sequence goes on from SHZY01000021.1 coordinate 7,672, forward strand.
GAGCCAGGCTTCGGCGTGGGATGCTGCGGGCGATAAACGGGGAGTGGGTTCCGTCAGGTAGAACGCTGACCGGCAGAGCATTGTCGTCGAGATGTTGCTGAAGCTGACCGTCGTGTCGCCCCAGCCGCCGTCATCGTTTTGATTTGCCGCCAGCCAGGCGAGGCCACCGTCGATGAGGGCCTGATGCGATGGGCCGCCGTGTTTTTGCACGAGATGGAGCGCCATCACCGCCGTCGCCGTCGAGAGGGCCGACGTCGAAAGCTCGCCGACCCAGTGGCCGTCGGGCGTGCGTTCCTTCAGCAGCATCGCCAGGGCGATCTGATACGCGGCTTCGAGGCGGTCGGAGGAAACGGACGACATAGATGGGTTAAATCCGAATACCGAAAAACGAAATCCGAAACAAATCCGAAATCCGAAGAGGAAAACCGAGCCCCAAGAACCACGCGGCTTCGAGGTTTCTGCCTTTGGATTTCGATATTCGGATTTCGGATTTGCGGCTCGCCAGCCTTACTTCTTCTCCGCCTCCAGGATCCGGCGTACCGTCAGCGTGTAGTCGCCCATCTCGTTGGCGTTGAAGGTGCTGACGATGACCTTGTACAACCCGTCGGCCGGCGGCGTGAACATCAGCTTGGCGTTGAGGCCGCCGCCGGAGTCGTTGTCCTCGGCCAGCTTGTTGCCCTTGGCGTCCTGAATGACCAGGTAGGCGTCGAAGTCGTTGCTCTTCAACTCGATCGCATAGACGCCGCCGGCGGACATCTTGACTTCCTGGACCTTCAGGAATCGGCCCGGCAGCTTCTTGTCGGTCGAATCTTGATCGGTCAGCTTGCTCGTCGCGTTGACGACGAAGTACGGATCGAGCTTGCCCGACTTGAGATCGGCGAACAGCGGCAGGATGTCCTCGGAGGCCAGGGCGTAGCTTTCGGTGCGGCCGGCGCGGGCGATATTGATGCCGATGGCCTTGCCGTCGAGATCGACGAGCGGTCCCCCGCAATCCTCGGGCTTGACTCCGGAATCGTGCTGGATGATCGCCGGGAAGAAGCCGCGGCGCAGGCTGAGCCTCGTGCCCATGGTTTCTTGCGGGTTGCCGAGCATCTTCGGATCGATCTTGCCGAGCGTCACGTTGGTTTCAAGATCTTCTTCGGTGCGTTTGAACTTCAGATTGACCTTATCGCCAGCCTTGAGCCGCTGGATCGTTTCGATGAGGGCCATGTGATCGACGATTTTCTTGCCGGCGGCCTCGTAGATGACATCGCCTGGCTTCAGCGGACTGGGCGTGGCCTTGGCGGCGGGGCTATTCGGGGTCACGATGCTGACCTTGGCGCCGCCCATGACGGATTCCAGTTGCACGCCGAGGAAGCCCGCGTTGGGGTTGATGCCCTTGCGCGGCGGCTGATCGCCGCCGGCGAACTTGCGCTTGGCCACGCTGACGACGCCGACCGCGACCGGGTCCTCGCCGTTGCTGACCGACGCGACCCAGCGCCCGACCGTGGCGTCCTTGCTTGGCCGCCACTCGATGGCTTTGAGTCCCTTCGCATCTACCTTGAGCATGGCGAGATCGTAAGCGCCTTCGATCTTGTCGTCATCCTTGGCGCCTATGACCTTGGCCGACAGGATCTTGCCATCCCGCAGCGTGCAGGTGATCTTGAGCTTGTCTTTGACTTCGCTCCATTTGGTGAGGATGTACCCGTCGGCATCGACAACGGTCCCGAAGGCGACGTCCTTGCCATCGACGTTGACGCGCACGGTGGATTCGCTCGCCTTGGCCACGACGGGGCGGAAAGTCTGCACGATCTTCTTGCTGTTGCGCAGGTCGTCCGGATTGACTTTCGGGAACTGGGCGACCGACGTCCCGGTCCAGGCCAGGAGCAGCGTGAAGGCGAAAAAATGACGCAGGTATCGCATGGGGTCGATCTCCGGTGATTTACGGTGGCTGGTCTTCGTTTAGCGCCCGCATGGCGCCATGCGGGCGCTAAACGAAGACAAATCGGGCTACTTCTTCTCTTCCTTCTTCGGCTCCACCGCCTTGGCAGTGGTCTCGCGGATCGTCAAACGATAGGCGCCGAGTTGCCCCGGGTCGCAGGTCGTCACCACAAGGCGATAGGTTCCGTCGGCGGGCGGGGTGAAGACGATGCGCGAGTTGAGGAACCCGCCGCCGTCATCGTCCTCGGCCAGCTTGCCCTTCTCGTCGTTCTCGACACGCAGGAAGGCGTCGAACTCCTCGCTCACCAGATCGAGCGTGTAGGTTTTGCCCGCCTGCATCTTGAACTCGTGATTATGGCGGAAGCACTTGTCGCGCTCGATGTCAAACGGATCGGTCTTGGCAATGACGCCATCGAAAGTCTTGACGACCTTGCCGCCTGCCGACTTCACCGTTTCAACGCTCTGATCGATCGTGCGCTGGAAGTAGAGGCCGTCCTGGTCGGTCAGTGCGAGCATGGCCCGCAGATCCTTGGGGAGGTCGAGATTGAGTTTCTTGGCCTTGCCTTCGGCGAGCGGAATGCGGATCACTCCCTGAGCGTTGCTCTTGAGCTTTTCGGTCCCCTTGTCCCATACGAAAGTAATCTCCTTGCCCGGCTGCGGGTTCCCCTTGTCGTCGAGGAGGATCGCATTGATGTGCGCCGGCAGCTTGGCCTTGGCGGCTGTATCAATGAGCAGCTTGACCGCGGGAAGCGGGACCTTGATCGCCTTGAGCACGTCGGCCTTGCCGACAACGATGGAATCCTGGATCGGCGCTTCAAATATTTTCACCGTGAATTGGCCCGTCTGGCCCCCCTTGAAGGTGGTCGCGATGATCTTGTAGTCGCCATCTCGCAAGGGCTTGTAAACAATGCGGGAATTGGGAAATCCCTGGCCGTCATCATCTTCGGCCAATTGGGTTCCCTCGGGGCTTTGCAAACGCAGGAAGGGATCGAAGCTATCATCCTGCTTGGCCTTCGGCTTGGCTTTCTCGCGGCTGTTGAGGTCGATGGTGTAGGTGGTTCCGGCCTTCATGCGGAAGGCGTAGGTCTTGTAGTGAGCGTTCACGCCGGCATTCTCGGGGGATGGGAGCGTCGGATCGCCATTCGCGAGAATGTCGTTCTTCTCGAAGACCGTCTTGCCCCCCGCCGAACGTACCGTGACGACTTGCCCGAGCGTGCCCCCCATGTCCACTCCGCTCTGAAGCTTGGCCATATCCTTGCGAAATACATCGACCGGAACGTGGATATTCTCGGTGATGGCCAGGCCGCCGATGCGGCTGTGGATGCCGATGACGCGCCCCTGCATGTCGAAGAGCGGCCCGCCGGAGTCACCGCCGACGAGGGTGCAATCGGTGCGGATGAAGCCGGGATTGACCACGAGGATTCGGCCTACGCGCACCACCGGCGTACGGTTGGGGCGGAAGCCGCCGGGATGGCCGATGGCGATGACCCATTGCCCCGGCTTGAGGTCGGACGAGTGGCCCATTTCGAGGAAGGGGTATTTGCCCTCCTCGGTGATCTTCATCATGCCGCTGTCGATCGTGCCGTTCTTGCCCAGGGTTTTGCCTTTGAGTATTTTGCCGTTGGGGAGGATGACGGTGACGCCCTTGGTTTCATTGGGTTTGCCGGAGACGTGCCCGGCCGTGAGGATGGCGCCCTCTTCGCTGATGATGACGCCGGAGCCCTGGCCGGGGCCGACGCGCACGCCGACGATGGCAGGCATGACCTTTTCGAGCACCTTCTTGACGTGCTTCTCGATGTCGCGCATCTCTTCGACCGTGGCCGGCGCGCTGTGTTTTTCCAGGATGGTCGGCAGCTGGAACAGCTTCGGCGGCGGGGTTTTCTTGGCGTCCCCCCCTTCCTGGGCGGAGACGAAGCTCAAATAGATGCCGCCGCACAACACCAGCAGGGCGGAAAAACGAAACCACGGATGCGCTCTGGCCATGGGGAACCTCTACGATGGAATGACGCCGGTGCTTACGGACGCTGCCGATTTCCTAAGGACGAACCAGCCGACCCAAACCAACGGATCGACCGCGCGGAGTCTCGGTGGAATGCTGCACTTCTTTCTACACCTAAAATTCACAACGCAAAAGGGAATTTTTGTGTAATTCTGTTTTCGACCGAGTTTCGCCGCTTGCGGCTGCGCGCTCGCAAGGTGACGCGCGAGTGCGCAGCCGCGAGCGGCATCAGGAAGACGCCGGCAGAAAGTAATACACCGCCAGCCCGAAGCCGATGACAATCACAATCCAGCGCACGATCGCCGGCCGCAACTGCAGCGATAGCCGGGCCCCCGCATACCCGCCGATGATGGCGGCGGCGGCCATCGCGAGGGCGTACTCCCATTCCCACATCCCGCGATAAATGAACAGCCCCGCCGCGACGATGTTCATGCAAAGCGCCAGGAACGATTTGAGCGCATTGGTCTCGTGGATGTCCTTCAGCCCAAGAAACGACAGCGAGCTGAGCATGAGGATGCCGATGCCCGCGCCGAAGTACCCGCCATATACGCCGATGAAGAACTGACAGACGACGATAACCGCGAGCGTCTTGGCTCCCCTCTCCCTTTCTCCCCTCTCCCCCTGGGAGAGGGGGTGGGGGCGAGGGAACGCAGCAGACCGCCGGGCTAAAACACGCGCGATCGTCGGCTGAAGCAGAAACAGCACCGCGGCCAGCAGGATCAGATAAGGTATGACGACCCGGAAGCTGGCCGCCTCGACGAGCGATGCTCCAAGTGCCCCGCCGAGGACGCTGGGCGGCGTCAACCACACCAGCCAGCGCTTGCACGCGGCCATCTGCTTGCGATAGCCCCAGACGCTGGCGAACGAACCGGGAAAGAGCGCGACGGTGCTGGTGCCGTTGGCGATGTGAGCGGGGACGACGCTGGTCAGGGCCGGGAAGGTCAAGAGCGTGCCGCCGCCGGCGACGGCGTTCACCGCCCCCGCCGCGACCGCCGATAGGCAGAGCCAGAAGTATTCCATTTTGGCAATGCCTTGACGAGCCGCGACCGTCAGGGAGCGGTGACGTCTGCCGGCTCCGCTCCCTGACGGTCGCGGCTCGTTCAGAGAGAATAACGCGGGTGGCTAAATGTTTCTCATTTCTTTTTATCCTCAATCACCTCAATCACCGGCGGCGCATCCTCGATGATCGCGGGGCCGTCCTTCTTCGCCGGCGGAATCGCGCCGCCGTTGTTGTTCTTCGGCGTGTGATGATACAGTTTCTTGACGATCCATTTGTCGAACAGCTCGTGGCCAGGGTTGCCGAAGTTGACGTCGTTTTCGCTGTCGTGGCACTTCAGGCAGTAGTTGGCCGCTAGCGCATCTTTTTGACGCGTCTTGTACAGCGTTCGGAGTGCCTGCACCGTCTTTTTGTTCTTGGGGTTTGCTTCCAGATCTGCCACGAGCTTGCGTTCGTCGGGCGAGACTCGATACGGGTTCATCAAGTCCTTGATTGCCTGGTCGTCTTTGTTTTTCACGTGCGCGCTGCCTGGCCCATGACAGCTTTCGCAGCCGACGCCGCGCAGGTTGTCATTGTGATCCTTCACCTTCTTCGGGTTCGGTGGTTGCGCGGGCTTTGCCGGCCAGTTGGCCAGGTCGGTCACGAGGTTGTTGTACCCGCCCGGATGCGCCAGACCTGTGGTGTGGCAGCGCATGCACTCCGGATCGTAATGTCGCCCCGATGGGAACGTCAGTTTTTCCAGCGTGGCCGTGGCCTTGAAATGCGCGACGCTGTCCTTGGTCTTGGCCCATACGTTGTAGGCGTGTTCATGGCAATCCGCGCATCGACCGGAGCCGACGTAGGTTGCCGCCAGCCCCTTCACGTTCGCCGCCGGCAGTTGATTGACGTGCAGCGACGGGCGCGGGAATTTGGCGAGCATGTCCTGTCCCTGGAGCTTGTCGTTGTACTCCTGAAAATGCTTGATGATCGGATGGCCTGCTCGGTCGGCGTCCTTTGTCTTCCATTCGGGCCCCATCAGCACCGGCTCGTACTCCAGGTCGTAAGCGCCGTCTTTCTTGTAGATGCCGATCAGGCCGACGTACTTCCCCTTGTGCCCGACTTCGACAACCTTGGTCGGCAGCTTTTTGGGCGCCAGGTCGCTCAGGTCGAACGAGGCCCCGGTGGACTCGGTAAGGATCATCATCAATTGGATGGGGGGCACGCGCGGGTTTTCCTTCCGCTCGGCCGCGCAGAGCTTGGCACATTCGAGAGCCTGGTCGCGCCGCACCCGTTCCATCTCCTGCAGCCAGACGATGGTGCCCGGCGGAACCTTTTTCTTGTCCAGCTTGGGATACTCATGGTGCAGAATGATGCCGATCTCGACCCCGGCGTCGGCAAAGGCCTTGAGTGCCTTGGGCAACTCGTCCAGATTGTTCAGGAACTTTGGCTGGGCCCTCTGGCCAGTTAACTGCGCCCGCAGATCAGGCCCCATCATATTGATGACGCCGATCTTGGGAGTCACGCCGATGATCTCATAGGAGCGAACATTGAGTTCCTTGAGGTTTTGTCCGACCAGCCCCACGTTGAGCGGCCGCGGGTGCGGGTTTTTCTTGTCCCAGACCTGGGCCAGGCCATCCTCGAGGGGGAGCACGATTTCATCGCGGCCGATGCCGAAGGCGCGGTAGTTCATCGTCGTCAGCGACCGGACGGTCAGCTCAAACTTGAGCAGGTTCTGGGCCTGGATACCCTGCAGGTGCGCCAATTCGCCGAGGTCGAGACCGATGACGTTCCACTTTTCGTTTTTCTTCGTGCTGCCGCCGTTGACGAGCGACTGCATGAAGTTGTAACGCCGGATCAGCCCGCCGTATTGCGGCTCCGAGCAGCCGCACGGATCGACGTAGCCATGCAACTGGCCGGAGAGAACGAGAGCGACCAGCGGCTTGTCCCATTTGCGGAATGCCTGCGTGTCGTCGTCGCCGGTGGGAGTTTCTTGCTCTTCGCAATCGTTGCCGAGGCGGGGCGCCGGCTGATGGCGCAACGCGTAGGCGCCGATGGACAGCACTATCATCGCTGCGAGCGCGACGCTGAACACATGCGACAGGCTGAAGGATGGCTTATCCGTGATTTTTTGCTCGTGCTGCGTCATGCATCTACCTCATTCTGTGGACCCCCGGCCAATAAGCTCGCCGGCAAATCAATGTGCAGAACCATTCATCGCTTTTTTGGCAGTTCTTGTCAACCGCGGGTGCACCCGGCAGGTGGGGCCGATTCTTACGCTTCTGATATTTGCAAGGTCGGTTGCGGCACCCCCCTGCTCTCGTGGCGAAACCGGAAACCACGAGTCACAAGCTCTTGATAAATAAGGAGTTAACTAGCGCTCTCGTTTCGAAAACTTTTCATCGCAAGACGGGTAAGGGCCGGGAATCAGGCAAAACGAGTAAACCTCATAATGCCGCCACTAGATCGCGAACCTTGCCCGCGATCAGCTCGCGCACCGCGCGAAATTCTTCCACCGACAGGTGCTTCGGATCGTGGATGCCCCAGTCCACCCGCGCCTTGGCTCGCAAGAGCGGGCATTCGTCGCCGCAGCCCATCGTCACGGCACAGTCGAACTTGACCGCCGGCAGATCATCGAGGCTCTTGGAGGCGTGCATTGACAGATCGTAACCGATCTCCTTCATCGACTCGATCGCTTTTGGATTCACGCGCCCCGATGGCCGCGAACCGGCGCTGTACACTTCGACGTTTGGCCCGACCAGCATCCGTCCAAATGCCTCGGCGATTTGACTGCGGCACGAATTCTCGACGCAGACAAATACGATACGCTGGATAGCGACGATTGGGTCATGCATGCCGAGATTATATAGCCCGCCATTTATGGCGGGTACGCGATATAAATGACCGGATGAGCGTGGCATCCGACCCCTGGGACGTGATCGTGATCGGCGCCGGGGCCGCCGGGTTGATGGCGGCGATTCATGCCGCCGAGCGCGGGCGGCGCACCCTCGTCCTGGAAAAGAATCGCAAGGCCGGCGTCAAAATTCTCATGTCGGGCGGCACGCGCTGCAACATCACGCACGCCACCGACAACCGCGGCATCGTCGCCGCCTATGGACCACCGGGCAAGTTCCTGCACTCCGCCTTGGCCGCGTTCAGCGTGCAAGACACGATCGATTTCTTTGCAGCGGAGGGAGTCGCCACCAAGGTCGAGGAGACCGGCAAGATCTTCCCGGTCAGCAACAAGGCGCTCGATGTGCTCGACGCGCTGTTGCGCCGGCTCGAGCGCAGCGGGGCGACCTTGGCGCTCGGGGAGGCGGTGACTGGTATTTCGGGGGAGAGGGGGGGGAGGGATTTCTTGGTTGAAACTTCGGCGCGGGCGCTAAACGGGGACCGGATCATTTTGACGAGTGGCGGGCAATCCTATCCCGGCTCCGGCACCACCGGCGACGGTTACCGCTTTGCCGCTCAGTTCGGCCATCGTATCATCGCGCCACGCCCGGCCCTCGTCCCGTTGACAACGAATCTGCCATGGATCGCCGAGCTGCGAGGCATCACGCTGCCCGATGTGTCCGTCCGCATTCTCAACCACGAAACGCAATTGATCGCGCGGCGTGGCTCGCTCCTGTTCGCCCACTTCGGCCTGTCCGGCCCCGTGATTCTTGATGTCAGTCGAGTTGTAAGTGGCCACCCGCAACCACAAACACTAACACTGGAACTCGACCTGCTGCCGGCGCTCCTGGAAGCTGACTTGGACGAATGGCTGCGCACCGAATCGCTGGCCTCCGGCAAGAAGCAACTCGCCGTTGTGCTGACACAGCACGTGCCGCGGCGGTTGGCGGACATCGTGCTGGAGCAGGCGGGTCTGGCAAAGGACCGCAAGGCAGCGGCGCTCACCAGGGACGAGCGCCAGCGCCTGGTCGGCGCGTTCAAGCACTTGCACATTCCGCTGACCGGCACGCTCGGCTTCAAGAAAGCGGAGGTTACCGCGGGCGGCGTCGCGCTCGACGAGGTCGATTCGCGCACAATGCAGAGTAAGCTGGCAACGGGCCTTTATCTTGCGGGTGAAATCCTCGACCTCGACGGGCCGATCGGTGGCTACAACTTCCAGGCCGCCTGGAGCACGGGGTGGTTGGCCGGCGCGTCGGTATAGGATCCCAGCGATTCGCTGCGCTCATCCCTGGGCTTCCAATAATCTAACGGTATGACGCAGCCCCCCGAACCCGCGCTTGATGCACCGCCGCGCCGGGCACATTTCCGCCGCCCCATCCACAACCTGCGGCGTGGCTACAGCACCGTGTTCATTCTGGTGATTGCCGTTTTCGCCGGCTGGGCGGCGCTCGATGCGTATGGCTGGCATGACCTCCAGCCGGATCGCCGCATCCTCGCCATTGCCTTCGGCCTGGGCGCTCTGCTCGCCTTCCTCATCTGGCGGCTTGTCGATCGGCCCTTGCGCCGTGAGCTAGGCCTGGCCCGGCACGGCGAAGCGGCCCGTGCCCAGATCGTCAGCCTGCGCAAGTCGCGCGGGCGGCGGCCGGTCGTCTTCGTCACCTACTCGTTCCGCACGGCGACCGGTGAAACGCTGACGGCGGAATGCAGACTGCCGCGCCGTCTTTCCGCCGAATCCCTTGTGCCGGGCATGGCGCTCGACGTTTTGTACGATGCCAAGAACCCGCGCGTCAATCGGCCGCGGATGGCGCTGATATCGGTCGAGTTCACGCGCGTCGAGAAGCCGGGGACCGTTTAGCCGCTTGCGGCCTAGCGCTCGCGCGGCGCCTTGCGAGCGCAAAGCGGCAAGCGGCGAAATGGGGATCTAATTAGCCTTCTACGTCGTCTTTACTATGTGTATCTTTGACGGAGCCACCATATCGACGACTGGACAAGCCATGACTTCACTTGCCCGCTACTGCGCGGTGGCCCTTCTCCTTGGCGCGACCACCGCCGACGCCAAGACCGGCGACGCACTGCCGACGCGAAGCTTTCAACGCTTCGGCACCAGCAAGCTGCGGCACGGCAGCCGAATTCTGTGTCTGGCTTATTCGCCCGACGGGCTGACCCTTGCCGCCGGCGGCGGGAATGATCCCGTGCGCCTGTGGAACCCGAAGACCGGAGCCTTGATCCACGAGATCAAGGAACCCTGGGTCCACGCCATGGCGTTCTCCGACTCGGGCACGACGGTCCTCTTCGGCGGCTATCAGAAAGTCATCAAACGCTGGAACCTCGAACTCAACAGGGAAACTGCCCGACTCGAAGGGCATAAAGCTACCGTAAAGGCCATTGCCATTCGCCCGGACCCGATCGCGACGCTGGCCGTCTCCGGCAGCCAGGATGGCGCGATTTACTTGTGGCAACTGGACAACAATCGCAAGGCCGGCGAGTTCTCCGGCCATACCGATGAAGTCAACGCGCTGATCTACTTTGCGAGCGGCGATTCCGAATTGATCGTGTCGGCCGGCAGCGATCGCACCATCATCGTCTGGGACACCAAAACCTACCAGCCTCAGTTCAAGCTCGACGCCGGCTGCGCCGTCCACGCCCTCGCCCTTTCCGCCGACGGCAAAACGCTTTACTCCGCGGGCGACGATCACCTCATCCGCCGCTGGGACTTGACCGGCCGTAAGCAGACCGGCGTGTTCAAGGGGCACGAGGGCATCATCGTCTCGCTCTTTCTCCACGGGGACACGCTCGTCTCCGGCGCGCTCGACAAGACGATCCGCTTCTGGGATGCGAAGACCACCGAACAGAAGAAATCACTGCCGCGCGCCCAAGGCGATTGCGACGCGCTGGCGCTGACCAAGGCGGGCGATTTCCTGGCGACGGCCGGGCTCAATAACACGATCCGTATCCTCGATGCCAAGACCGGCAACGAAACATTTGGCGCCGGCTCCATCAACTCCGGCCTCATCGGCTTGACGCTGTCCGCGGACAGCCAACGCCTGGCGGGCATCACCGCCGAGGGGCGCGTGCTCGTCTGGAGCCCCAAGGCCGGCACGCTCCAGCGCCAGTGGGACTCCAAGCAAAGCGGCGATTTCGTGCTCGCCTTCGGCCCCGACAAGAAGACGCTGGCGACCGCTTCCACGACCGTTCGCCTGTGGGACACCGATGCCGGCACGCAACTCGCCGAATTGCCGATCAAGGCGGGCGATTCCGTCGTGTCGCTCGCTTTTTCATCGGATGGCAATACGCTCGCGCTCGGCCTTTACAATTCGCAGATCGAGTTGTGGGACGTGAAAAAGAAGACGATCGTCGGCTCCTTCAAGTATCCCAGCCTGTTGCACGCGATCGCCTGGTCCCCCGACGGCAAGAAGCTGGCCACTGCAGGGGGATCGAAGATTTTCATCTGGGATCCGCAGACCCTGGCCTTGATCCGTTCGTTCGACGTGAAGGAGGGCCCGCCGGCGCCGACGCCGCTGGTCGCTTCGCTCGCCTTTGGTCCCGACAGCAAGCTGCTGGCCGCCGGCGGTTGGGACGCACGGATCCGCATCTACAACATCACGTCAAAGAATCCGGCCGACATCAAGGAACATCGCCTATGCGAAGGGCATCACAACGCCATCTTCAGCGTCGCGTTTTCGCCCGATGGCCGATCGCTCATCTCCGGCAGCTTCGACAAGACGGCTCGGCTCTGGGAAGCCTTCAGCGGCAAACAGATCGGCGAGTACAAGGGGCACATCGGCGAGGTGCGCGGCGTCGCGTTCGCCCGGGATGGCCGCAGCTTCTTCACCGCCAGCGCCGATTGCACCGCTCTGCAATGGGATGTGCCCGGCCTGGCCGGCAAGGCCAAGCTGTCGGAATTGACTCTCGGGGTGCAGGAACTGGAAAACGCCTGGGTGACGCTGTCCACCGAAGAGACGGCCCGCGGCCATCTGGCGATGTGGCAGTGCATCGCCTCCGCGAAGCAAGCGGTGCCGCTGTTGACGAAGAAGCTTGAACCCGCCCTGCTCGATCCGGACCGCGTGAAAAAGCTGTTCAAAGATCTCGACTCGGGTCACTATCCGACGCGAATTGCGGCGATGGCAGATTTGATGAAATACAAACGCTGGATGGAAGGGCGCTACGACGCCGCCCTGGCCGACCCGCCGTCCCTTGAATATAAGCGGCGGATCGAGACGCTAAAGGAAAAGCTGAACGCCGAGAATTCGCTATCGCTGGTGCAGGAACGGCTACGCGTGCGCCGCATCATGCTGATGTGCGAGCAAGCCGGCGGCCCCGAGGCGATCGACGCCTTGCAGAAACTCGCCGAGCGAGGTCCGGAGGAAGAGATCCGCGACGAGGCGAAGGCGTCCTTGCAGCGGCTGGGCAAACGTTAACACCTGTTTGCCTCTTGCGGCTTAGCGCTCGCGTGTCGCCTTGCGAACGCTAAGCCGTAAGCGGTTCACCCCGCCAGCGCCATCTTGCGTGCCGGTTGTCCCGCGCCGGCTTTCACGTTGGCGGCGTCAATCAAGGCGCGAAAGACCTGGATGTCGAGCCCTGACGCGGACGGCGACGCCGGCTGCCATTGCACGCCGACGCAGAACCACGCCTCGCTGGTGTGCTCGATCGCTTCAATCACGTTGTCGAGCGAGACACCGGTCGCGACAAATCCCTTGCACACGCGCTGGATCGCCTGGCGATGCTCGCTGTTGACGACGATTTCCCCTTCGCCGTAAATCTTTGACATGAGCGTATTGGGCGTCACGTTGATGGCGTGGCGCAATCCGTGCTCGGGGGGATGGCGATGTTGCAGCGCCTCGGGCATCTCACGCGACAGGTCATTGTAATTGAGCCCGCCGAACGCCGAGTTCATGGCAAGCAGCGCTCCGTCGATGGTGAGGAGCGGGAAGCGATGCTCACGGCACCAGAGGCACAGCGATTCGAAATCGCCCATCTTGCCCGGCGTGGAACTGTCGAAGGGGCAGGCGACAACGCCACCGAAGCCGTGCAGGATTTCGCCCCACGACTTGCCCCCGCACGCAAGCTTGAGGAAGACGGGTTCGGCGCCCGCAGCGACGAGGGTGCCGTGATAGCCGGTGGCCCACAGGCCTACGCCGCGGCCCTTGAGCTTGATCTCGGAGCCGTACACCGCAATACGCAGAGGTTGATTGGTGGAGAACACGGAAGGACTCCTTTCCTATTTTGAAGATGCGAGAAACGCCAACCATGGCTTCTTCCGGGTGGAAGATTCACGTGAGGAGATTGTACGAGGGTGGCGGCGCGAAAATCCAGCAAAAAATCAAAAATCTTTGCCTTCTCGCGCCTTGCCCAATGCCCGCGAGACCCGCGGCAGTGCTCGCTCGGCGGTTTAGCGCATGAAGCATGCGCGGAAATCAGAAGGCGATTGCGATCCACTACAACCCAAGTAGAATCCAGCCCGCGAGTCAACTCGCCCCATTCCTGACAGGAAGATTCGCTCATGTTCGGATCTGTTATGCTCGACGTTGCTGCGGAGCACGTGAGCGGCTGGTACAAGCATGAAGTGCATGCCATCAACCTCACCCTCGGCATCTCGCTGGCGGTGTTTATCAATGTCGACACCTTCTTGCAAACGCAGTTCCTCAGGTACAACCCGGCGGTGCGCGAAAAGATCGTGGAGGCAGCCAACGCCGCCGCAAAGAACTAGGACGTCGAGAAGAAAGGCGAACCGCTGGACCCGATCAAGAACCTGCAAGTTCAATTGCAAGACCTGAGCGTGTCGGTCGGCCGGAAGGGCTGGAGCCCAGAAGGCAAGCAACCTGACTTGCGCGAGCCGCCGCGAGACCCCACCGGCTGGATATCAAGAATCTTCGGTCAGTTCGTGACGGGGATGACCGTGTCACTCGAAGCCCCGCTCTGGTTTGATATTCTCACAAGCCTCAATAGCATGCGCACCACCGGGAAGCTGCGGCAGAAAGCCGAAGATCAGGTGGCTGCCACCCCGTAATTGGTCAGGCGCGATCAACGGGAGTTTTCGAGCTGCTGCAAAATTGCTCGGGCGGCCGTCGCGTAGTCGGCAGCGGTAACTTCGAGGATGCGCAGGCCGCCCGTGGGGCCGCGCGACACATAGCACGTCAGGTGCAGCCCCTCTGGTACCACGTCCTGCTTCTGGTTGACGACGCCGCGAGTCTGCAATTGCCTGGCGAGAATCTCAGCCGTCGATTGTGGCGTCGCGCTGTCAGGCTGAACTGCGAGCGTCACACCCAGCGTCGGCTGGCCCTGGGTCTGCGCCGGTGCGGCCGGCGCCGGATTGGCATCCGGCACTTGTTCGACCTTGGGGTTCGCGTTGGGGCCGAGCGGCCCCTCCGGTCGCTGCGATCTGCTGCCGCTGGTCAACTGAGCAGGCAGGAACGGCGGACCGCTGTCGTCGATGGCAAGGGTGCGACCGTTCGGCCCGGTCCAGCTCATGCCTGCCAGCGTCGCCGGATTGGAAGACGGCGAAATCGCATTCGGATTGTACGTCTGGCTTGCCGGCGGCGTCGCTGCCGGACCAGCGTTGCCGGGGTTGTTGTTCGGCTGCGGCAGCATGGGCGGCGCCAGAATGCCGTACAAGGGATCGTGCGGCTGCGAAACATTCGTTGCCGAATGGGAGCACCCGCAGGCAACCAACGATCCGAGTCCGATCGCTCCCCAGGCAGCGAGGGAGAGCCCTTGGCGTGCCGATCGTGCTTGCCCAGTCTGATGTGTTTTCGCCATATTGCCCGCCTACCGATCTTGTGAAGCGACACTTCTCCAATAAAAAGGTATCGGCATACCCGGTACAAGAACTTGAACTGATTTTGTTTGCCGCTTGCGGCTCAACGTTCGCACTTCGCGTTGCGGGCGCTAAGCCGCAAGCGGCGAGAGGGACACCCAGTGACCATGGCAGCAGCGAAAATTGCCGTCGTCGGCGGCGACGGCATTGGACCGGAAGTGACCGAGCAAGCCATCCGCGTCACCGACGCCGCGCTCAAGCGCGACGGCGTCGTCTACGCCTGGAACCGTTTGCCCTGGAGTTCTACCTTCTACAAGAAGACGGGCCAGATCCTCCCCGACGACGGCTGGGACACACTGCGCCAGCACGACGCCATTCTCTTTGGCGCCATCGGCTCTCCCGACGTGCCCGATACCGTCACGGTCCACGGCCTGTTGTTGCCGATGCGGCGGAAATTCGACCTCTATGTCAACCTGCGGCCCGCATATCTCTTCGACGGCGTGCAATCCCCGTTGCGCGACAAGCCGCCCGGCAGCATCGACATGCTCGTGTATCGCGAAAACACCGAAGGCGAATACGCCCCGACCGGCGGCCGGCTCTACGTCGGGACGCCACACGAAACCGCGGTGCAGACATCCGTCTTCACGCGGCGCGGCTGCGAGCGCATCCTGCGCACCGCCTTCGAGGCCGCCCGCAAACGCCCACGCAAGAAGCTGACCTCGATCACCAAGTCGAACGCCCAGGTCCACACGCTCGGTCTCTGGGATGACGTCTACCGCGAGGTTTCCAAGCTGTTTCCCGACGTGCAGGCGCATTCCCTCCTGGTCGATGCAGCCGCGATGGATTTCGTGCGCAAGCCGGAGGTGTTCGATGTCGTGGTGGCGTCGAACCTATTCGGCGACATCCTTACCGATCTGAGCGCGACCATCACCGGCAGCGTCGGCCTCGGTGCAAGCGCCAACATCAACCCGGAGCGGGCGTTTCCCAGCATGTTCGAGCCGCTGCATGGCTCCGCGCCGGACATCGCCGGCAAGGGAATCGCCAACCCGCTGGCGGCGATCCTGTCGGCAAAGCTGATGCTCGATCACCTGGGCCAGACGAATGCCGCCGCCGCCCTGCAAACTGCGGTTGCACGCGTGCTCAAGGAAGCGGAAGTCCGCACCCCCGACCTCGGCGGCAAGGCGACGACGACGGACATGGGCGACGCGGTGGTGGCGGCGCTTGGTTAGCCCGACGCGCAAGCGAGGGATTCCCCTTGCAAAAATCGGCACTTTCGACCAAAGTCTACGCACCTTAACGCGCAATATCGACCAAGGATGGCTGATATGAAAAACCAAGTTGCCGTAGCGATTCGTTCTCGTGAAAAGAAGCCGGAATCGCTTTGCGAATCGGTCCTCTTCACGGCCGAGCAGTGCCTCGACTTGTTGCCGTTCCGCCCCGGGACCGTCGCCGACGTTTCCTGGAAGCCCCTGCACCCCAATCATGATGAGCGTGGCTGGCTATGCGAGTTGTTTCGCCACGACGAGATGCCCGGGGACGTGCAGCCGGCGATGGGGTATCTTTCGGAGACGCTCCCCGGCGCCACGCGCGGGCCGCACGAACACTTGCAGCAAACGGATAACTTCTGCTTCTTCGGCCCGACGACGTTCAAGCTCTACTTGTGGGACAACCGCTCCGAGTCGCCGACGTACCTTTGCCACGAGATCGCGGTGATCGGCGGCGCTCGCCCGATGAGCGTAACCATCCCGCCCGGCGTGGTGCATGCGTATCGCAACGTCGGCGCTGTGGTGGGGTTGATCGTGAACTGCCCAAATCGCCTGTACCGCGGCGACGGCCGCGGCGATCCGGTGGATGAGGTACGCCACGAGGATGATCCCCGCAGTGCGTTTCGGGTTTACGTTTAGCGCCTGCGCCAAAACATCGGGGCGCCGAGCGCTTCTTGCGGGCGCTAAACGGCAAGCGGGTTACGCGACCGTCACTTCCTTGCATAGGTACACATCCTGGATCGCGTGCAACATCGCGACACCTTCGCCGACCGGCTTCTGAAACGCCTTGCGGCCAGAAATCAGCCCCATGCCGCCAGCGCGTTTGTTGACCACGGCCGTCATCACGGCCTCGGCAAGGTCGCTCGCCCCCTTGGATTCGCCGCCGGAGTTGATCAATCCGCACCGCCCCATGAAGCAATTGGCGATCTGGTAGCGTGTCAAGTCGATCGGATTGTCGGAGCATAGATCGCTATACATCGTCTCTGTGAACTTTCCGAACGGCTTCTCCTTGGTGGACACCGCCTTGTAGCCGCCGTTGTTGGTCGGCAGCTTTTGCTTGACGATGTCGGCCCCAATAGTGACGCCGAGGTGATTCCCCTGGCCGGTGAGATCGGCCGACGCATGGTAATCGGTGCCGGCGACCTTGAAACCGTTGTTGCGCAGATAGCACCACAGGATCGTGATCATGCCGAGCTCGTGGGCTTGCTGGAAGGCGTGCGAGATTTCCTGAATCTGGCGTTTCGACTCGGCCGAGCCGAAGTAGACGGTGGCGCCGATGCCGATCGCCCCCATATCGAACGCTTGCTTGACGCTGGCGAACAGAATTTGATCGTGCGAGTTCGGATACGACAGGAACTCGTTGTGGTTGAGCTTGAGCACGAACGGAATCTTGTGGGCGTACTTGCGCGCCACGACGCCCATGACGCCTAGCGTGGAAGCAACGGCGTTACAGCCGCCCTCGATGCCAAGCTTGCAAATGTTGTCCGGATCGAAGTAGTCGGGATTCGGCGCGAAGCTGGCGCCGGCGGAATGCTCGATGCCTTGATCGACAGGCAGGATCGAGACGTAGCCGCTGCCGCCCAGCCGGCCGCTGTTGAAAAGCAGTTGCAAATTTCGCAGCACGTTCGGCGTGCGGTCGGAGTCGAGCCAAACGCGATCGACGAAATCGGGCCCGGGCAGGTGCAGCCGTTTCTTGGAAATCTTGGCTTCATGCTTGAGCAGCGTATTGGCGTCGGCGCCGAGCAGTTTTTCGATCTCATTGAGATTCATTTCGGGGTCCCTGAATGGAATGGACGACGAGGGGAATTATATTGACTCCGTGAATCTCACGCAAAGGCGACTGGCGGGACTTGATTTCCCCATATAGCCCGCCGTTTACGGCGGGTCCGCTGCCCACCCGCCGTAAACGGCGGGCTATATGTTAGGACTGTATCCCCAACTCCGCGATGCGCCGATACAGCGAACTCAAGCCCACTCCCAGCAGGCGGGCCGCGTCCTTCTTGTCCGGAATGCGCCGCAGCACCCGTTCGAGGTGCTGCTTCTCGAAGCGGCGCACTGCTTCGCTCAGATCGTCCACCAGGTGCGGGTCGTCGGTTTGCGGCGCCAGGTCGGGCGGCAGGTCGGCGGGCGTCAAGAGCGGCCCTTCGCCGAGGATCACCTCGCGTTGCAGCGCATTCTCCAGCTCGCGCACGTTTCCTTTCCACGGGCAGGCCAGCAGTATCTGCATCGCCTCGTGGCTCACGCCGCGCATCGGCTTGCCCAGGATGCGGGCATGCTTGGCGAGTAGGAACTCAACGAGATCGGGAATGTCCTCGCGCCGTTCGCGCAACGGCGGCAGCGTGATGCAGACGACGTTCAGGCGATAATAGAGATCCTCGCGAAAGCGGCCCGCTTCGACCTCCTTGGCAAGCTGCTTGTTCGTGGCCGCCAGGATGCGTGCCTCGACGGTGATCGGCTCATTGGCTCCGACCGGCAGAATCTCCTTCATCTCGATGGCGCGCAAGAGCTTCGCCTGGGTCGCGGGCGCCAGCTCGGCAATCTCGTCGAGAAACACGGTCCCGGCCCCCGCATAGACAAACACACCGGGCTGATCGCGATCCGCGCCCGTGAACGCCCCCTTGCGATGGCCGAAAAGCTGGTTCTCCAGGAGGTCGAGCGGAATGACCGCACAGTTGAGCGCGAGGAAGCGGCCGTCGGCGTGCAAACCCTGGCGATGGATGGCCCTTGCGATCAATTACTTGCCGGTGCCGCTCTCGCCTGCCAGAAGGACGGTGGACGGCGTCGGCGCAACCTTGCGGACCATCTCAAAAACGCGCCGCATCGCCTCGCCTTGGCCGATGATGCTCTCGTGCTCGATCTCCCGATTCAGCTCCCGCCGCAGCCATTGGTTGTCGAGGTGCAGTTCGCGATATTGCAACAGCCGGCGAATCTTCACGAGCACCTCGTCGAGCAAGATCGGCTTCATCAGGTAATCGTGAGCCCCGCGATGAAAGGCGGCGACGGCGCTCTCGACGGTGCCGTACGCAGTGATCAGCATGACAAACGTGTCCGGGCTGATCTTGAGCAGACGATTCAGCAGTTCCAGCCCATCGATGCCGGGCAGCTGGATATCGCACAGGACGAGATCGAAGTGGGTCTTGGCTGCGAGCGCGAGCGCGTCCTCGGCCGACCCGGCCACCGTCACGGCGAACCCTTCTTGCGTGAGGAATTCGCCGAGCGATTCGCGAATGATCAGCTCGTCATCGACGATCAACAGTTTGGCGTGCGGTTTCGCGGGCATGCTCTGGCTTTCCGTCGTGCAGGCGGCTCGCCTGCAATTGTTGGTTCAAGAACTCATGTGCAGGCGAGCTGCCTGCACCACGAGACTGGATTCCGGCGCCGTCGGCAACCGCAGGCAAAAACAGGTCTGCCCCGGCTGCGGCGTCACCTCGATCGTGCCGCCGTGTTCCTCCATCAGCGTGCGTGTGACGAAAAGGCCCAAACCGGTGCCGTGCTTTTTCGTGGTGAAATACGGCTGGAAAAGTCGCGATTGATGCTCGGGCGCGATGCCGACGCCGTTGTCCTCGATGTGGATCACGAGGCGATCCTCTCGAACCTCGGCGCGCACGAGGATGCGGCCGCCGGTGTCGGTTGCGTCGATGGCGTTGAGGATGAGATTGAGAAACACCTGCACGAGCTGATCGCGCACGCCCATGACGGCAGGCAGATCGCTCGGCACCGTCGACTGAATCTACCGCCCCTTGGGGCGCTTGTAATACTTGGCGATGTTGAGCGCCTCCTGCACGACGTCGGCGATGGCGATGCGCGTGCGGGCGGTGCTGGCGGGGCGTGAGAAGTTGATCAACTCGCGCAAGGTCGTCTGGATACGGTCGAGCTGCCCGCTGACCAGGGCGAGTTTTTCCTTGGTGTAGACATCTTGATCGCGGCGCTGGAGCATCTGGACGAGCGAGCTGATCGACGTCAGCGGGTTGCCGACCTCGTGCGCGATGCCGGCCGCCAGCAAACCGAACGCGGCCATCTTCTCCTGGTGCAGCACATGCGCTTGCGCTTCTTGCAATTCGAGCGTGCGTTCCGCAATGCGGGCTTCGAGGAGGGTGCGGTGGTCCTCCAGTTCGCGGTTGAGGTCGCTCAGTCGATCCCCCACGCGTCTGAGAAGCGACGCCAAGGCCGAGCTGGCCCACGTCACCCACAAGACAATCACCAGGGTCAAAATGAGCGGCGCCAGTTTCTGCTGCTCGCTTGGCAACACGAAGAACAGCGTCACGAAGCTCACACTGTGCAGAGCCCAGGTGGTGTAGGTCACGCGCGGCTCGTGTCGAATGGCGCAGCATATCAGCGACAACATGTAGTAGTAGCGAAACGCGCTCTCCAGTCCCTGGTGATAATAGCACAAGATCGCGATGAAAAGAGCTTCCATCGCCGAGATGAGCAGCGGCGAGCGACGCAAGAAAATCTGCCCGCGTAGACTGTAGGCGGTATCGCAAACCGCATAGCCGACGCCGAGCGCAAGGATGGCGTTGAGGATGATCTGGTGCTGGACGTCGCCGAGGTTGACGAGAATGTAGCCGAAAAGAATGCCGAACCAGCGGATCTTGACCGCAATATTCTCGGCCGCCAGTTCCCAGCGCGAGAGTTCGGCGTTCATGAAGGGTTCCCCGAAGTGCGCGCGGTGCAAGCGTATTGTATCGCGAAACACAAATGAACCACGGGGAGCACGGGGGAAAACGGGGAGGAGAAAGAGTGCAAATTCAATTCCACTCTTCCTCTCCTCGCATTTTCCCCGTGTTCCCCGTTTTCCCCCGTGGTTCATTTCTGATCGGAGAGGGCCGCCTGGGCCGCGTTGTAGCCGCACGCGCCATGCACGCCGGCGCCCGGATGCGCGGACGCGGAGCAGAGATAGACGCCCTTGACCGGCGTGCGATAGCGGAAGTACGGGAAGACGGGCCGCCAGAAGAGCTGGTGCGTGAACTGGGCGCTGCCGCCGCCGAGGTCGCCGCCGACCAGGTTTTCGTTCATGCGATCCAGATCGTCCGGCGCGAAAATCGCCCGGCCACGGATCAAGGCGCGAAAGCCTGGCGCCAACCCTTCGATGCGCTCCTCGATGCGGTCGGCAAAGGCTTCGCGGTGTTTTGCCCAGCCATCCGGCAGTTGCGACGGCACGCGTGAATAGGCCCAGAGCGTATGACCGCCGGCCGGCGCACGCGTCGCATCGAGCAGCGATTGCTGGCCGATCACGAGGTACGGATTGCTCGGCAAGGCACCCGCACGGGCCTCGTTCGTGAATTGGATCAGATCGTCGATGCTGTCTCCCGCATGGACCACGGCTGCTTGCCGCGCTTCCTCCGATAGCCACGGGACCGGATCCGACAGCGCCCAGTCCATCTTGAAGGTGCCCCAGCCGTACCGAAAATTGCGCATCGATTGCCGCACCCAGCCGCCGACCGACTCCGAGGGCAGCATGCGCAAGTAGAGCGCCGGTGCGCCGACGTCGGCGAGGATTGCTTTCGCCACTGGAATCTCCTCGGCCGCGCTGGTGCGGACAGCAACCGCGCGATGTTGCCGGACGACGATTGATTCGACGCGTGTCCCCAGTTGGATTTGTCCGCCGGAATCGTCGAATCGTTTCAGGATCGCATCGGTGATGGCGCGAGCCCCGCCGACGGGCACCTGAAAGCCGCCGCCGGCCGCCAGGAGCGCCAGCACCAGGCCGAGGGCGGCGCCGCCGAAGTCTTCCGGGCCGAGATCGACGTGCAGCGATAGCCCGGGAATCACCCGGCGGGCAGCTTCCGTGCGAAACAGCCGGCGCGAGTAGCCGGCCGAGGTCGAAATGCCGGCCATCGCCAGGTTCAAGAGATTCGTGATGCCGAGCCTGAGTGCCGGGCGCATTCCAGGCAACGGCGCGAGCAACGCATCGGGGAGGCGCTGGCCCATGTCGGCCTGCCATTGTGCAAGCCGGCGCCAGGCGTCGCCGTCGGCGCCGAAGGAGCGGGCCGCCAGGTCGATGTCGCGGGCAATGCTGACGCAACTGCCGTCGGGCGCCGGATGGGCGCTTTCGTAGACGCCGGAGCGCCATTGCAGGCCAAGTTCATCGAGATGTAGATGCTGCAGCGCGGGGCTGAAATGTGCGAAGGGGAAGAACGCCGCCCCGACGTCATGGACGTAGCCGGGCAGCGTGGTTTCAAGCGAGTAGAGGGCGCCCCCCGGCCGCGGCTGGCTTTCGAGCACGCGCACGCGCCAGCCGGCCCGCGCCAGGGTCGCTGCCGCCACGAGCCCGTTCGGGCCCGAACCGATCACGATCGCGTCGTCCATCAGGCGTCACGGGGCCGGGGCCAGTTGAATCGCGGGTACGTTCAAATTCTTGAACGGCTTGAGTTCCTTGGGCATGATCTGGTTCACATACTGGTTCAGGTCCTGCACGCGCTCACCGCCGACATTCTTGTAGGTCGAAATATTGGTGGCAATCGGCGCAAACTTGAGGATGAGCTGGTCCGCGCTGGCCCTGGCGGTCGGCACTTTGCCCGCTGCCGCGTTTTCGGCCAACAGTTTGAGGCCGGCCGTAAGGCGATTCGAGTCCCCTTTGAAGGGGATCAGCGGGAGCTGTTTCTTGGCGCCGACGATCGCGAAGTTGACCAGGTCCTTGTTGTACTCGGTCGTGAATTCCAGCAAGGTCCTGCCGATCAAGAAATTCGCGACATCCGGATTATACTCGGGCATGTTGGGATACCGCATCGCGCACAAGCCGAGCGCAGCCTCGATCTTTTCCGATAGGCTGGGCGGCGGCTGAACGCTGCCGGCCAGCACCTTCATCAGCGTCGGCGCGACGAGGCCGTCCATTTTCATCGGTTTCTTGAGAGCGCTGACAGCCGGCGCGCTCGTCTGCGCGAGCGCCACAATCGCCTCGCGCCGCAAGTAACGGATGACGTCGATCTGCGCCTGCGTCATCCCCTCGACTTTGAGCGGCCGGTTGATGTACTTGGCCAACGCATCGACGTTCTTCTGGTCGTAGAGCCGCCTGGCATTCTGTTTTGGGTCGTTGAAATCCTCAAATTGCGGCTGCGTCGGATCGGGCTCGAGCTGGATCCGGATCGGCATCACCTCGCGCACCGCTTTCAGGGCGTAATGGCGAACGGCGTCGTGCGTCTCCTTCTCGTCTTGCACCAAGCTCGCCAGATAGTCGTTAATGCTGTGGTGTTGGAGCCTGGCCATCGCCGGCAGCATCATGGCGGCATTGACGACGACGGTCCCGTCGGTCTTGACGTTGTTGTTCGCCAGCACTTCCTTCATGCTGGCCACCAGTGCCGGGGCGAACAGATCGACGAAGGCGCGATTCTTGCCGGACTTCTCGATTCTGCCAATCGCGCTGGCGAAATCCTTGTGCAGCGTGACCGGGTTCTCGGCGGTGTTGGAAATGCGATGGATATAGTAGTTGGCCACCGCCTTCGCGAGATTCGCGTCGGCCTTGGATGCTTGCTCTTCGCCGGAGAATAATTTCTCGCGGCGTTGATTGGTTTCGTTGAAGGATTTTTGCAGGACTTCCTTGTTGCCGACCTGGTCCGCCCGATTGGCGCCGATTGCGCTCAGGAGGATTGCGGCGCTCACAAACAATTGCCAGCGGCGGATCGAGAAGTACAGACGCATGGGAACTCTCCTTCGGTCAGATATGCCTCTACATCGAAGCTACCAGCGCAGCGAGGGCCTTGTCAAGCGAATCATTGCAACTCGTGCGACGGTGCGCATAATGACAGGGTATCGGCGAGCCGAGCGGCGTAAGCCGTCGGTTTACGCGATCGCTTGCTCAACCGGCGGCTTACGCCGCTCGGCTCGCCGGAATCATCGGAGAATCATCATGTTCGACCTTACCCGCATCCAAGCAGCGATCCGCGAAGACGGCCTCGACGGCTGGCTGCTCTACGATTTCCGCGGCCTGAACGTGCTGGCGCGCCGCATCGTTGACATGCCGGAGACGCAGATGCTGTCGCGGCGCTGGTTCTACTTCATCCCCGCGCAGGGGGAGCCGCGCAAGCTGGCGCACCGTATCGAGCCGGCGTCGCTCGATCATGTGCCGGGCTCGAAGCGGATCTATCTGCGCTGGCAGGACCTCGAAGCCGGCGTCGGCGCTCTCGTGCAAGGCGCCAAGCGCGTCGCCATGGAGTATGTGCCACGCAACGCCAATCCCTACTTCTCGCGCGTCGATGCCGGCACGGTGGAACTGGTGAAATCATTCGGCGTCGAAATCGTGCCATCCGGCGATTTGATCCAGCGCTTCGAGGCATGCTGGGATGACGAGCAATGGGCGATGCACCTCGAAGCAGCCGTCCACACGCGCTCGGCGTACGATGTGGCGTTCGGCACCATCGCCGACAAGGTCCGCAAGAAGATCCCGGTACGCGAGACCGAGGTGCAGCAGGTGATCCTCGCGCATTTCGAGAAGAACGGCGTGATGGCAGACCACGCGCCGATCGTTGCCGTCGGCCCGCATAGCGGCGATCCGCATTTTGAGCCGAAGGTCGGCGCGGATTCGCTTATTCAGGAAGGCGATTTCGTGCTGATCGACCTGTGGGCAAAGTGCAAGAAGCCACGGGCGGTTTATAGCGACCTGACGCGCGTCGCCTTCGTCGGCAAGGAGGTGCCGAAACGCCACCAAGAGATTTTCGCGATCGTCGCCGCCGCCCGCGATGCCGCCATCGCCAAGGTGAAGAGCGCGTTTGCCGCCAAGCAAGTGCTGCTCGGCTGCGAAGTCGATAACGCCTGCCGGGCGGTGATCGAGAAGGCGGGCTACGGCGAGTACTTCGTCCATCGCACGGGGCACTCGATCGGCCAGGAAGTCCATGGCAACGGCGCGAACATGGACGGCCTGGAGACACGCGAGGAACGCCGCGTGCTGCCGCGCACTTGCTTCTCGGTGGAGCCAGGCATCTACCTGCCGGAGTTCGGCATCCGTAGCGAGGTGAACGTGTTCGTGGATGCGGCCGGCGGCGTCCACGTGACTGGCGGCGACCCGCAGACGTTTGTGCCGGCACTGCTGGGGTAGTAACTTTTCCGCTTGCCGTTTAGCGTTCGCGCGGCGCCACGCGAACGCTAAACGGCAAGCGGCACAACAGGGAATTTCGACCATGACCAGCCAATTCCTCGCCATCGACACCAACGCCTTGCCGTGGGAAGAACGCTTCATCGCGAACATCGGCAAAGCCATTTATCGCAAAGAGTTCTTCAGCGACCCCGACACAGGCATGATGGTCCGCCTGGTTCGCTATCCGGCCGGCGTCATCAATCCGAGCCACACGCACCCCTGCGGCCACGGCATGTATGTGCTGGAGGGGCAACTAGTGACGCACAAGGGAACATTCGGTCCAGGCAGCTTCGTCTGGTTTCCGGAAGGCGAAGTGATGGAGCACGGGGCGAGCGCTGACGGGGATGTCACGGTCGTTTTCATCACGAACAAGCCATTTCGCATCGATTACGTGCCATAACTGCAATCACTATAATAAATAGTCGAACGTCGTCGGGGTGAAGGACTTAGTGTAGCCATCACGCTCCGCGTGATGGTGTCCTCACGCGGAGCGTGATGGCTACACTGCCGAAACGAAGCGAGGTCGCGGTGTTGTTCGCGCAGGAAACGGGTGCCGGAGATTTTTGGTGGACGGTGGCGGGCCTCGTGAGTCTGCCCGTCTTGCTTGGAATGAACGCATTCTTCGTGGCCGCCGAGTTTGCCCTGGTGGCGGTGCGACCCACGCGGATTGAAGAGATGGTCAGCCGCGGCGTCAAGGGGGCGGCGTTTGTTCAAGCCGCGATTCAGCACCTGGACCGGTCGATCGCCGCAACCCAGCTCGGCATCACGCTCAGCAGCATCGGCCTGGGGTTCTTTGCCGAACAGGCGCTGGCATCGCTCTTGACGGGCGTTTTCAGTCGGCTGCCTGTGCCATGGGACTGGCTCGCCCGGCACACCGTTTCCGCGGTAATTGCCTTTGCGATGATCACCTTCTTGCACGTCGTGATTGGCGAGTTGATTCCCAAATCGCTGGCACTCATGTCGCCGACGCGGATTGCAATCTGGGTCGCCGCCCCCTTGTATCTGTTCGCCCTGGCAACGCGCCCCTTGATCCTGATCATGAACGGCACGGGCAATATGTTCTTGCGCTGGATCGGCGCTTGCCCCGCTATGGAAACGCTCGTTCACTCCGTTGAGGAACTCGCCCTCTTGATCGAGGACACGGAAGAAGCCGGCGTCCTGAACCCCGAGCAGGCGGAGATGGTGCAAAACGTCTTCCGCATGTCGAACAAGAAGGTCGCCGACTGCATGGTGCCGCGCGACAAGATGGCTTCTCTGGAATTGACGACGCCGTCCGACAAGGTCCTCGAAGCCGTGCGCTCCGGCGCTCATACGCGCATGCCGATCTACGATCGCGAACTCGACAATATCGTCGGCGTCGTAAACACGAAGAACCTCTTCTATCTCTTCAGCCTGCACGGCGTCGTTATCCTCGAAGACGCCATCTATCCGGCTCTCTTCCTCAAGCCCAACGAGGAAATCGCCAACGCCCTGCGGCTATTCCGCAAAGCCCGGCGTCCGATGGCCCTGGTGCGCGACGACGACGGCAAGATCCACGGCCTGATCACGATGGAAGACATTCTCGAAGAGATTATCGGCGACATCGAAGACGAACACGACCAGCCAGTGCCGCGCATCCCGCGCTCGCGCTTGAGAAAGTTGCACGAGCGACCGCCGGAGAAGAAGAAATAAGTGCTCCACCCGTTTACCGTTTAGCGTTCGCAAGGCGAGACGCGAACGCTAAACGGCAAGCGGCAAACAACGCGCCCGCAACGCCTCCACGCGCTCGCGCGACAACCTCGCTGACAGGAGTTGCGTGAGGTTATCCGCCGCCGCCGCCATGCCGAGGCGCACGGCATCGACGAGTTTGTCGCCACGTGCCAGGCCCCAGGCGACGCCCGCCGCCAGGCAATCGCCGCAGCCGATCGGGTTGACCACGGGCGCCACCTCCGGCGGCATCAACTCGGTCAGGCGCGTTCCTTCCATCACCAGCACAGCGCCCCTACCCTGAGTTACGATCACGCTCTGGGCCCCGCGTTCGATCAGCTCGGCCAGCGCCGAAAGCACACGGGCGCGATCGGGCAGCAGTCGGCCCACAGTCAGGGCAAGCTCTTCGCGGTTCGGCTTGACGACGCACGGCTTGTATACAAGAGCTTCCAGAAGCTCCGGGCCGCGTGCGTCCAGGATCGCAGGGCACGGCGTCTGCTCCAGAAGCGTGCGATAGAACCTGGGTGACGTTCCCTTCGGCAATGAGCCGGTAAGCACCACCATCTTGGCTTGTCCTGCAAGAGCGTGATACTTGGTCGAAAAATCGGCCAGCTCGCTCTCGGTCAAGACGGCAGCGTTCTCGACGAGTTCCGTTGAGACGCCGTCGGCGCGGTTGAGCAAGGTCGTACAGACACGGGTCGCAGCGGCAGTCGGCGTCCAGGTCGCCGGCATGTTGAGCTGGCCGAATTCGGCACGCATCGCGTTGCCCGACCAGCCGCCGGCGGGTGACAGCAAATGCGCCGGCACGCCCAGAGTGGTCAGCGCAAGTCCGACATTCACGACCTTGCCCGACGCGCACCAGTGCACCTCGGCCGCCCGGTTGACCTCGCCGGCGCGCAGCCGCTCGAAGCACATGATCTGCTGCCAGGCAGGCGTCAAGCCGGCGACGAGGATCACAGGCGGGCCTCCAAAATCTCTTTCAGCTCGGCATCGTCGAGCTGACGCGGGTTGCCGTTCATACTGTTGCCCCTTGACCCTCGCACGAGATCGTCGAGCTGTTCGGGCCGCACGCCGACTTCGGAGAGCCTGGTTGGAACGTTCAAGTCTTTGCACAGCGTGCCGAGGTGATCGACGAACGCATCGGCCGCCCCGGCATCATTCAACGCCGCAACGGGCAACGTGGCGCGGGCCAAGTCAGCGAGCGGCTTCTCGGCAACCACGCGATTGACCGCGAGCGCGACCGGCAGCATCAGCGCGCACGCCAGTCCGTGCGGCACTTTCGCAAACACCCCGAGCGCCGCAGCAACGCCATGCGCGAAACCGAGCCCCGAATTCGCCAGTGCCAACCCACTCAACAGCGCGGCATGAGCCATCGCCTCACGAGCCGGGCGGGACGTACCATCGCGCACCGCTTCGCGCACCATCGGCAAGGCAAGCTGCAGTCCGTGAATCGCCAGCGCCTGGGGGATCGGCCGGGCGAAGCGGCAGATGTAGCTTTCAATGAGCTGCGTGAGCGCGTCCATCCCGGTCCACGCCGTGGTCGCCGGCGGAACGCTGACCGACAACTCTGGATCAACGAGCACGACGCGCGGCACCATCAGTGGCGAGCGGATGCTCTTTTTCACCGGCGGATCGTCGAGCGAGATGACGGCGTTCTTGGTGGCCTCGGTCCCGGTGCCGCCGGTGGTCGGCATGGCAAGCATCGGCAACGGCGGCTCGGAGACTTGCAGCCCCTTGCCTACGCCTTCGAGAAAATCGCGCACGCTCGATCCGTGCCGATTGGTGACGACCGCCGCAGCCGCCTTGGCTAAATCGATCGCCGCACCACCGCCCAGCGCAAGCAGAAAATCGCTGGAGCACGCCTGGCGCTCGCGCAACTGGGCGACGAGTTGATCCACGTCGGTCACTTCCGGCTCACGAGAGATCGATGCGGCCACGATCGGCTCGACGCCGGCTTGCTGCAACAGGGCTGCGAGTTGGTCCCATGTGCCGTTTTGTTGCAAGGTACATGAACCGAGCACAGCGAAAGCGCGCCGGCCCAGCGTCTGCGCCAGCGCGCCGAGTTCGCGGCGTCGGCCCCAGCCGAAGACGATGCGCGGCGGTGCGAGAAATTCGTAGTCGAGGGTCATGAGGGGATTGTATCCCCAGGAATCGCAGCGCTCATCCTGGGGCTTGGCGGATTATTCGTCCGGCAGCGGCGGCGGGAGCAGACGTTTCTCGACTTCCTCCGAGATGCCGAAGTTCCTGATTTGCTGAAGCTCGGTTTCCGCGGGCCTGAACCAGTCGGGGGTCGCGTCCCAGAGTTTTTGCGGCATGGCTTTGTCGAGCTTCGGGAAGGTCAAGGTTCCGGTGTCCGATTTCATGTCGAGATCGGAGGCCTTCCACGCGCCGACCTTGAGCACGTCGAAGTTGGCGAAGTAGTTCTTGGTGCCATGCCACTTGAAGCACTTGTCCATGTCCTCCGGCCGATCGGGGTTCATCTCGAAGAGGATGGCAGGCATAGCGGGGACCAAGGACGCTAAGAGGCAATTCTCGACGTTGGCATTCGTTTCCATCAGGCATTTCGCGGCCATGGAATGCAGTGCGAACACCGACTTGGCCGTGAAGACCGAGGAGCGTTTCATCTTCCAGCGCACCCCCACTTCCATCGGCATCGCCTTGTCGGTCGCCTTGATATCGAGCAGTGAACCATCGAGGGCGACGAGGCAGTCATTCAGTTCCACGGGTAGAATCCGGGAGCCACGCAGGCTGATGAGATCGCCGGCGCCGCGGATGAAGCACTCGTGGAACTCGACCTTGGCGGACGACCCGCTGCCGGCGCCCATCTTTACCATCCCATCGAGATCGACGAAGGTGACGACGTGGCACTTGACGCCGTTGGTCGGGCGCATGGTCAGCACGCAATTGTTGAAAACAAGGTGAGCCGACTCGCCCAGTCGAAACATCGACTGGCTTTGATAATCGGCCAGCTCGGGCGTGAGCAGAATCTCCATGTTCTTGATGTGCAGCTTGCCGCTGCCACGCTTGATGGTGAAGAGCGCGGAGTCCTTGTCCGCGGCAAAGCCGGTGTCAAAGATCAGTCTCGGCTGATAGTCTTCGTCGAAGGGCTTGAGGGTGACGGAGATACCGGGTCGGAGCTCGACGGCCACCTTGACGTCGCGGGACGCGCCATGCTTGATAAAGATGACGTCGCCGTCCTCGGCGACCGCCAGAGCTGCGTGCAGGTCTTTGTAGGTTCCAGGCTTGCTCAAATCGGTGCCGGGATCGACGATCTTCTCGGGGGATTTCTTGACGACGACCACATTGGGTAGTGCCGGCAGCGGGCCGGACCAGGTGCTGCGCAGCCCAACCTGTTTGTAGTGCTCGGCCTTGAGCAGAAACGCGAGGTTATCAGATCGGCCCAGCGGGTTCTCATGATAATACAAGGGGCTGGCGGCCTGGTTGAGGTGGCGGGATTCCTTGTCGGAGCTGCCGTTCTTGTTTTTCCTGAGGAATTCCTGGAACTCCTCCGCTACGGCGATGAGCGGCTCCTTCTTCCTCTCAACCAGCGCGTTGAGGTTGTGGTAGAGGTTGCCCTGGCCTTCATAGCGCAAATGCGCATCCGTGCCGAGAAAGATCAAGCCGGGTTCGGGGAGGCCGGTATTGGGGGCCAAAGCGCCGGTAGGGCGGAAAAACCCCGAGCGTTCATTGCGCACGTGGGCCGAGGCGCCCTTGTTGAAACGCAGCGCAGGTCCCAAGACGACGAAGCCTTCGCAATGCTCCAGGCTGACAAGCGTATTCTCCTCGGTGCATTTTTCGCGGAACTGGAAAAAGGCGCCGTGCGGCTTGAAGGCGCTGTCGGTCACGCGCACGTCCGCCGCGCCGTTGATCGCCACCGCCATCTGGCCGCCGGCGCCGTGGCTATCAAACAGGCAATCCTTGATTTCGACGATCGGCGCAGGGTTGTCGGCATCCTTCGGCGCGTCGATCAGCAGCGAGGCCAGGTGAACGCGCGGCACGCTTCCCGGAGTCGAGGAAGGTGCGGGAATCCCCGGCACTTTCGTCTGTACGAAGATGCAACGCTCGATACGCAACTTCTTGACGCCGCGCACCGCGATGATCGCAACGGGCTGAGTCGGCGTGGTTTCGGATGCCAGCTCGAATTTGATGCCCCGGAGAACGACCTCTTCGCCACCGGAGAACACCAGGCCGATCGGCTTGTCGCTGTCTTCATAATGCAGACAAACGATGGCGTCTTCGACCGAGTCGGACCAGAGCTCCAGCTTCTGATTCTTGTCGCCCTTGAACACAAGTCCGTCGAGATCGATTGGTTTGGTCGTCTCGATCTTCGCCTTGATGAACTTGGCCGAGGTATCCTTCAGGACCTCTTCGAGATCCTTGCGATTGCGTACGACCTCGGGGTGGCTGGCCTTCGGCTTGGGTATCTTTATTTCGCCCCCAGGCTTGAAGGGGGGGTTATCGCCGCCTGACCCCGCAAACGTACCCGAGACAACCTTGGCCGGCTCCCCGGTCAAGGAAACCAGCAGCACCACGGCCACGAGCGCCGCCAGCGCCAGGCCGACCAGCAACACCGGCCGGCTGCGCGGTTCGCCGGGCAGCCCGGCATCGGACACGAGGATGACTTCTGGAAGCCCCTCGGTGATGCCGAGCTTATGCCCTAGTTGCATCAGATGATGGACCAGATGGATGGGCCGTTGATAGCGATCCTTCGGGTTCTTCGACATCATCTTGCCGAGGATGGCGACCATTTCCTTGGGGATGGCCGGGTCGATATCGCGCGGGTCAACCGGCGCGTGGTGCTGGTGGAATTGCAGTTTCTTCGCGGGGGTGCCTTCGGGGACCGGCGGCTGACCGGTCAGCATGTGATACAGCGTGCAGCCGAGCGAATAGATGTCGCTGCGCGAGTCGGCCTCGCGCGGCTCCAGCGCTTGTTCCGGCGAGATGTAATCGAAAGTTCCCAGCGTCATACCGGACTGGGTCAGGTCGCGCTCGCTGCGCGGCTCCATGTTGCGCGCCAGGCCCATATCGACCAGCTTGGCCTGCCCCGCCGACGTGATGATGATGTTCGAAGGCTTGACGTCGCGATGCACCACGCCGCGCGTTGCCGCATGCTCCAGGCCCGCGGCGATCTGCACGATCAACCGGATGGCCTCGGGAACCGGCAGCCGGCCACGCTTTTCCAGGATCGTGCGCAGGTTCTGCCCCTCGACGAATTCGAAGGCGATGAAGTGCAGGCCTTGGTCTTCGCCGCAGTAGAACACACGGCCAATATTTTCGTGATCGAGTTTCGCCGCCGCCCTGGCTTCCTGATGGAAGCGCTGGATGTTTTCTTGTTCGAGGGCCATCTCCGGCGGCAGGATCTTGAGGGCGACGATGCGATCGAGCTGCGTATCGCGGGCCCGGATGACCGCCGCCATGCCGCCCACGCCGATCGGCTCGATCAATTCGAAATGCGCCAGCCGCTTGCCACGCAGGCTTTCCACGATGGCTTCGGGCGACACGGGCTTACGGGAAAGGTCGATAATCTTGTCGGAGTTGCTGGGCGTCGGCTCAACGACGGGGTTCGTCTTGGAGATCACCGTGGGCGACTCATCAGTCGGGCGTGCATTTTCCGGGAAGACCGCCGCTTCCTCGTTGGAAACGTGTCGCCTTTGGGAATCGGGTTTACCTTGGAGGCTGCTCGACATGCATCCCTCAGTGCTGCGCCGTGGTGGCGCAATGGACATGGGCTCTAATCGTGAACACTCGACCCCTATTCAACGAAGTCGCGTCCTTGCCGTTTCTGCGGTGTCTTGCTTTTTTGGTCGCAAACACCCTTTCCAACGTTGCTTGCGGGCTTTGGGGGGCGTCGCCCACGACTCATTTGGCGCCTCTCCCCAGTGATATGACCAGTTGAAGGAGAGAAACCAACAACGATTACTTAAGATACTATAATCTTTAACGCCACCCCGTGTCAACCGTTCTGCGGAAAATAGGCGAACTTGGAGAAATGCCTGTCATGGACGCCATTGAAGCCCTGGACTGGGGCGCCTATTCCAATTTCGACCATCAGGTTCAATCGTTTCCACAAATTCTGCCCATCATGCGCGTCGGCTTCTACCTGGGCGATTACCTCGCGATCGGCGTGCTTTTCTCCCTCGCGGCCGTCTTGTTTGCCGTGCAGGGAAAGCACCGCTCAGCCCAGGTGGCAGCCGTGGCCCTCGCCGTGGCACTCGGTTTGATCTTTGCAGCACGCGCCCTGGTGCCGCGCATGCGGCCAGGCAATGCGCAGAACTGGCTGGGACCCTACGAGATGCAGGGGAGCTATCCGTCAGCTGCTGTTTTTTTGTTCACACTGGCAATGGTGATGCTGGCATGCGCAGTCTGGGCCTGGCTGCACTCAGCGAGGCAGCGTGCGCTCTATCTGGCGCTGGCAACCGTGCTGACCGTGTGGGTGTGCATGGCCCAGTTCTATCTCTGCACCCACTATTTGACCGACGTCCTCGGCGGCCTTGCCGGGGCGGCGCTGGTCGGCTGGATCGCGTGCAGGTTTCTGGCGAACCGAGCTCCGTAAGAAGCTGGGGTGCGCCTCCAGCGACCGGGTGCCTCAACCCGGCTCCTTACGGAGCTCGGCTCGCCGGGCGATAATAACGCGATTTGTGGTTGCATCTTTCGCGCCAGCGCCCAAAATAAAGGTGGATGCAATCCTCCGCGCTTTGGTACCTTCACCATGAATCACCTACCTCGCGTCCTCCTTTCTTTCGCATTGGCCTGCCTGCTCGCCGGCGCCGCGGCCGCTCAACCCGCCAAGAAGGCAGACGACAAGAAACCCCAAGCGAAGGCGACCGACAAGAAGGACGACGGCAAGCTGCCCCACACCAAGCTGTTGCCCGCCAAGCACATCCCCGACCTGTGCAAGCTCAGCTACCGCGTCAGCACGGCTTCGCCGGAGTGCCAGGTGTTCTTCGATCAGGGGTTAGCTTTTTACTACTCCTATGTCTGGATGGAATCCGCCCGTTGCTTCGAGACGGCGGTGAAGCACGATCCGAACTGCGCCCTCGCCTGGTGGGGCCTCAGCAAGGCCTGCGAGAAGTGGGGCCGCGCTGCTTATGCGCCTCCATTGAAAAAAGCCCAGGAGCTGATGGCCCAGGCCAACGAGCGCGAGATGCGTCTCATCAAGGCCCGCCTGCAAGAGAAGGGGCTGATCGAAGGCATCAAAGTCGAGGATCGCCGCAAGGAAGCCGTCAAGACGCTCGATGAACTGCTCACCCTCTACGACGACGACGAGGAAGGCTGGTTCGCCCGCTCGCAGGTGGCCGATGGGCCGAACTCGTCGGTCCCCTTCCACAAGGCACTGCTGCGGCTCAATCCGCTGCATCCGGGTGCCCATCACGAGCTGGTGCATCACTACGAAAATATTCGCCGGCCGGTATTGGGCTGGCCTCACGCGGAAGGCTATGTCCAGTCCTCCCCCGGTATCCCGCATGCGAATCACATGCAGGCCCATCTCGCGATGCGCATCGGTAAATGGGAAAAAACGTCCGACCGCTCTGCGCGGGCCATCGAGCTGGAAGAGGCGTACCACAAGCTGATGAAGGTGACGCCCAACGAGGATTGGCAGTTCAGCCATCACCTTGAAACGCTGATGCAATCGCTGATTCACGATGGCCGATTCAGGGAAGCCAACGAGCTGCGCAAGAAGTGCGAGGGCTACAAATACACGCAGCGCAATCACTGGTTCCGCCTGGCGATCGCCGAGCGCAAGTGGGACGAGGCGCTCAAGCAGGCGAACGCCAACCCCAAGGACAAGAACAGCACGAGTTATTGGCGGGCTCTCGTCTATCTCAATAAAGGCGATGTCGAGCGGGCTCGCCCCGAGGTGGCGGTCCTCAAAGAGGCCTTTGCGAATGCAACTGGCCGCGCAAACAAGGAGCTCGAAATGCGCATTTGGCTCACCGAAGGCCTGTTGCAATGCTCGACCGGCGACGGCGACGGCGGCGTCAAGCTGCTCGCCAAGACCGTCGAGAAAACCAAGGACGACTACAACCGCCACGCCTGGGGCCATGGCGCCTACCACATGGAATACTGGGGCCTGGGCGCCTTGAGGGCCAACCGCCTCGCGGTCGCGGAGGAAGCGTTCCTAGAATCGCTGGCCCACGATGCCGGCTCGGTCAAGGGCGCCCTCGGCATGATGGTCGTCTGCGAACGCCAGGGCCGCACCGAGGAGATGAGCCGCTTCGCCGAATTGGCCCAGCGCTGCTGGCGCAAGGCCGACGCGGGGCTGATCCAGGCAGAGCTGGAACACCTGCGCACGCAGGGCACCGCGGCCGCGACGGGCGCATCGACGCAGAATAAGGGATCGAACTGAACGCAGGAAGCCCCGGGGTGAGGCACTCCGTACCCCGGAGCGTGTGCCCAGTCCAATAGGAACTCGCCATGCCACGCACCATTGCCGCCCTCGCCATCTTCGCTTGTATCTCGATCGCCGCCGCCGATCCGTGCAAATCGGGCCCGCAGCCCAACCAACGGCCCGGTCCGTACTCGGCCCACGTCTCGGTCGGCAAGGAGCGCGGCACCCAGCATTGCTACATCTGCGAATCGGCCGACAAGCCGATCATCGTCGTCTTCGCCCGCACGACCAGCGACCCGCTCGGCAAGCTCGTCAAGCAATTCGATACCGCAGTGAAGAATAACAAGATGGCAGATCTCCGCGCCTGGGTCACCTTTCTAGCGGACGATCAAACCAAGATGGACCCGCAGATCGTCAAGTGGGCCCAGCAGTATGCGGTCAGCAATGTGCCGTGCGCCGTCTTCGAGGACACCGTCGGCCCGCCGACCTACCTGCTCGCCAAGGACGCCGACGTGACGGTGTTGCTGTCCGTCAAGCAAAAGGTCGTCGCCAACTTCGCGTTCCGGGCCGGCGAGTTGAACGACACGGCGATTGCGGACATTGTCAAGATGATCCCGAAAATCGTGACGGTCAAGAAATAATCGACTGGATTTCGTTTAGCGCCCGCGCGGCACCGTCGGACCGCGCCGTGCAACCCAGCAACGACAAGTGCCCGATGGTTTCATGCGGGCGCTAAACAAAGATCACGCACCATGTCCACCAAGAAAATCCTCGCCTTCGATCTCGGCGCCGAATCGGGCCGCGGCCTCATCGGCTCCTTTGACGGCGAACGCCTCGCTCTCGAAGTCGTCCACCGCTTCCCCAACGGCGGCGTGCCGACACTCGGCACGCTCCACTGGGACGTTCTGGGTTTATGGCGTGAGATACTCGCGGGCCTGCGCAAAGCGGAAGCCGAGCGCGGCCCGCTCGCCTCCGTCGGCGTCGATACCTGGGGTGTCGATTTCGCCCTTTTGGGCAAGGACGGCAGCCTCCTCGCCAATCCTCGCCACTATCGCGATCCGCACACCGAAACCATCATGGACGCCGCATTTGCGAAGGTGCCCAGGGCCGACATCTTCCGCCAGACCGGCATCCAGTTCATGCGTTTCAACTCGCTGTTCCAACTCCTGGCCCTGATGCGCGATCGCTCGCCGATCCTGGAGGCGGCCGATGCGATGCTGTTCATCCCCGATCTCTTCCATTACTGGTTGACCGGTATCAAGGTCAACGAGTATACGAACACCTCGACGAGCCAGATGATTAACCCGCAAACGCGCACCTGGGCGCGCGAGCTGGTGCACGCCTTCGCCATCCCCGAAAAAATCCTTGGTACCCTCGTGCAACCCGGCACCGTGCTTGGCCCCTTGCGGGCCAGCGTGGCGTCCCATGCCGGTTGCTCGTCGATCCCGGTGATCGCGCCGGCGACGCACGACACCGCCGCCGCCGTTGCCGCCGTTCCTGCCGAGGGCGACTCGTGGGCGTATATCAGTAGCGGCACCTGGTCGTTAATGGGCGTCGAAACCAAGACGCCGAAGACCGACGAGAGCACGCTGCGCGTCAACTTCACGAACGAAGGCGGCGTCGGCGGCACGATTCGCCTCTTGAAAAACATCATGGGCCTCTGGCTCGTGCAGGAATGTCGGCGTGCCTGGGAACGCGGGGGCGTCACCTACGATTACAGCGCGCTGATGAAAATGGCCGAGACGGCGAAACCGTTCGCCAACATCGTCAATCCCGACGACACGTCCTTCATCTTGCCGACGAGCATGCCGGTCGCGATCGGCGACTACTGCAAGAAGACCGGCCAGCCCGTCCCCGACGAACCCGGCGATGTGGTGCGCTGCGCTCTCGAAAGCCTCGCCTTGCGTTATCGCTGGGTGCTGGAGCGTTTGGAGGAACTCGTCGGCAAGCGGCTTGACACGATCCACATCGTCGGCGGCGGCTGCCAGAACACGCTTCTCTGTCAACTGACTGCGGACGCCTGCAATCGCCAGGTCGTCGCCGGTCCCGTCGAAGCCACCGCGATCGGCAACGTCCTCGTGCAAGCCATCGGCCTGGGCCTGCTGGGATCGCTGGCCGATGGCCGAGCCGTGGTCCGCCGCTCCTTCGAGGTGCGCGCCTATGAGCCACAACACCACGACCGCTGGGCGGAGCCGTACAGGCGGTTTTTGGGGATGATTGGATAACCCGCGCAGCCTCTTCTTGTGCAAAATGCCCGTTATAGCTATCATGTACATGAGAACCCTATTGTACAGGAGGACCCCGATCATGAAAGTCGCAGACATTCGCAACCAGTTGGCCGATGCCATCAATCGCGTCGCCTACGCCGGCGAGCGCATTACTCTGGAACGCCGCGGCAAGGTCGTGGCCGCCCTGGTTTCCATGGAGGACCTTGAACTCCTGGAACGCCTCGAAGACAAAGCCGACATCAAGGCGGCTCGCAAGGCGCTCAAGGAAAAAGGCGGAATTACACTAGAGGAGCTGAAGAAGAAATACGGAATATGAACCGTGTACCACCTCATCACCAAGCCAGCCGCGGAAAAGCAAATTGCTCGGCTCTCCGCGCAGGTCCGGCGACGCATCTATGATGCGCTCGACGGGCTTTGCGAGAATCCGCGCCCGCGCGGCTGCGTCAAGCTCAAGGACGCCGCGGACCTTTGGCGAATCCGCGTGGGCGAATACCGCGTCGTCTACACCATCGAAGACGATAAGCTGATCGTCCTGGTGGTTCGTGTCGCGCATCGCAAGGACGTCTATCGAGATTAGCGCTGGTCGGAACCGTACCGGCGCTTTTTGGGGATGATTGGCTAGACCGCCATATAGCCCGCTGTTTACGGCGGGTTCGCCGTGACTTCGCCATCCTTCTTGGTCACCCCTTCTCACGACCACCTTTACCATTCGATACGACGGCCAGCCCCTTATCGGTGAGCGTCAAAGCGCTCTGATCCCCGTGCGGAACCAATTTGACCAGAGCGAGGCGATGAAGCAAGAAAGCCGCGGTCAGGTTGCGGACTTGCCCAATGGGCACTACCGATTCGCAGCGATCGAGAAGCCGGGCCGCATCGTCAATCAAGCCGGCATCGGCGCGGATGCGGTGGGCCCAGATCCCGATGGCCTCCATGACGCCAGCCGGCCCGCCGATGAGGACGACGGCAAAACCCGCGCTGGCATGGCGCGGACTGAAATAACCAAGGCCCCCCGCAGCTTGACTGAGCATGGTAAGAAACCATTCGCGGTCCGACAGTAGCGCCAGACCCGCCAGCGGATCAATCCGCCGCCACGCCGACCACGTTGCTGCCACGAAGAAGACGCCCGTGAACATTCCTGCAAATTGCCATGGGACAAGATTCATCTGCCGACCAAAGAAAAAGCCGACGAACCAAGCGAACCAGAAGACGAAGCCGAAAGTGAAGAACGAGAAGACAACTCCGAGGCCGGCTTTCAGGATGGCATCGAATGCCAGCTCGCGATTGCGGCGACGGACCATCTCGGCAAGGTGATCCTGGAGCTTCATGCGAAATCTGATTCAGCTCTTGGGTTGACAAAGAGCGGCAGCATCACGGTGTTGAATTCCTAACGCCCCGGGATCGGCACGCTATACACGAGCACGCTCTCCTTGCTGTCGCTCTTCTGCGTGGAGGTCGGCATCTGTGCCAGCGTTTTTCCGTCGGGGCCGATGAACCAGGCGCCGCTCGCCCAGCCGGTGTTGGCGTCCTTGGCTGTCGGCGCATCGAAGTCGGCGTGATACAGCCCCGCATGATTGTGCAGGGCGGCATGCACCTTGAGCTGGGCGATCCAGCCATCCGGCCCCGCCCACGCCGCGCGAAACTTGTACCAGCCGGCGATCGTGCCTCCCGTGGTATTGGCGTGAGGGCCGTAGATGAGCTGGGCGCCATTCTTCACCAGCGCCTCCAGGTTCTTGCGATCGCTGCCGTCGGCGCAGATGGCGATCCCGGTCTTGATGCCTTTGATGTCAAACACCTTGTGTTCGTTGCCGGCTTCGACGAAACCCTTTTCCTTCGTGAGCCAAATCTTGCGATGCACCCCGATAATGCGTCCCTGCGGATCGATGACGATCTGCACGTTCCAGCGTTTGCCCTCGGCATCTTCGAGGGCGATGCCGACGCTGATGTAGACGCGTTTCTCGATCGCCTTTTTCTGGAGGGCCTTGACCTCGGAGCCGTCGAGCTTCAGCCAGGTCATGGTCTTGCTGAAGTGGTAGCCATTGACGGAGAGCTCGGGGAAGCCGATGAACTCGGCCCCATCCGCTGCCAGGCGATCGATGAAGTAGAAGTGCCGCTTGAGGTTGGCCTGGATGTTGGCTTCGTTGACCTTGGGATCGGCGCCGTCGGAGTAACGCGACTTGATGTTGACGAGGGCCATCTTGAGATGGCCGGCATTCTTGTCATTGGGCGGCAGGGCGCTGGCGAGACTGCCGATGACCAGCGCAACCATGGCTGCGATCGTGAGAGACTTCATGGCGTGTTTCTCCTGGGGGGCGATACGATCTGTATTCTATGCTGGCGGCGTAAAGTTGTTGCAATTGGGCTGGTATTGATTAGGATACGGTCGGCGGCGCGGGGGCAACCGGTGTTGAGACGCGGGCGCTAAACGAAGACGGGGGGACTTCATGAAACGGCTTTGGATCGGGTCGATCGCGCTGATCGGCGTTTGTGTCGCGGTGGTGCTGTCGGGCGTGGGTGGCGGCGGGCTCAAGACGTTTTTCGCCAAGGAGGAACGCAATCCTGTCACCCACCTCCGCTGGAACGAGAACGACGCGCAGTTCCAGTTCGCCATCGTCAGCGATCGCACCGGCGGGCATCGCGCCAACGTCTTCGCCCAGGCTGTCGAGAAGCTCAATCTGATGCAGCCAGCGTTTGTGATGTCGGTCGGCGATCTCATCGAGGGAGGCAAGAAGACCGATGACAAGATCGGCGCCGAGTGGAAGGAATTCGATGACATGGTCAACAAGCTCACCATGCCCTTCTTCTATGTGCCCGGCAATCACGACGTCGCCAACAAGGACGACGCCAAATTCTGGGACGGCAAGCTCGGCCGGCGCTACTATCACTTCGTCTATCGCAATGTGCTCTTCTTGATCCTCAACGGTTACGATCCGGCCGGCACGTCCGACATCGGCAAGGAGCAGATTGCGTACGCTCAGAAGGCGCTCAAGGACAACGCGAAAGTAAACTGGACGCTCGTCTTCGTCCATCACCCGATGTGGAACGTCAACAACGGCGCCAAGAACGGCTGGGGCGAAGTCGAGAAGACGCTCAAGGGCCGCAACTACACCGCCTTCTGCGGCCACGTGCATCGCTATGACAAGTGGGTGCGCCAGGGGATGAATTACTACCAGCTGGCAACCACCGGCGGCGCGAGTCGGGTGCGCGGAATCGAGTACAACGAGTTCGATCACTTCGTCTGGGTGACCATGAAGAAGGACGGGCCCGTGCTCGCGAATATCCTGATCGACGGCGTACACCCCGAAGACCTCAAGCCAATCAAGACCGCAGAGTCCGGCGTCTCGACCGCGAACCGCAAGCCGACGCACACGGTGCGCGGCATGGCGTATTTCGACGGCACGCCGATGCCCGGCGCCGTGGTGACGTTCACCGGCGAGAAAGGCTCGACCGCGCAGGGCGTTAGCGCCTCAGGCGTGGTCGAGGGGGATGGATCGTTCAAGCTGACCACCTACCAGGCGTTCGACGGTGCGCCGGCAGGGGAGTACAAGGTCGGCATCGCCTGGCGGGCGTCGGGGAAAAGTCTGGTGCCCGCCAAGTACAACAGCACCGACAAATCAGGGTTGCACGCCACGGTCCAGGCGGGGGGGAGTGATGTGGTGCTGGAATTGAAGAAATAACCCGAAAATCGCTTGCCGATTAGCGCTCGCTGAATTACTCCCCTCTCCCCGGGGGGAGAGGACCAAAACGAAGATCAAGTCTTTTTCCCCTCGCGTCCAATCTCCGCGCTCGAGAATTCCACGCCAATGACGGCGGTCGCGGACACGTTCTTGCCGTCCACCTTCACGAAGCCGCGCCGCACCTGGATGCGCCAGGTGTAGCTGTCAGTCGCCTTGGCGATCTGGGCGATCTGCTTCTTGTAATGCGGCTCCGTCTTGAGCACGATGAGTATTTCGTCCTTGGGACTGAGCACAGCGCTGCCGACCGCATCGTCGGTACCCTGCAGGTTTTTGTGATAGTCGAGATAGGCGCCGAAAAGCCGGCCCGTGGTGTTCGATTTGGATTCCAGGTAGGTATACAGTTCGCCTCCCTTGGCATGGACAAAGGCCTCATTCATCGGCTCGAAGGCGGTGTTCGTCGAAACGTTCTTCGCGCGCAGGAAGAGACGCAGATCGCCCTCGTCGGTCAGGCTGGCTCGTTCGAAGGTCACGAGCAAATCGCCAATCTGGATTGGCTTGCCGAAGGTAGTCTTGAGATGGGCCGCGAGGGGATGCTTGTGATCGACCTGCATCACTTTCCGCGGAGCGCCTCCCTTTGGATTGTTAACCGGGTCACGCAGCACATCAAGCGGATCGTACGCGCTTTTGCTTACGAAGAAGACGAGATAGACGACAAACGCCGTCATCACGATCGCGTATGGCACCAGGAAGATCAAAGCGATCAGCGAGAACACGCCCGACGAGTAGACCGGCCTCGACTTGAACTTGGTAAACTCGGGATTCGCCGCAGGCGTGTCAACGGAAACGTCTGGCGGAATGGGCCCCGGCGGCATCTCCACCTGCGGCGCGGGGGCATTGCCCAGGACGACATCACTGGCCGCAGCGCCCGAAAAGGTCCTCTCACGCAGCTCCAGTTGCATGTTCGGAGCGGGCGCCGGCGCCGCGGCCTGTGTTTGCACCACTGCCTGGCAGTGCGGACATTGCACCTGGCCCCCAAGATGCTCCACGCCGATCGCCATCAATTGCTGGCAATTGCCGCACTGCAGTTGAACAATTTCCATGCTTGCCCCTTGGCGCCGCCCCTTGTGTGAACGGTAATAGGTTAACAAAAATCGGCAAGGGCGGGAAGGGGAACGCCAAACTTGCACTCATTTGCGCCACGTGCGATCAGGGTTGAAATCGACATCGTCGAGCCGAACGGCTTGGATGTGGTCGTGGAGGTAGTATTCGACTTCGCCGGTTGCATCGTGCGTGATGCGCAGGACCGGCAAGCCGCTGCCCGCGTCGAAGAACCACCAGCGATGGCCGCCCTTGGGCAAGGTCGGATCATTGCCCGCCGGCACCGCCTGATACACTGCCTCGACCTTGGCGGTGAATTCGGGGCGCTCCAGTTGGCCAAGATATTTAACCGTGCCCGCAAGCGGGTCCCCCTTTTCGATTCCCACGACCTGCCGGCCAAAGTGATCGATCATCATGCCCAGGCCGGTCTCCGTGATCGGGTAGCGGCTCTTGGAGCGGACCAGCGGATCGTCGGGAGCAATGCTTTGCCGTTTGATGAAGGATGAACCAAAATCATTGGGCGACAAGAGCACCTGCATCTTGTTGTTGTTCTTGCCCTGCACGTAGATCACTTCGCGGTCCTTGCCTTCGCCTACCAAACATTTGATGTAGACGCTGTAAGGATCGCAGCGGACCTTGACCTGCATGACCTCTTCGGGCGTTTTCTTGCCCTGCACAACCTCGCGGCGTTTGAAACGGAAGATGTACGAATCCATCGTAGCATGGCGCCGGGAAGCGCGTTCGTAGAGTACGCGTAACGGATGCTGCAGCCCTTGAGCGTTGGGATCAATCGGTGGCGGATTGAGATCGGGAACAAAGGTGGCGGGCTTCACGTTCGGATCGATCCCGGGATTGACGACGGCAGGCGGCTTGCCAATGGCGAGCGCTGGCGCGGACTTGGGCGGGCCTTCCTCAGCATCCGCGCTGCGACGAACACCGCCGAACCGGTGCCGCGAGAACTCGCTGCAGCCGGCCAGCCAGCACACCAACGCAATCGCGACAATCCTCCGTGTCCAGCCCATACTTGGCATCATCCTTCGCTCCGTCAGATGGGGAACTATCCTACGTGACAGTATACCCCCCCAAGATTAGTCAAATGCCAGGTCACATGCCAGGTCATTTTGCCGATGGCATTGTCGACACAGCAACGTGGAGAAGATGGGGGGCTGGGATTTTGTGGATTCGTCGCAAGCCCTGGGATGAGGTACTCCGAATCCCAGGGGTTCGGAGTACCTCACCCCTGGGCGTCCACAGATGCTAGGGTTTGTAACGAATCTTCGCATCGGTCAAGCTGGGGAAAGCGGTCGGACCGGATAAATAATTTGGAATGTGGCAAGCCCCATTGTGCTCAGCACTCGGTCTTTCCGGCGTCGGCGCGCAGATTCGCAAGCGACTCGTCGATGTATTCCTTGTCTCTCGTGTCTTGCCACGCTTGTCACCGCACCATGGACGGCACCCCCGCGTTTGCCGAAGGACGTTGGATTCTTCGACGTTCCGGCACGATCAGGAGACCGTGCTGCAACGAGATGGCGACTCAATCGTTCCAGGGTGCCCATTGATGGATAGCCTCCATTTAGCTCCAGCCGACAGCATCTTCCCGAAGATTCCGTGTTGCCGCTGCGCCGATCAGTCGCGCTGGTGGGATCGGATCGCCGGCAAGACCTACTGCCCGAACTGCCTGGAAGGGCTGGCGATGGGCGAAGGCGATCCGCTGATCGTGAAGACCGATCGCCGGCGCTGTGCGATCTGCCATCACCTGGGCGCAGTGCGCTACGTGACCTTCCCCTTGCATTCACGCCGGCCGGTCGAGATGGAATTGTGTGCGGAACATCTGCGCGCTCTGATCGCACGCCGGCTTGGCCCCCATGCTTTCGAACAATTGCGACGCCAACTCCACGGGCTCGGCCTGGAAGCCGCCGAGGTGTTTCTTTTGCACGAAGCCTTTTACGACACGCACGGGCGGGCGCTGCAGCCGGCGGTCGAGGCCTAGCGACTCGATTGAGATATGATTTAGCCGCGGGGCTTGCTCCGCGCGGTCCATCCGCGCGGAGCAAGCCCCGCGGCTAAATGTTTGTTGTGGATTCGTTGGGATCGCGGTTCCTTTCGTGGTATAACTCGATGAACCATTCCCTCCTCGCAAGGGTCGTCCCATGTTGACCGCGGCCGCCATTGCCAGCCAGCCCCGGACCAGCGTATTCTTGACGGCCGGCTGGCATAATCTCGCCATGCTCAATTTTGTCATTGATCCGGAGGTCCTGCTTCCCTACGTCCCGGTCGGCACCGAACTGGACTTGTGGCAGGGGCGCACCTACGTCAGCGTGGTCGGCTTTCAATTCGTCAACATGAAGATGCTCGGCATCCCGGTGGCGTTGCATCGCCATTTCGAGGAAGTGAACCTGCGTTTTTATGTCATCAGGCAAACGCCCGACGGCCTGCGCCGCGGCGTCGTGTTCCTGCGCGAGATCACGACGAAGTGGCTCGTCTCGCTCGTGGCACGCTGGTTCTACAACGAAAATTACGTGACGATGCCGATGCGCCACCGCATCGAAAGCGGGCTGGCCGAATATGAATGGTGGCACGGCAGCCGCTGGAATGGCCTGTCGCTGCGCGTGGAC
>SHZY01000022.1 GCA_009692065.1 Gemmataceae bacterium
CTGTGTCACTGTGTCTCTGTGGTTAGTTCTTACCTTTCAGGGTTTTCACCAATTCACTCATATCTGTCGGCAATTCCGAATTCCATTCCATGCGCTTGCCGGTCGCCGGATGATCGATTGCCAAATACGCCGCGTGCAGCATCGGCCGTTTGGCGCCGCTGGCGTCGGGCAACGGCTTGCCGTGCAGCGGCCGATCAT
Source organism: Gemmataceae bacterium (assembly GCA_009692065.1). Lineage (GTDB taxonomy): Bacteria > Planctomycetota > Planctomycetia > Gemmatales > Gemmataceae > SIAQ01. The sequence goes on from SHZY01000022.1 coordinate 199, forward strand.
AAATGCGCTCGCCGCATAGCGGAGTGCCGGCTTCGCCAAGGTGGATGCGCACCTGATGGGTGCGACCGGTCTCAAGTCGGCATTCGACGAGCGTGAATTCACCAAGCGGCTCGATAGCGCGGACATGGGTGATGGCGAGCTGCCCGCCTGCGCCGCCGCCGCGCCGGCCGTCGCCGCGATCGGGGACGAGGTGCGATTCGAGGCGTGCGTCCTGCGCATGGCCGCGCACCAGCGCGAGATAGTGTCGGCCGGTCGTGTGCGCGCGAAACTGCTTGCCGAGGTGGCTTTCCGCTGCCGGCGTGCGGGCCAGGACGACGAGGCCGCTGGTTTCCTTGTCGATGCGATGAACGGCACGAATGCGGCCCTTCGCTGGTTTTCCGACACGCGGCAGGACGGTCGGTAACAGATCGACGAGCGTCGGCGGCAGGAATTTCTTGGCGCGAGGGCCGAGGGACTGCACCTCGTCGGCGTGGCGCACCGTGGTCAGGCCGGCCGGTTTTTCGACGACGGCGAGGTGTTCGTCCACGAAGCGGACGATGATCTGGCGGGCGATTGGCGCGAGCGTGGATTTCGCGGGTATTGGACAGGCTTTCCCCCTCACCCCCGGCCCCTCACCCCCGGGGGGGAGAGGGGAGCAGAGCTGGACATTTTGGCCGATTTTCACGCGGCGCTGCGGATCAATGCAGACGCCGCCGCAGATGCGCACCTGGCGATTGTGAAGCGTGGAGAGAGCGTGCTTGCGCGACAGGCTAAAGGACGCTTGCAAGAGTTCGAGCAAGGTGCGATTGGCGAGCCGGCGGTCGATGACGATGGAGGTTGGCGTGCGCATCGGGGGTGATTATATCCGAGCCTGAAGCGTAAGCGAAGGTGGGCGTTTCCTTCCCTTACCCTTCAGGCTCGGACGAGCGCTAGCGGTTTTGGAAGAGATCGCGGGTTTGCAAGAGATTCGAGATTTCAACGACCGAACTCCATTGCTCGCTCAGGGCGCCGAGGTAGCTGTTGACCAAGCCGACCAGCGTTTGCTGGGACATGACCACGTCGTTGTAGCTGATGACCTTGTCGCCCTCGGCCACATGGCGCGCGACCGCGGCACGGAAAGCCTGCACCTGATTGGGTAGAATATTCTTCTTGTAGGTGTCCACCAGTACGCGGTTGTTGTCGTAGCGCTCGAAGGCGGCGGCGACCCTGGCGGTCAACTCGTTCCGCACGCGCAAGGTGTCTTCGAGGGCCCGGCGCAACTCGGCCCGCGCCGTCTGGATGCCGCCTTGATTGCGATTCCACAAAGGGAACGGCACGCCGACGTTGATGTTCGCCACCGCGCCAAAAGGCGGCGTCGTGTAGTCCCTCTGGAAAGCCGTGTGGACGGTTATGTCGGGGAACGGTTGCACCTCGGCCAGGCGGACCAGCAACCGCTGCCGCTCCACGGCGAGCTGGGCGGCGACGTTGTCGGTGTGATTTTCCAGGACGAAGGCCAGCACCTGGTCATGTTTGAATTGAGGCAACGGCATGTCGATCTGCCCGGCGAGCGCGGTCAACGGCATCGTCGGCATCCCCAGCGTCGCCGCCAGTTGCTTCCACGAACTCACATAGCGGTTGTAGGCCAGGTTCAACGTGTTTCGTGATTGCAATGCCAGGACCCGGATTTGCATCGGCTCATACGCGGCTACAAAGCCCGCTTGCAACTGGAGTAACAATACGTTGTAAAGTTCGTCGGTCAGGGCGGTCAGCCCCTTGGTCACGCGGAAATTCTCGTTCGCCGACAAGACGGCGAAATACCCCGACCGCACCTGCGATTGCAGGTCGGATTCGGTTTTCTTCAAGTTTTGCTCGGCGATCTGCACATCACGGAGCGCTGCCGTGCGGGCGAGCGTCAACTTCCCCATCGTCACGATGGTCTGCTCGGCGAAGCTGCCTTGCTGGCCTGGCGAGCGTTTGCCATCGTTGTTTCCCTGCCCGATCGTGGAGCCTTCGTAGCCGAACGTGGGATTGGGATAAAGCCCAACCTGTACGGCGAAACCGCGGGCCGCCTCGATGTCCAGGTGTGCCTGGCGAATGAGCGGGCTTGTCCGCAGTGCGATCTGCTGCAAATCGGTCAGCGTCAGCGCCTGGCCATCCGGGCCCGGCATTGCTTCCGGGAGCGCCCGCGGCTTGGGCAAGGGCGGAAACTGGGCGGCGATTTCTTTCTTGATGTCCTTGCGCGGCAAATAGATGTCCGGCACCTTGATACCCAGGATATCTTCCGTGAACGTCAGCCGCTCCAGCATCGGCCGCACTTCCTTCTTGCCCTGAACCAAGACAAGTTCGGCATCGCTCGCCGTCGGTCGGCTCCGCTGTGGCCGGCGGGTCTGCTCCGGCTCCATCGGAATCGAGGGCAGCTCCGGCAGCGTCTTCGGCGGCGCTGCCACGGGACGCACGTCAATCGGTTGGGCCGAGCGTTCGGCAATCCGCCCATCCACGTCCAGACTATAAGCGTGGCATCCCGACAGCACTGCCATCACCGATGCGCACAGCAACCAACGCATGAAACGAATCTCCTTTGCCAATCGGCAAACCCTAACGGTAGTATCGGCATTGCGGATTGTGCCGGAGACGTAAAATCGTCAGCGCCAAGATTTGTTCAAGTCAGCGGCGGCAGGCAAGGAAAGATGGCGAAGCAGGTCAAGATTCTGAGTGGCGTCGCTTCGCGCATGCCTCTCCGCGGCAGGGATTCCGCAGGGCGTCGCCATTCAATCCAAGTGCTACGGTATTTTCTTCGGCCCCGGCAACTCCCAGACGTGCATCGTGCCCGTCCTCGATTTGGTGCCGCAATGCACCTTGACATCAACGAAACTGGCTGCGGATTGACGTGGGGGACGGCGTCAGGACGTCTGCAAAGGTTTTCATGTCGAAGGCAAGCCCAGGGGGGGGCGGAGTACCTCTCCCCTGGGCTTGCCTTTTTCTCATTCCACCCTGACACTTCTTTCGAACTACATTTGGCCGATTGCGCCGTATACGTCGTTATCGCTCGGCAAGAACTGAAAGAGGAAACCGACGAAATACTTCCCCGACTTGTTCATGGCCAGGGCGGGACGGAAAGGCTTGCCAGTCCAGATGAGGGATATCGGCGGCGAGGCAGTGCCGTTGAATTCCTTGATCACGATCATGTTTCCGTCCCTGATGGCAAGGACGATCCTGCCGGTGTCCCGGTTAACGGCCAGCGCCAGATTATCAAGCGTTCCGCCCGTGGTGTAGAGGATTGTCTGCGCCCCCAACACGCCGAGGGCGGAGATCGACTTGGCGAAAACGTTCTTTTGCGCGAGTCCGCGGTCTGGTTTGTAGGCGACGGTGATTTTGCCGTTGTTGCGGATGGCAATGTCATGCTGGAAATGGTTTGGTGGTTGGATGTCGGGGGGGCACGACTGTGGGCGAGCTGGTGGCGACGAGGGTGGTACCCAGGAGCTTGCCGGTGGCGGTGTAGCGCCTGGCATGAAGTTCGTAAACGCTTACGACGTCGGTCTCTCTTTGGAACGAGATGGTGAAAGCTCCGCTGTCGTTGGCGTCGATTTCCGGATTTGAATCGTCGAGTAAGAAGGCACGGGAAACACCGATCGTTTTTCCTGCTTGCACGCCATCGAAATTGAACCGCTTGGCGTAAATATCGCGCCCTTCCATGGCCGCGGTCTCGAATGCGCAGATCCATGTACCTGTGGCACTCATGGCCACGACCGGATTGGTCGCGTCAAGACCCCCGTCCGCGACAGATGTTAAATGTTTCAGGGTGCCGGTATTACTGTAGACCTTGGCGAAGACATTCCTGTCGGGGGTATTTTGGATATTACTCTCCCAGACCACGACGAAGTTGCCGGCGGCGTCGATCGCGACATCGGGATCGTATTGGTCTTCCGTTCCGGTCGCGATCTCGGAGCCAAGCATGGTCCCGTTGTGATCAACGAGGCGGGCGGCGATATCACGCAGGTTGCCTGGAATGTTCAGCGTGAACACCACCACGCTATTCCCATTGTCCGAGGTTGCCACCTTGACATCAAAGGAGGAGGCGTTATTGTTGTTGATAGAAAAGGTAGCACCGAGAGACGGGGTGCAGCGCTCCTCGAGCGTCACGACTTCCGGAAGGAAAGGGGGGCGCGTGGCGCGACGAACAGAGGGGCCAAACAGGCGACGCAGCCAAGTGAACATGCGAGAACTCCTTGCAGAAAAGGAACCTGAACTGGGTATTAGTGAATCGGAAGGAGGAGCATTCTGATTCGCACTCCTGGCGCGATCAGTCGCTCAAGGTTTCTTCAACCAGCGATCGGTATTTGGGCTGCACTTTGCGAGAAATACTTCAAGCATGAACCGTTCACTCCAGCCGCAGGCGCGACGTTTTTCCACGATGCTGTTCTTGCCAGGATGTTGTTATGGGCTCTTTCAAAGAAAGAGCTGGTCCACTTCGTGTTTTCGTGATTCGCCTAGGCGGAGCATTCTTGAAGCAAGTGCTGGTGGACCAGATAATTTACTTAGAGCGCCCATCGCTGGAGTCTTTCACGAAATCACTTGGATCTGGCATGCCACGCCGCCGCGAGGTTTTCCATGACAAAAAAAAAAGCCGATTCCTTGCGGAATCGGCCGGTTCACGTCTGCGGTTAGCGACGCTTCAAAGAAGCGTCCCAGGCAACGCTTCTTTGAAGCGTCGCTAATCATTTATTGATTGAACACGAATTCCTTCGTGTTGATCAGCGCCCACAGCAAATTCTCGTACGCCATCTTCTTGTTCGCCATGTGGCGATTGATGTGCTCGAGCGCGACCTGGCGGTGCTCGGCGCTCGGGCGGCGGCCGAATACCCACATGAACAACTCGTCCACCTTCTCGGCGTCCGGACGCTTGTCCTTGGCCAGCAGGTCGGCACGGGCGTTGGCGCGGGTGAGCTTGTCCTGGATTTCCTGCGAATTCAGAAGGTGCAGGGCTTGAGCCAGATTCGCCTCGCTGACGCGTTCGCACTCGCAAGCGCTGATGCGCTGCGGACGGCCGAACACGTCGAGGAAGTAGGACGCAAACGATTCATCGGGCAGCATGATGGCCCGGTTCGGCGAGTGCTTGTCGGTCGGTAGGCCGCCGAACGCCGCGGGGGTGCTGGTGACCTGGCTGACTGCGTCATACAGGATCTCGGCCGACATGCGGCGCGGATAGAAGCGGGCGTAGCTTTGCTTGTCGTGCTTGTTGAAATCGTTCGGAGCCGAGCTGAGCTGATACGTGCGGCTCTTCACAATCACTTTCACAAGGTGCTTGAGGCTGAACTTGCTGTCGACCAACTCCTTGGCCAAAGCGTCGAGCAGTTCCGGGTTGGTCGGCGGGTTGGTCACGCGCATATCGTCGATCGGATCGACGATGCCGCGGCCAAAGAAGTGCGACCAGTAGCGATTGGCGACGGCGCGAGCGAAGAACGGGTTCTTCGCATTGGCCATCCAGTCGACCAGCTTGTGGCGAGGGTCGTCTTCGTTGGCAATTTCCATCGGCTGGCCGTCGAGCGGCTGGACCTTGGCGGCCACGCCGGTGCGCTTGTTGGTGACGTTGTTGGCGCCGGGACGATTGAAGATCACCTGGTGCTGCGCCTGGGCATTGCCGGCGCCGCCTGGGATCTGCACATTCTTGCGGCCAACGCGGCCAAAGAAGGCGGCGAGGCCCCAGTAATCGTCCTGGCTCCACTTTTCATACGGATGGTGGTGGCACTGAGCGCACGCAATACGCAGGCCAAGGAACACCTGGGCCGTGTCATCGACGAACTGCTGAGCGTCCTGCAATTCCTTGTACCACACCGTCGGCGGGGATTGCTGTTCGTCACCGGTGGCGGCGAGGATTTCCCGCACAAATTGATCGTACGGCTTATCCTTGGCGATCGATTCACGGATCCAGCCATGGAACGCGAAAGTGCCGTTGGCGCGATCGGGCTGGCCACGCCGCTTGACGCGGAGCACGTCGGCCCACTTGTTCGCGAACAGATAGGTGTATTCCGGGGTTTCCAGCAGGCGGTCAATCAGCTTGTCGCGCTTCAGCGGATCTTGACTGGCGAGAAACTCAGTGACTTGCGTGGGCGTCGGCAAGCTGCCGGTCAAGTCGAGAGAGACGCGGCGCAGGAACTGCTCGTCGCCGGAAAGATCGGACGGCACGATGCCAAGCTCTTGCCATTTCTTCTCGGTGAACTTGTCCACCACGGTGCGATGTTCAAACTTGTAGGCGGGAATCTTGACGCCCAACGGCACCGTGGCGCGGAAGACTGCCACCTGGCCGAGATAGCGGGCCATGATGGCGGCTTCACCGGACAATTCCAGCGAGCGAACCAGCGCGGCGCCTTCGACAACGGCGATCTCGGTGTCGTTGCTCTCAAACTGGGCACGCTGGGTGACGTCCTGCGTGGTGTTGTCGGAGTAGTGGGCGGTGACGGTGAACTGCTGCCGATTGTTGCGGCTCAGGATGCGATGCTCGGGGCTGATGGTAATCTTGGTGACGGTTGGGTCCTTCTCGCTGCCGAAGGGTGTGCCGGACGCAATCCAGCGGCGGATGAGCTTGTATTCATCGGAGCCGACTTCCATGCGCTTGCCGCCAGCGTGGGCCATGACGCCAGTCGCCTTGACGAGCAGCAGGCTATGATCCGGAGCGGCGGAGAAAATGCGGCGGCCGCGGTTTTCCTTCACCAGCGTTTGATAATCGAGTTCGGGAACGAAACCGAGCAGCGACAGAGCGAAACCGTTCTGCCCGCCAGATTTGCCATGGCAGCCGCCGCTGTTGCAGCCGAGCTTGGTGAAGATCGGCACGATCTGGTTGCCGAAGTTGATCGGCAGATCGACATCGCAGCTTTCGGTCTTGAGCATCAGCTTGGCGGTCTTGTCGCCATAGCGGATGGTGATCTCGGTAGTGCCGTTGGCGAGCGGAATGATTCGGCCATTGCTGGAGATGCGGGCCAGCTTCTCGTTGGCGATTTCATACTTGACGTCGCCGGTGAGGTCCTGCGACTTGCCGCCGTTGAGATTGCCGGTGATGACCAGCTGCGCCGAGTCGTCAAGTCCCTTGAGCGTGACGCTCGCGGGGAAGACGGCCAGCGTGGTCACTTCAGCGGGGGCGGGCAATGCCACCTGATCGCTCTTGGACGGCGTCTTGGCTTCTTGAGCGGAAAGCGCTCCGGACGATGCGATCAATGCCAAACCCGCGCACACGGCGAGCCATAGTTTGCGATTGCTCTGCATGAGGCTTACCCCCTTGAATGTTGTCGGCAGGACCAGATCAACCGGGTTTTTTTGGTGAGAACCAGGCGTGCGGAAAACCCAAGGTGGAAACCGCACGACCGATCTATTGTATTCTGGACAATTTCTAGGAGGAAAGCAACAGGAAAAGAGGGGATTTTTTCCGGTCCTCGTTTAGCGCCCGCAGAAGGACGTCGGGCGTCCGACGTTTAGGCGCGGGCACTAGACGGCAACCGGCTCAGGCGACGGCCAGCCCGCGCGGGTCGGGCCCTTCGCTCAAGCGGGTCTCGGCGACTCGCTCGCCATTGCAATTGTAATAAAGGATGCGGTTTTCTTCGCCGGCCCAGATCGCGTAATTCTTGAGCAAACGTGGGCCCTGCACCTGGAAAAACAGACCGCACGGCCGGCCATGGCGGGTAATGAGGGCTTGCTCCAGGGGCGTTTGATCGGGATCTAAATTGTCATGTTGGCACAGGGCAGTCAGAACATATTGGCAGAGTTCGGGCAACGTCGGCAGCGCAGCAACGTCTCGCATAAGGAGAAAGCCTCATGTGGGGAAAGTGGGAAGGATGCCTAATTGGCATGTTGGGAGTATCGGTTGGAGATCTGGGACGGATACACAAGAGATGAAGAGTAGGCGAAGATTTCAGTGCGGATTCTACCAGCCATGCAGCTGCCGTAGACCTTCGTACAGAACGATGCCTGTCGCCGTCGCCAAATTCAGACTGCGAACTTTTTCCGATGCCATCGGAATCGTGTAACTTTGTAGCGCGTAGCGGTCGAGCACTTCCGGCGGCAGACCGCGCGTCTCGGCGCCGAACAAGAGACAGTCGCCTGGCTTGTAGGGGATTTTCGTGTAAGTGTTTTTCGCGCGAGCGCTCAAACAGAACAGCCGAGCGTTCTGTTGCTTCAGCTTTTCTTCCAATTCCGCGAGCGTGGCATGCTGATGAAGTTCCACGGAGTCCCAATAATCGAGTCCGGCACGGCGCACCGATTTTTCATCGATGCGAAATCCAAGCCGGCCGACCAGGTGGAGCGGACAGCCCGTGGCCGCGCAGAGGCGGGCGATGTTCCCGGTGTTGGGTGGGATCTCGGGTTCCCAGAGGGCGACTTGGAGCATGACGCGTTTCCTGATTTCGTTTTCTTGCCGCTTGCAGCTTGGCGCTCACAGAGCGCCAAGCGAGCGCTAAGCCGCAAGCGCCATGACAGGGGCCGGTTATTCCGGTGTTGCCGACTATACCACTTGTCCCCGCGCAGGATTACCACAATTCCGCCAATTCACCTTCAAGTCCGTCCCGCCTGCCGCGCTCGGTGGTTATGATGAAGCGAGGGCGTTGCGCCCCAATCCAGTGCATGTCCTCGTGAGTGAAATTCGAACATCATGCCGGAACGTCGCAATCTGCGCGTGGATGGCGTCGCCTGGCTGCTCTTCTTGAGCGGCCTTGTGGTGGCACTCTGCGTTCTGAGCCATGAACCCGGGCGGGCCGCCGCCAATCTGCTCGGCCCACCCGGCGATTGGCTTGCGCGAGAACTCTACGCCACCCTCGGCAGCGCCGTCCACATCCTCCTGGTTGCCTGGTTCGTCCTCGTCTTGATGCTGCTCGTCCGCAAAAGCTGGCTGCGCTGGAGCACGCGCCTGGCCGGCTGGCTCATCCTGCTCCCCTCGACCGCCGTGATTGCGGATTACCTCGGGCACGATTGGTTGCAAGGCCCCATCTACGGCAGCGGCGGCGCGCTTGGCGCAGCCCTGCGCGATCTCTTGGTCGAGCACCTCCCAGGCCCGGCCGGCTATCTGGCGCTCGGCGCGATCACCTTCAGCGGCGTCTTCCTCGCCGCCGACTTTGTGCTGCGCGGACTTCTCGACGCGGTCTACTGGATCTGCTTCGCCCTCAGCTTCTGCCTGGCGCTGGGCGTGCGCGGTTTCCAGAGCGTTCTCGCCGTTTTCACCAGCCCAAGCCGCGCGTCGCCAATCGCGAAGGTCAAGCTGCCGCGCATCGATCCGACCAGGGCCCAACTCCCGATCCAGCACATCGGCTTCGATGCGAAACCGGTGACAGATGTCGAGCCCGAAGCGGAAACCGACAATCCCGCGATCCTGCCGATCATGCGCCTGGGCTTCGCGAACACGCCGGAGCAGAACTTCGAGGACTACGAGTTGCCGCCGATGACCCTTTTAGAGGATCCGGAGCCGTTCCCGTTCGATCAGCACGATCAAAAGCTGCGCGACCAGGCCGTTATTCTGGAGCAGACGTTCCGGGACTTCGATTTGAATGTGAAAGTGGTCGGCATCAACACCGGGCCGGTCATTACGCAGTATGAACTTGCCCTCGAGACCGGCATGCGCGTCAACCGCATCACCGTCCTAGGCGACGATCTCGCCCTGCATCTCAAAGTCCCGAGCGTGCGCATCGTCGCGCCGATTCCAGGCAAGAACACCGTCGGCATCGAGGTCCCCAACGAGCATCGCGCCACCGTCAAGCTCAAGGAAGTCATCATGGGGGCGGGCCGCAAGCTCGCCAAATGCAAGGTGCCCCTCTTCCTCGGCAAAGACTCCGAAGGCAAACCGCTGGCGCACGACCTGGCCGACATGCCACACCTGTTGATCGCCGGTACGACGGGCACGGGCAAATCGGTCTGCTTGAACGCCCTCATCATCAGCATGTTGATGACGCGCCGGCCCGATGAGCTCAAGATGCTCTTGATCGACCCGAAGAAGAACGAGTTCTCCGACTATCGCAAGATCCCGCATTTGATGCACCCCGTCATCACCGACGAAGCCAAGGCGACCGCCGTGCTGGCCTGGGCCGTCGATAAGATGGAGGAGCGGTACGACCTGTTGAGCCGGGCAAGGGTACGCAATCTCGCCCAGTATAACGAGCTGGGGCTGGAAGAAATCCAGCGCCGCGTGCAACCGGAAGAGGAAGAGCGCGAACGCATTCCGGAAACGCTCCCCTACATCGTCATCGTCATCGACGAGTTCGGTGATCTCATCCTGCAAACCAAGCGCGAAGCTGAAACCTACATCATCCGCTTGGCGCAGAAAGCGAGGGCAGCCGGCATCCACCTGATCCTGGCAACGCAACGGCCCACCGTGGACATCGTAACCGGCCTGATCAAGTCGAACCTGCCGGGCCGGCTGTGTTTCAAGGTCGCGAGCCGGATGGATAGTCGCGTCGTTCTCGACGAGATGGGCGCTGATAAGCTGCTCGGCAAAGGCGACATGCTCTTTCTGTTGCCGGGTAACAACTCGCTGGTGCGGGCGCAATGTACCTATGTCGGCAGCTCGGAGATCACCAAGGTCGTGGCTCATCTGGAAACCGATGCGCCGTGCTTCTCGCCGGAATTGCTACAGTTGCAATCGGCTGCCAGCACCGGCGCCGGCTCCATCGATCAGATGAGGCAGCGCGATCCGCTCTACGAACAGGCGGTCGAGGTCGTCATCCGCGAAGGCCGCGGCAGCGTGTCGCTCCTCCAGCGAACGCTCGGCATCGGCTATGGCCGGTCGGCGCGCATGATCGACTGGATGGCAGAAGACGGCATCGTCGGCGCCTACAACGGCGCCAACGCGCGCGAGGTGCAGTACACAGTCGAGGAGTGGGAGGCGTTCAAGGGGGAACAGCAGGCGTCGCGGGCGTGAACCAATCGCTGTTTACGTTTAGCGCCCGCGTGGCGCCATGCGGGCGCTAAACGAAAACTTCGTTTGCATCTATTCCAACGAAATCTTGAACTCCGCCTCCAGCGCCTGCGCAAATAGCTGGCTCAACCCCACCCCAGTCGCGGCATCTGCATGGGGCCGGCGCCATGCGGGTCGGCCAGTCAGCTCGAACTCGCGCAGGATGGACTTCAACACCGCATCGTCGTCGTACCATTCCATGTGCTCGATGCCGGGGAAGACACGCACCTTCGCCTTGGGCCCCAGATCGTAGCAAACGCGGAACTGCACTTTCGATTTCACCGATTCGGCGACGACGTTGCCATGCTTGCACAGAAAGAAGATCATCGTGTCGGCCGGTGAATGGTAGTGGCGCAGCTTGACGTCGGCCGGCGTCGGGTTCGATCCGACGGCAGCGCCCAGCGTAATGACCGTGTCGAACCGATAGGCTTGCGTTTTCTTCGCGAGTTCAGGGTACTTGGCGAGATTGTGGGCAAGATGCGCCATGGTCATGCCAATCTGGCCGCCGGCGGAGTGGCCGATCCACACAATCTCGTCGTTCTTGCTGACGCTGTGCGCCTTTAGCGCAGCATCGAGCCGCAGGTAGGCTTCCTGCGAGGAGCGCGACGCGGGATCGGCTGACTCGACGTAAAGGATCAGCCCTTGGCGCGGGATCATTTCCTTCACGGTCGCCATCGCAAACGGGTTGGCGATTGCCACCAGGTCGCGCTCGGCAACGCCGCGCTCGGCAAGATTCGCCTTGAGGGTGCGTGAGGCGTGATCCTTGTCGAGCGGCGCCAGGATGATGTGCATGCCGGAGTGCAGCACGAAGACGCGGCGTTTGGTTTGCGCGTCCGCGAACGGCGCCGACGCCACCAGGATCAACCAGCCGATGATGAGGTGCCGCGACATAAGGAGCCCACAATCTCGTTCTTCGTTTAGGGCCCGCAAGGCGCCACGCGGACGCTAAACGGCAAGCAGTACTTTCTCATGCCTTCACTCATAGTTCCACAAGGAAAGCAAATCGCCCGCAACCTTTTCGAAGCGAGCTGCGATCGCCGGGGTAAAGTGATTGCGCCAATCTCCCGCCACACCCTTGCGATAATGTGCGGAGCGATCCTCCTCTCCGCGCTGTCGTCCACTGAGTTCCTCGAAGCGATACGCCCGCAAGATCGCTGCGAGTCCAGCGCCTGGCACGCGAATATCGCAGTGTCTTAGCAGTTGCTCGAACGTCGCCATCGCTTCCTCGGCAATCAAGTCCTCATAGCGAACCAAGAGAACGTTTGCATCTTCGCTGGCAGCGCCTACCCAGGAGCGCTGAGCAGCAAATAGACCGAATTCGTCCAGGTAGTCGATGCAGTAGAGTATCCCGTCTTGCTCGGAGAGACGATTGAGATTCTGGCGGATTCGGCCAAGCTCGCCCTGGAGCGGGTGCGAGATCTTGCTCGAGTAATACCACGAAATCAACACGTCGCGCGGGTCGCGCATGACGAAGAACGCCTTGTAGCTGGCCGGCTTGGGGATGCTCGCGAACCCCTCATAGTCGATGTAGATCGTCGTGACGATGGTCGCCTCGGGTAACGCTTGCTCGAAACGCCGCTCCGTGAGCTTGCGCGGATCATGTTGGCCAGGGAGATGGTCTTGATACCGATAGGGACTCAAGCCGCAGGAACGATAGATGCGCGGATCGGACAAGATGGCGCGTACCCATTGGCTCGCGCACTTTTGCACCGTGCAGTGATAGATGTTCTGGTTTTGCGAGCGATAGAGAATCGGCGCCTCGGGCCGGCGCAACCAATGCTTGAGCCAGGCCGGAATCCATCGCTTCAGCGTTTCACCCTTCGTGCGGATCACGTTGCCTCCTTGCAAGCCCTGGGATGAGGTACTCCGAATCCCAGGGTTCGGGAGTACCCTCACCCCTGGGCTTGTTCACAGGTAACCACATTTCGCCAGCGTGGGCCCCGCCTGTTGAAGGAAAGCCTTCAGCACATCGGCGGGCATTTCGTCCTTGTAGCTGCCGCGCTTGCCACGCCGGATGAAGAACTTGTCTTTTGGCCACGAGGCGTGCGAGCCATTGGCCCAGCCGTCCTGGTTGAGTTCCTTTTGGCGCATCTTCGCGAAAGTGGCCTTCGCCGCAACCGATTCTAGATGTCCCGGCGCAGGCCGGATGCCGACGAATTCGCAAAAACGCCGCAACTCCCGAACCGTGTCTTCCAGGAGGTTTTCATACCGGATCGTCATCAGCTGACATTGAAACGGGTTCGATAACCACGTCTCCACATGCTCAGACCAAGTCCCCTGCCCGGACCAGCGCGGGACATTTCGCACAAATTCGAGGAAATCGAGATCGGGATGCAGGCAAACCCTGATGTAATGCAGGAAGGAGACCATCGCATCCCGGCCGTCTCGCAACAGGTAGACTACGCGTTTGTGTTCTGGGGCCGGCAAGTCGTGGGACTTGAAAAACGTTGGCGTGGCGAAGCGTTGATAGTATTGCTTGGCATGAACGTCGGGCACAAGCTCTTGAATGACCGAATCGGGGGTCAGTTCGGGGTCGGCGCCATAGACGACGCTGGAAACCAGGTTCTGAAACCAGGTGTTGCCCGACTTTGGGTAACCGACGATGAAGATATCTTCCGCTCGTGCCTGTCGGATCGGCGTCAGACCGGCAGGAAGAGGCGGCGGCTTGGGCAGAAAGCCGTTGGCTAGATTCTTGAACGGTCTGAGGAGCAAAGATCGTACTGTTCTCATTGTCTTGATCCCCAGCTTGATTTACGCCGCCGCCGACAGAATCTGCTGCCCGGCTTTCTTGATAAGCAACCGCCCCGTGTCATCGACCGTCCGCAGGTCGGCGTCGATGCCCTGATCGTGGAAATACTGATCGACCGCGAGTTTCGCGCCCCCATCGTCGACGATCAGTATGCCGCCGTCGGCAAGGCGCGGGTAGAGATGCTCCAGCTCAGACAGCGTTGATTCGTATGTGCGGGTATTCAGACACAGCAGGGCGATTTGCGCCGGGGCCTCGACTCGGCCCTCGACGAAAATTATCTTTTCCCAGGGATAGCGAGTCTGCATGAGCGCTTGCTTGACATCGCCGAGGGAGCCGCCTGTGCTGGTGTCGTAGAGATAAAGTTGCCGCTGGGTCGATTCGAGCGCTTTGAGCGCGAGCGCCGCGGCCATCATGCTACCGCCTTTCAAGACGCCGCACTCGACGATCGCGCCCGGAACACGGTGATTCTCAAGGTGCGCGATACTCTGGCACAGGGCGACGATGCGCTCGACGCTGGTCATCGTGTACGGCTTGACCTTCCACCAGATGGACGCGTGCCGCTCGGCCATTATCTCGGACCATTCGGGTACGCACAAGGGCACGGAATCTTGGGCTGGGAGCGGCGCCAGCCAGTTGCGTGCCGTAGAAGGGCCGCCAGCATATGAGAACTCCGTTTCTCGGAAGGGTATTGGGGAGTGTAAGGTAAAACAAAATGGGGGAAGGGGTCAAGGGAACATTGCCCGAATCCGTTTGCGTTTAGGGCCCGCGTGGCGCCTCGCGGGCGCTAAACTTGGGCCGGTTTCACTTCACCAATCCATTGGCCGCCAGGAACTGGTCGGCCCAGTGATAATGATCGAGCAGCCCGTCCGTCGGTCGGCCCATTAGGTGATACGCGATGTAAAGCGCCTCGATGGACGCGAGCCCGTTGTCCGGATCGGTGCCCATCTTCGAGACGCGCGGGTAGGCCGTCTTCCACCCAGACAGCGAGCGCGGCGGAATGTGTTCGAAGTGCGCAATCATCTTGCTTGCCGAGCGCCAACTGCCGTCGAGGAGCAGGATGCCGGCGTCGCGGTCGGCAATCGAAAGTGCCGGCCCATCGGCGGCCAGGCGGATGTAGCCATCGAGCGCGGGCAACGTCGAAGCCGGATAAGTGAATATTTGCGCATCGACGCGGCCTTGCAGCGGCAGGATTGAGCATTTCCGCGGGTTCTCCCGCGGATGGCGGACGATAATCGTAGTCGGATAGCTGTCCATCGTTGATATCATCCGGTCTTCGTTTAGCGCTCGCGCGATGCTTGCAGCAAAACCCGCGGTCGGCGAGCGCTAAACGAGGACTTGGTATACTATAACTGAATCGAACTCTTGTGAAAGGAGCCTTTCATGCATGTGGAACTCCAGTATTGCTCGCAGTGAAACTATGAACCGAAGGCCGTCAGTCTGACGACCAAGCTGCTTACCGAGTACAAGCAACGCATCAAGGACCTGAAGTTGATGCCCGGCGGCGGCGGCTGCTTTGAACTTTCGGTGAATGGCGAGTTGATCTACTCCAAGCTGAAGACCGGCGAATTCCCCGACGAGCAGAAGATGCTCGCGGAAGTGGGCAAGCGGTTGAAATAGGAGTCAGGGATCAGGAGTCAGGGGTCAGGTGACAGGAATCAGGAGTCACAGATCACTAAGATGATCCGCGACCCCTGACTCCTTTTCATGAGGAACGCATGCTCTTCTGGGGCCGCAAAAAACGTCTGATCGATTACGCCTCCTGCGCGGGCTGAGCGGGCAAGCTTCCCCCGCAAGGGATTGCTCAGGTTCTGAGCAATTTGCCAAAGGTTGTCGATCCGAACGTGCTGGTGGGCACCGAAACGCATGACGATGCCGGCGTGTATCGTCTGACCGATGAGCTTGCGCTCGTGCAGACGATCGACTTCTTTCCGCCGGTGGTCAACGACGCCTACCGTTACGGCCAAATCGCGGCGGCGAACTCGCTCAGCGACGTCTATGCCATGGGCGGGACGCCGAAAACGGGGCTGAACCTGGTCGGCTATCCCGACGACAAGGACCCGGGCCTGACCTGGCTGGGCGACATGCTCAAAGGCGGCGCCGAGCGTTTCCAAAAGGCCGGCGCCGTCATCCT
Organism: Gemmataceae bacterium; assembly: GCA_009692065.1. Taxonomy (GTDB): domain Bacteria; phylum Planctomycetota; class Planctomycetia; order Gemmatales; family Gemmataceae; genus SIAQ01. The sequence goes on from SHZY01000022.1 coordinate 15,964, forward strand.
GGGCGGCCATACGGTGCGCGACACCGAGATCAAGTTCGGCTACGCCGTCACCGGCATCATCCACCCGCAGAGAATCTACACTAACGCCACCGCTAAACCGGGCGACAAGCTGATCCTCACCAAGGCGCTCGGCACCGGCTTCGTCACCACGGCCCACAAGCGCGGCGATTGTCCGCCCGAACTCTTCGAGGCCGCCTGCGCCAGCATGATCCAGCTCAACGACATTGGCCGCGATGTGATGATCGAGTTCGGCGCCCATGCGGCAACGGACGTCACCGGCTTCGGGTTGGCGGGACACGGTTTCGAGATGGCGATGGGCAGCGGCGTGACGCTCATCCTGTCGATCGCCCAACTGCCGATCCTCCCCGGCGCTTTGGCTTTCGCCCGCAATCCCTACCTGACGCGCGCCAGCGCCACCAATGCCAGCTATGTCGCCTCGGAACTCGCCATCGAAGGCAAGCCCGACCCGGTGCGGCTCGAATTCTTCTACGACGCTCAGACCTCGGGCGGCATCCTCATGTGCGTGCCGGCAGACAAGGCAGACGCGGCGGTCGCGGCGGCAAAGAGCCGAGGAGCGAGCGCGACCTGTGTCATCGGTGAGGTGGCGGAGAAACGCGACAAGGCGATTGTGCTGCGTGAATAGATTGCCCGCCTCGATTAACACTACAGCGATTCTTCCAGAAATAGCGAGGGAAAAGGAGAGTTTCTCGCAAAGGCGCAAAGAGCGCAAAAGAAGGCAAATACAACTGATCTCCTTATCTTTGCGCTCTTTGCGCCTTTGCGAGAAATTCTTCTTCCTGCGGTCATCGCCGCAAGTAGCGCTGTAGTGATAATAGCTTTGGTGGATGACTGAACATACGCCAGGAATTGACGTTACGTCAAATAGAGCAACGTCGCTTCAGTTCGACGGCTACGATGAAAAGCGAAGCAAAACTCATCCAGCGCCAGGCTATATATTTGTTGGAATCAGGCTAATTCTTGACAAAGTCCAGAATTAGCCTATGATCAGGTCATGAGTGGCGATCCAGCCAAAATCCTTCGCCAACACGGTGTCCAGGTCACGGCTCAGCGCTTGGCGGTGCTGAGGGCGGTTTCGGGGCGGCCCCATTGCACGGCGGACGACGTCGCCGACGATGTTCGCGCTGAGATCGGTGCCATCTCGCGACAGGCGGTGTACGACGCCTTGGGGATCCTGGCCGAGAAGGGCATCATCCGGCGCATCCAGCCCGCCGGATCGCCGGCCCTTTACGAGGACCGTGTCGGTGACAACCACCACCACTTGATTTGTCGTACCTGCGGAAAAACGGTTGACGTCGATTGCGCCGTCGGCGACACCCCGTGCTTGACCGCCGCCGACGCCTCAGGTTACCAGATCGATGAGGCGGAGGTGATCTACTGGGGCACGTGTCCGGAGTGTCTCGCGGCAAATCGGGGCGCGGCCGGCGACTGAACACCAACAAAGCGACACTACGAAATCAGACCAACCAGCTTTCAAGTCAAACATAAGGAGGATTCAGATGTCAGATAACTCAAGCAAGTGCCCGTTCTCGGGCGACACTCGCAAACACACGGTAGCTGCAGCCCCTTCGAACGCAGACTGGTGGCCCAAGCAACTGAAGCTGAGCATCTTGCACCAGCACTCCTCCAAGTCCGACCCCATGGGCGAAGAGTTCAACTACGCCGAGGAGTTTAAGAGCCTCGACCTGAATGCCGTCGTCAAGGATCTCCACGCCCTGATGAAGGATTCGCAGGACTGGTGGCCCGCTGACTTCGGCCACTACGGACCTTTGTTCATTCGCATGGCGTGGCACAGCGCGGGTACGTACCGCATCAGCGACGGTCGCGGCGGCGGCGGGACCGGCAACCAGCGCTTTGCTCCCCTGAACAGCTGGCCAGACAACGTCAACCTCGACAAGGCGCGCAGGCTGCTTTGGCCGATCAAGCAGAAGTACGGCCGCAAGATCTCCTGGGCCGACCTGATGATCCTCGCTGGCAACGTGGCTCTGGAATCGATGGGATTCAAGACCTTCGGTTTCGCCGGCGGGCGTGAGGACATCTGGGAGCCGGAAGAGGACATCTACTGGGGTGCTGAGAAAATCTGGCTGGATGACAAACGCTACTCCGGAGACCGGGATCTCGAAAACCCGCTCGCTGCCGTGCAGATGGGTCTGATTTACGTCAATCCGGAAGGCCCGAACGGTAACCCAGATCCGCTCGCTGCGGCGCGGGACATCCGCGAGACCTTCGCTCGCATGGCGATGAACGACGAAGAGACGGTTGCGCTCATCGCTGGCGGTCACACTTTCGGCAAAACCCATGGCGCCGGCGATGCGAAACATGTGGGGCCCGAGCCGGAAGCGGCTGGCTTCGAAGAGCAGGGCCTGGGCTGGAAGAGCAGCTTTGGCACCGGCAAAGGCGGAGACGCGATCGGCAGCGGTCTGGAAGTCATCTGGACCACGACGCCAACAAAGTGGAGCAACAACTTCTTCGCAAACCTGTTCGGCTACGAATGGGAACTGACCAAGAGCCCGGCCGGCGCGAATCAGTGGAAACCGAAGCACGGCGCAGGCGCCGGTACGGTGCCGGATGCGCACGACCCGTCAAAGCGTCACGCGCCTTCCATGCTGACCACCGACCTCGCCTTGCGGTTCGACCCTGTTTACGAAAAGATTTCAAGGCGCTTCTACGAAAATCCAGCGGAGTTCGCAGACGCGTTTGCCCGGGCGTGGTTCAAGCTGACCCACCGTGACATGGGCCCGGTCGCCCGCTACCTGGGCCCGCTGGTGCCGAAGGAAGTGCTGATCTGGCAGGACCCCATTCCCGCAGTGTACCACAAATTGATCGACGCGCAGGACATTGCCGCGCTGAAGGCCAAGATCCTCGCCTCTGGCCTGTCCATCTCCCAACTGGTTACGACGGCCTGGGCGTCTGCTGCAACGTTCCGCGGCAGCGACAAGCGCGGTGGAGCGAACGGCGCGCGTATTCGCCTGGCGCCACAGAAGAATTGGGAAGTCAACCAGTCGGCGGAACTGGCCAAAGTCCTTCAGAAGCTGGAAGCGATCCAGAAGGATTTCAACAGCACACAGCCTGGCGGCAAGAAGGTTTCGCTTGCTGACCTGATCGTTCTGGGCGGCTGCGCAGCCGTCGAGGCAGCTGCGAAGAAGGCCGGCCACGAAGTGAAGGTTTCCTTCTCGCCGGGGCGCATGGATGCGTCGCAGGAGCAGACTGATGTGGACTCGTTCGCCGTACTGGAGTCGGCCGCAGACGGGTTCCGCAACTACATCCGTAAGGGACTCGAGGGGTCGGCGGCTGAGTTGCTAGTGGACAAAGCGCAGTTGCTGACGCTGACCGCCCCTGAGATGACGGTTTTGATCGGCGGCCTGCGTGCCCTGAATGCGAACGTCGGGCAGTCCAAGCACGGCGTGTTAACCAAGCGACCGGAGACCTTGACCAATGACTTCTTCGTGAACCTCCTCGACATGAGCACGAAGTGGCAAAAGTCCGCCACATCTGAAGGAGTGTTGGAGGGGCGCGATCGGGCTACGGGCGACCTCAAGTGGACGGGTACTGTCGTCGATCTCGTCTTCGGTTCGAACTCCCAGCTCCGAGCCCTCGCGGAGGTCTATGCCTGCAGCGACTCGCAGCAGGCGTTCGTGCGTGACTTCGTGGCAGCGTGGACCAAAGTAATGAATCTTGATCGCTTCGATCTTAATGTCTGATCTCAGCGGATAGATAGATCCTACGTCGAGGCCGGGACCTGCTCGAAGGTGCCTCCGAGCAAGTCCTGGTCCGAGCCTTCGAGTACTGGCGGAAACGCGACAATGGGGTCGGCGAGCGTATCGACCCGGCTCAGGGTGTGTCGCTTGCGATGTCTGTTTGCCTGTTCGATGCGGAATGAACGAGCCGTTTGAACCATCGAAAGGCAACTCTACGTCTTGAGTTACGACAAAATCGCAAAAACACCCTGCTCCAGGCCGGAGCAATTTGAACTCAGCCCGACGTGCGAAACGAGCCGGGAAGTCAACAAAAAAAGCCCTTCGGCCTGCTGGCCTAAGGGCTCTCTGTTGCCTTAAGTCGGGGTGACAGGATTTGAACCTGCGACTTCGTGGTCCCAAACCACGCGCTCTAGCCAAGCTGAGCTACACCCCGTCTTTGCTCCCCTCTCCCTCCGGGAGAGGGGAGACGGTTGATCTATTTATTCAATTCGAACGAGTCCAGGAAGATTCCCGCCTCCTTGGTCGGCGCGGTGCCGAGCACCATCACCTGATAGAGCCGACGACCCACGAGGAAGATCCGCATCCGCGCGATGATGCCCCCGTTCTTCTCGATGATGAGGTCGCGGCCACGATGGAGATTGTCGCCGTCGCGCAGGTCGGCGATGCGCTCGCTCTGGAGCTTGCCGCCCGAGCTGCTGACCGCGCCGTCGCGGGCATGATCGAGCCGTTTTTCCAGGTCGCGTTTCTTCACGTCGTCTTCGGAATAATCGCAGTAGCTGATGGCGAAGGCCGCCCCGTTGCGTCCCTCGGCAACCAGGAGGGTGACGTCGAGGTGCCCCGTCGCGGTCAGGACCTTGCGCTTGCTTTCGGCCGGTTTGCCTGGCATGCCGATCTTGAAACCGCCGTCCTTGGACGTGACCATCTTCCAGGTCGCCGGCAGCTCGGGCTGGAGGGCGCCGAGCAAGAGCGGCAATGTCAGACTCAGGGAAATTCGGCCTAGCATGATGATGCTCTCCGGGCTGGCCTGGTTCACGTACCTCATTATAGTCGAAAAAGAAATGGTCCACGAAGGACACGAAGTGACACGAAGGGGAATGCGGAGTACATGCAATGCCACTGAGATGGAGGGGGCCCGCCAGGTCTTCCCTCTTCGTGCCCCTTCGTGTCCTTCGTGGATGATTTCCTCGTCACCGCCGCAACACTTCCAGCAAGCGCTCGAAGTCGTCATTGGATTCGAAGCGCAGCACGAACTGTCCCTTGTCTTTGCTGCGCAGCTTGATCTCGACATGTAGCGCCAGCTTCTGCTTCAGCTCCTCTTCGAGCCCCTTGACGTGAGCGGTCTTGGCCGAGGTCTCACCGGCTTCGTGGCTGCCATTGGCGTCGGCGGGGCCTTCGTCCTTCTGCTCGCGCATCAATGCCTCGGTGGCCTTGACGCTCAAGCCCATGGCCACGACCTGTTTGAACATACTGACCTGGCGTTCCTTGTTCTTGATGCCCTTGAGCAGCTTGGCGTGCGCTTCGCTGATCTGATTCAAACGTACACCGTCCTGCACCTCCGGCGCCAGTTCGAGCAAGTTGACGAGGTTGGTGATCGAAGTGCGCGCCAGGCCAAGCCGCTGGGCGAGCTGTTCGTGATTGAGCTTGAAGCGATCGATGTAGTCCTTGAATCCCAGCGCCTTCTCAATTGGGTTGAGATCCGCCCGCTGAATGTTCTCGACCAGGGCGGCTTCATACGCTTGCTGATCGTTGAAATCGACGATACGGATCGGCACCGATTCGAGCCCGGCATTGTGGGCGGCGCGCAAGCGGCGCTCGCCGGCAATCAATTGATAGCGATCGCCGACGTGCCGCACCACCAAGGGTTGCAGGATGCCGTGCGACTTGACGCTCGCACTCAGCGCGGCGATTTCGTCTTCATCAAAGTGTTTGCGTGGCTGAAAGGGATTTTGCTCGATCAAGCCGAGAGCCACCTCTCCCTGACCCTCGAGGGTTGAGGCGCCAGCGCCGAGCAACGCGTCCAGCCCGCGGCCAAGCCGTTTCTTTTCCATGTCCCTACCCTCCCGTGAACGAGTAATCGTTAAACCTGGCGCAGCTTAGCATGAAGGGCGAAAAGGAAACAAGGTTGGTGTGGCGGGTACAATGTTCCACGTGGAACATTCTGCCAGATCGGCAGTCTCGGCCCCAATGTTCCACGTGGAACATCTGGCCCGACCGGCAACGTTGACCGCAATGTTCCACGTGGAACATTCTGCCAGATCGGCAGACGTGGCGCAATGTTCCACGTGGAACATTGGCTGGCAAGGTGGGTGCATACTATCCCAATGCTTAGTGGACCATGAACGGGCAGAAAAAAGCAAGCGGAGTTTATTGGCGAGCCGAGCTCCGTAAAGAGCCGGGTTACGCGGCCTGTTACCGCGTGCCCTAACCCGGCCGTTTACGCGGCTCGGCTCGCCGAATGAAACTGCTCTTTTTTTCTTGCAGATGGTTGTTGTAAGATTCGCCCGTCGAATGTCGGAACCATTCGACGCAAGGCCAGGAACACGGATGTCTCCAGGCTCGAGAGAAGAGGACCCGATGAACTCCACTCCGATTGCTTCACACCGTCCCATCGAACGACCCCCCACGATTTCCATCCACACTCTCGCGAGTTCTGCCATCTGATTGCATTCCCACGCAATCGATTGCAGACCTTTTCTTCTTGGCCGCCGAACGGTCGGCGGGCCAACCGTGCTCCGTGCGCCTTGAGATCTCAGCCGCTTGCGGCTTAGCAGCCTGGCTGCTACGCCGCAAGCGGCAACTCGAACACGGAAGGAACAGAGAATGACTCGCGACCCGATCATCGTGCGTGTGGATGCAACGACTCAGGGCGGCTACGAACGGCTGGCGCGCTGCATGACGCTCGCGGCAGCCGTCCAGCGCCGCCGACGCCCCGTTTACTTTCTGTCACTTCTGGAGCCGAACGGCCTGGCGATGGGCATCAAACGCGCCGGCAATAACTGGATCGCCGCCGACTATCCTGCCGGATCCGCCGGCGACGCCCAGCAGATGCAACGCGAAATCGCCCGCCTGCATCCCGCCGCGGTCTTTGTGGATGGCCCCGATGTCACCACCAATTACCTGAGCGAGATTGCGGCCACGGGCGTCTTGCTCGCCGGCATGGATCATGCCGCTCTTGTACGTTTTCCAACCAAGCTGCTCATCAACCCGCTTTTGGCGCCGAATCGCGAGAGTTATGAGCACGAAACCGATACGCAGCTCCTCCTCGGCAAGCGTTACGCCATGGTTCGCCCCGAAATCCGTCGTCAACGCCAGACGCGCTCGCAGGAACCGCCTCCCATCGCAACCCAGAACGGCACCATTATCAGCAGTCAATATCGCGTTCTGCTGGCGCTGGGTGAGGACGATCCCAACCTGATGACGATGGACCTGGCCAAGCTAATTGTCAACGCCCCGCGCGTCGGCAAGGTGGACATTGTCGTTCGTCGCGAGCATCCCCAGCTCGAAGAAATCCGTGCCATGGTGGAAGAACACAAGGAATTGATGACGCTCGCCCTGGAACCGGCGGAGATCTCCAACCGCATTACGCGCTGCCATTTCGCCCTGACCTCCGGCAGCGGCTGGTCGCTCGAACTGGCCTGCGTCGGCGTCCCGCAGTTGTTGCTTTTGCAAAACGAGATGCACTGGCCCAACGCCCAGCGGCTGGAGGATGAAGGCGCCGCCGCGGTCCTGGGCTGGCACGAGAATGTCTCCGCCCAGACCATCCGGGCCGGCGTGCAGAACCTCATCGCCGACGCCCTCGATCGCAAGTCGATGGCCCGCTGTGGCCGCAAGCTGATCGATGGCCGCGGGCCCGATCGGCTCGTCACCGCGATGGAAATTCTGCTCAGCCCTCAGCAAGTGGGCGAGGCGACGCGGCAGGCTGCGTAGTCAGTGGTCAGTAGCAAGAATTGCAAAGCCCCAGGATACTCTGGCATCGCTGGGGCTTCTTGCTTCCATTGCATTCGCGCATACCACTAATCACTAGCCACGGACTACTGACCACTGACAACGGACACCGAACCATGACCGAATTCCGCATTGAAAAAGATTCCATGGGCGACGTCAAAGTCCCCGCCCAAGCCTACTACGGCGCGCAAACCCAGCGGGCCGTCGCGAACTTCCCGATCTCGCACATGCCGTTGCCAAAGAAATTGATCCACGCCCTCGGCCTTGTCAAGGTCGCGGCGGCGATCGCCAATCACGATCTCGGCAAGCTGAAGCACGAGATCGCCGAGCCGATCATTCTGGCGGCGCGCGAGGTCGCGGCCGGCAAGCACGACAAGGAGTTCCCGATCGACGTCTATCAGACCGGCTCGGGCACCTCGTCCAACATGAACGCCAACGAGGTGATCTCGAATCGCGCGATCGAGATCATCGGCAAGAGCCGCTTCGAGGCCAAGAAGCCGATCCACCCCAACGATCACGTCAACATGGGACAATCCACCAACGACATGTTCCCGACGGCAATCCACGTCGCCGCCGGCCAGGCGATTGCCAAGGACCTGATCCATCATTTGCAACATTTTCACGGCGTCCTGGCGGAGAAAGCGAAGGAGTGGGACGACATTATCAAGATTGGCCGCACGCATCTGGCTGATGCGACGCCGATTCGCCTGGGACAAGAGGTGAGCGGCTACGCCCGGCAGATCGAACTGTGCATCGACCGCGCCAAGCGCGCCCTGCATGCCGTGGTCGAACTCCCCGCCGGCGGCACCGCGGTCGGCACCGGCATCAACACCCATCCCGACTTCGGCTCGAAAGTCGCCGACGTACTTGCAAAGGAAACGGGAGTCCCCTTCTGCGAGGCGCTTAATCACTTCGAAGCCAACGCCAACCGCGACGGCCTGGTCGAGTGCTCCGGTCAGTTGCGGGCCATTGCCGTCAGCCTGTTCTCGATCGCCAACAACCTCCGCTGGCTCGGCTCCGGCCCGCGCTGCGGCTTCTTCGAGATCATCCTGCCCGACTTGCAGCCCGGTTCCTCGATCATGCCCGGCAAGGTCAACCCGGTGATGTGCGAATCGATGATGCAAGCCTGCGCCCGCGTCATGGGCAACGATCAGACCATCGCGTTCTCGGGCGCCACCGGCGGCCAGTTCGAGCTGAACATCATGATGCCCGTCATGGGCCTGGCCATCATCGAGAGCATCGACTTGCTGAGCGCGAGCGTGAAAGCGTTCATCGATTTCTGCGCCTTGGAGATGGAGGCCAACCGCGCCGCCTGCGAAAAGCAGGTCGAGTGGAGCATGGCGATGGTGACCAGCCTCAACCCGCTGATCGGCTACGACGTCGCCGCCGCCGTCGCCAAGGAAGCGTTCAAGGTCGGCAAAACGGTGCGCGACCTCTGCCTGGACAAGATGAAGGCCGGCACGCTGAAGAAAAAGGACTCAGACGCGGTGGTGACGGAGGCGGAATTGAGCAAGGCGCTGGATTTGCGTTCGATGACGGAGGCGTCGGCGTAGGCCGTAGTCTCGCGTTTCAACCACGCCCAGAAGCGACAGTGATGATCACGGAGAAAGCCAAATTTTTTGCGAGGCTCTGCACGCTAGACTACAAAGGAATCACGAAAGAAAGGCGGATGGCAATCACGTGCAAAACCTTTCGGAAGTTCATTTGGCATCTTTTTGTCGGGAAAAAGATCCGTGAGGCAGTTGATTTCGTGGAGAAGGTATCCGAAGGACACGCCGCCAAGAAGCAGTCCCGACGGCCTGACTCTGGCAGTCGCCGTTAATCATTCCCGGGTGTTCTTCTATGACCCGGCCACGTTGCGGCAACGGTTCATGATCGACCTGCGCAAGGAGCAGAAGGACACGAGCGCGCCGCACGCCATCGCATATCATCCGGATATGCCGGCGGTTCGCGGTGGCGCGCGGGGCGGCGATTTACCTGTTCAATTTGGATGCATTCGATAAGGGAAAATGACACCCATGCGCCGCTTCCTCCTCTTCGCGTTCCTCTGCGTTCATCTCGTTCCGACGCCGCAACCCGGCCACATACGGGGCTCGGCTCACAACGAGCCCAAGCCGGCGCCGCGCATGCAGGCGGTGCCGCAACCGTACGATCAAGTGTCGTTCCAGCGTGACGGCGTCGAGATTGCTCGCTTCCACTTCGGTCCCACGCTCAAACGGCCGTTCGTTTTCCCGCTGATCGGACCATCCGGCCGCTCCCTGACGCGCATGGGGCATCCGCACGATCCGGTCGGGCATAGCCATCATAACTCCGTGTGGATCGCCCACAACGATGTCAACGGCGTCACCTTTTGGGGCGACACCGGCAAGAACACGGGCCGTATCGTCCATCAACGCGTCGAGAAGCTGACCGACGACGATAAGGAAGTGTCCGTCACCTCGCTCAATCACTGGATCGAGGACGCGACCAAGAAAACGCTGCTGATCGAACGCCGCAAGACGACGGTGCAAATCCTGGATAAAGGCGAATGGCGGCTGATTCTCGATCTGCAATTCGAAGCGAAGGATGAAGTCACGCTCGGCAAGTCGCCGTTCGGCATGGCGGCGGTGCGCATGGAGAAATCGATCGGCGTCAACGACGGCGGAGGCACGATGCGCAACTCAAGCGGCCAGGTCAACGAGAAGGAAGTCTTCTGGAAGCCGGCGAAGTGGGTCGATTACTCCGGCGCCATCGCAGACAAGACGATCGAAGGAATCACGCTTCTGGACCATCCGGGCAATCCGAATCGCCCCTCGGTGTTCCACGTCCGCAATGACAGCTGGATGGGGGCATCACTGACGTTCGCAGGGCCGATGAAAATCGCACCAGGCCAACCGCTACGGCTGCGCTATGGGATGGTTGTTCATGCAGGGATGCCGAGTGCGGAAGTGCTGGAGGCACGCTGGGCGGCGTTTGCGAAGACGGAAGTGGTCGATCTGGCGCCCGTCAAGAAAAAGTGATCCGGGGTGCTTGCGGCCTAGCGCTCGCTGGGCGATGTCATCGCGAGCGCTAAGCCGCAAGCGGCCTGGAGGACAGATTTACTTATCCTTGGGCGGAGCCTTCTTGTCGGTGCCCTTCTTGGTGCCGAAGCCGCCGAAGCCGCCGAAGCCGGTTTGCTCGAATTTGAATTCTTCGCCAATCATTTCGCGCCAGCCCTTGCGCTGTTCCTTGGTGAGGACGTTGTAGATTTTTTCCTTGGCTTCCTTGCGGATGCCTTCGACCTTCTCGGTGTTGCCCTTGCCGAATCCGCCCTTGCCGCCGCCTTTGAAGAGTTCCGTGGTTTCCTTTGCGGAATCTTCGAGGATGGTGGCGATGCTCTTCTTCTGTTCTTCGTTGACGTTGAGTTGTTTTTGAACAGCGGCGGCCTTGAAGGCATTGTTGCCTTGCTTCTGCAGGTCAACTTGCTTGAAGCGTTTGAACTGTTTGTCGCTGAGAACCTTGGAGATGGCGATCATCACCTCGGCGGGGAGTTTTTCCAATTGCTCATCGGTGACTTCGAGTTCTTTTTTCACGTCGGCCCGGGTGAGTAGGTTCACGCCGGTCTGTAGCCCGCCGCCGCCGCCGAACCCACCGAAGCCGCCCGTGCCTTTTTTGTCTTGCGAGAAACCTTCGACCCAAACCACGCTCACCAGCAAGAGCAAGGCGCCGATGCAGAAGAAACCGAACTTGCGCATGACCAATCCTCCCATGTAAACGTTGAAGAAAAGTGCCGAGCCGACATGGAGCGAGTCTCCACAACTCATATTTCACCACCGGGCGGCGATTGGCAAGGAGAATTGCATGAGAAATGTATGAGAAAGCAGGAGTCAGGAATCAGGAGTCAGTCGATTGCGAACTCAATATGAAATCGTTGACGCTGCTCCACGCTGATTCCTGACCCTTGATCCCTGACTCTTGACCCCTGGTGTGCCATGGCCCAGGAAACGCTCGGCGATGACATTCTTTTTGCTCCGATCCGCGATTTGGCGGAACGGCTGCGCACGCGCAAGCTCTCCCCCATTGCGCTGACGGAGGCGTATCTCGACCGACTCCAAAAAATCGGCCCGCGGCTCAACGCGGTCGTCACGCTGATGCGCGAGTCGGCCCTCAGGGAGGCACGCACGGCTGACGAGCAAATCCGCCAGGGCAAATATCGCGGCCTTCTGCACGGCATTCCCTACGGCGCCAAGGATTTGTTGGCAACGACCGGGGTGCCGACGACATGGGGCGCGGAGCCCTTTCGCAAGCAGGTCTTCAACTACGACGCCACCGTCATCCGCAAGCTGCGCGACGCCGGCGCCATCCTGCTCGGCAAGCTGGCGATGGTTGAGCTGGCCGGCTCCTTCGGCTACAACAACGCCGATGCGTCGTTCAGTGGTCCCTGCAAGACGCCGTGGAACCTCGAGTTCTGGTCGGGCGGCTCGTCGTCCGGCTCCGGCGCGAGCGTCGCGGCGGGACTCTGCGCCTTCGCCATCGGTTCGGAGACGTCCGGGTCGATCATCACGCCCGCGGCCTACTGCGGCGTCAGCGGCTTGCGGCCGACCTATGGGCGAGTCAGCCGTTACGGCGCCATGGCTCTCAGCTGGACGCTCGACAAGCTCGGGCCAATGTGCCGATCCGCGGATTGCTGCGGTATCGTCCTCTCCGTGCTGGCCGGGCGCGACGGCAAGGACCTCTCCACCGTCGGCAAGCCGTACGCCTGGCCGGAGGGGAAGCGCGATCCGAAGATGAAGTTCCGCCTCGGCGTCATTCGTGACTCGACTACCGGGATCCAACCGGCCGTACGCGACAATTTTCGCGAATCCGTCAAAGTACTTAGTCGCTTCTGCGACATCACAGAGGATGTGCCGTTCCCCGAATTGGCGTTCGGGCCGGTGGTGAGTGCCGTCGTCAACGCGGAGGGAGCCAACGCTTTTCGCGAATTGATCGAGAGCGGCCGGATCAATGACTTGCGCAGCACGCAGATGAAGACCAACGCCGTCGCGGCATCGATGGCAATGGCGGTCGATTACCTGCAAGCGATGCGCGTGCGCACGCAAATGAAAAAGACCATGGAGGAACTGTACGCCAAGTACGACGCCCTGATCGCGCCGGCGCGGACAACCGTGGCGTACCCGCTCGATCGCAATTTCAACACGGCCTATCCCAACTTGCGTGGCGGGCCGCCGATCATCCCGGCGGGCAACGCCGTCGGTCAACCGGCCCTGTCGATCCCCAATGGCTTCGGGCCCAACAACCTGCCGACCGGCATTCAGTTCACGGGCAAGATCTGGAGCGAGGCACGGCTGCTCAGCATCGCCCACGCCTATCAGCAAGCCAGCGATTGGCACCGCCGCAGGCCGAAACTCTAAGCGCACCGGTAGTGACCTACCTTGGCTATCGTCGGAATTGCCGCGAATATTCAGACTTTTCTTGGCACAGTCAAAAAAAAACCGGTTCTAGCGATTTGCCTTCTCGCCCAGTGTGGCCTGGATTTGTTTGTCTTCAACTTTTGGAGGGAAGAAGAGGACATCGGGGCCGTTCGGCAGCGAGGGGATTGTCGGCGGCCCATTTTTCCCATTCATCGCCAGGCTCATTTGGCTAACGCCGGTGGGCCTGGCGATTTTTTTTTTGCACGCCGCTTGCCGTTCGCAAGCCGCCACGCGAACGCTGAGCGGCAAGCGGCGATACAATACCCCTGAACGAGGGTACGGTTCACAATGCGCATCGCCATCACCGCCGACTTGCACTTCGGGCACAACCGCCGCGGCGATGACGCATGCAAATTACTTCTGCAATGGCTGGAGGCGCAGCCACCGGATCTGCTGCTATTGGGCGGCGACATCGGCACCGACGAGCACTTCGGCGTCTGTTTAGAGTTCTTCTCCAAGCTCCCATGCCGCAAGGCGCTCGTGCTGGGCAATCACGACCTATGGGTTGCCGACAACGATCATCGCGGCGATTCGCTGGCCGTGTATCAGCTGCATCTGCCCAGCTTGTGCAATCGGTACGGTTATCACTATCTTGACACGGCCTCCCTGATCCTGCCCGAGGTAAACCTTGCCATCGCCGGGTCGATCAACTGGTACGACTACACCTGGTCGCTCGAACGGATGAAAGCGGAAGTGCCGGATTGGCAGTGGCGGCTTGACAACAAGGCCTTCACTCGCGGCCGGCATAACGACGGGCGCTTTGTTCAGTGGCAGCTGGACGACGCCCGCTTTACCCAGATGGTTGTCGCCAAATTCCAGCAGCAGCTTTTGCAAGCGCTTGGGCAAGTCGAACACGCCATCGTGATGACGCATCACCCGGCCTTCCACGGACTCACCTACCTCCGCGCGGCCCCGGCCCAGGGAGTGGACGAACTGCTGTGGGAAGCCCTGTCGGGCAATCGCGGGCTGGAGATGTTCCTCGTGGAACATGCGGCTCGCATTCCGCTGATCGTGTCGGGCCATACCCATCGGGCCGCCGAGGCGCAACTCGGCTCGGCCCGCGGCATCAACATCGGCGGCGATTATCACTTCAAACGCATGCTGCAGTACGATTGGCCCGCACGAACGATCGAAACGTTCATCTTCGGGGATCCCGACAAGCGGAGGTGAGTGGTGAGTTGTAGCATTAGCTGCACCTCTCACCACTCACCACCTACCACTCACTCTCTCACCGGCACCAGCCAGATGTTGCGGTACTGCACCGGATTGCCGTGATCTTGCAGCAGGATGGGGCCCGGCGCACACGGGTCGCCGCCGAGGCCGGCGGTGGTGTTGGTTACGATTATTTCCTTGTCCTTGCTCTTTTGTACCAGGCGCACCTTGTCGTGGATGAGGACGCCGTTGTGGTGGACGGAGACGATGGCGGGCGAGGTGACCTTGCCCTCCTCGCAGCCTGGGGCCTGGAAGAGGATGTCGTAGGTTTGCCAAACGGTCGGCGCCTTGCAGGCATTGACGAGCGGCGTGGCGACCTTGTAGATGCCGCCGCAATCGTGGTCCACGCTCTTGATGCCATAGCTGTCGAGGATCTGGATTTCGTAGCGTCCTTGCACGTAGACGCCGCTGTTGCCTCGGCCCTGCCCGCTGGCCTTGGGCATGTAGGGGACGCGGAATTCGAGGTGGAGCTTGAGTTTGCCAGCGAATTTCTGCTTGGTGATGATGTCCCCGCCGCCGGCGACTTGCAGGATGCCGCCGTCGAGCATTTTCCAGTGTGCCGCGGACTTGCCGTCGCGCTTGGTCCAGCCATCGAGCGATTTACCGTCGAAGAGCACGATCGCGCCGGACGGCGCGGGGACGCTGGCCATATCCTTGCCGTCGGCTTCCTTGGCAAGCTTGAGATCCGCGATGCTGCCGAACGGATCCTGCGCGAAGCCGGGCGTCGCCCCAGACAAAACAGCAACCAGCATCAAAAAAACACATCGATGGAACATGAAATCTCCTTGGATTGAATGAATGCCACAACCACGCAACTGCCCGAACGCTCGGCGGTCTCGCGCCTCTGGGCTCCGCCATCGTACCATCACTCTTCCGCCACCGCCAGTCCCTGCAGCAAACCCAATTCCGCCGCGTGCGGCTTCAGCGCATCAATCAAAAATTGGATGTGCGTCGTCAGATCGACGCCGAACTCGGCTGCGCCGAGCGTGATATCGTCGCGGTTGACGGTGCGGGCGAATCCCTTGGATTTCATCTTCTTTTTGACGCTGGAGGCGGTCATGTCGGTGATGCCGCCGGGGCGCACGAGGGCGGTCGCGGTGATGAAGCCGGCCAGCTCGTCGCAGGCGTAGAGCGCCTTATCCACGGAATGGACGCGCGGGTAATCGGTCAGGTAGTCGGCGTGCGAGAGGATCGCGTAGATGACTTCCTCGGGGTAGCCCAGTCCGTGCAGGATTTCGGAGCCCTTGAGCGGATGATCAGGCGGGCTTGGCCAGCGTTCGTAATCAAAGTCGTGCAAGAGGCCGACGATGCCCCAGGTGTCTTCCTCGGCGCCAAGCTTGCGGGCGTAGGCGCGCATCGCAATCTCGACGCCGAGCATGTGGCGCACCAGGCCGGGATCCTGGACGTATTCATTGAGCAACGTGAACGCTTCGGTACGATTCATGGGACCTACCCTCTCGTTCCCAAGCTCCGCTTGGGAACGAGGAAGAGTTTTGCGAATGGCGCTTGTCTCGGTGCAATTTGCATTGCATGTTAGTGTAGGCGCTGCGGCCGACCGTGTCTGGGCGCTAAAAGCGTTTGTTCACCCTAGCTCGGCGTGGGGGCCGACGGGCATTGGCGAAACCTGTACGCGGATCATACAATGCTCCAATACAATCGAGAGCTTCGCATGGGACCGTCAGGAGTCGGGGGGGTTCGTCGAGACCGGAGCCGTTCGGATGCCCGAGTTCATGTTGCGAGTCGGAAGCCACAGTGCCCAGGGCATGCGTTCCAATAACGAAGACAACTTCGTCGTCGATCTGCGTCAGCGCTTGTTCGTCGTTGCCGACGGGATGGGCGGGCAGGACCGCGGCGAGGTCGCCAGCAGCATGGCGGTCGAGATCATTCCGCGTGCGGTGCATGCTCGCTTGGCGGTCAATGAAACGCCGGACCGGGCAGTCCTGCACGCGATGCAGGAAGCCAACGAGACCATTGTCGAGGCCGGCCGATCGCAGCCCGAGGGCCGGCGCATGGGCACCACGGCAGTGGTCGCTCTGCAGCACAACGGCCAGGTCTACATTTCCAATCTCGGCGATAGCCGGGCGTATCTCATCCGCGCCGGCGCTGTGCACCAGTTGACGGTCGATCATTCCGTGGCGCAGGCCCTAGTTGCGACCGGTGCCCTCAGTGCCGAGGAGGCACGTTACAGCCCGTATCAGCACATGCTGCACAAGTTCCTCGGTTGTGCCGAGTTGAACGGCGCCGACGCGGTGCATCCATTTACGCCGCAAAACGGCGACCGGCTGTTGCTCGCCACCGATGGCCTGACCAATCACATCAGCGACGAGGATCTCCGCGACGGCCCGAAGCTCTTCCCCGACCCGCAAGGTTGGATTGAACATCTCGTGCAAAAAGCCCTCGACCACGGCTCCCGTGACAACGTCACCGGTGTGGTCGTCGCCTTCGAAAGTCAGGAGTCAGGGGTCAAGGATCAGGAGTCAGTAAACGGGGCTGAGTCCTGACTCCTGACCCCTGATTCCTGACTCCTGGTTTTCTCCGCCGGCACCACCCAGCGCAGCCCCTGCATCACAAGGAAGACCGCGAAGAGCGGCAGGATCAGCCAGACGAGCCAGGGTTGCCACGTCGACAGAATCAACACGATCACCGCGAGCCAAATCAAGCTGCAGCCGACCAGCGTCATCGTTCCCTTGAAGCTGGCCTCCTCGGTCGCTTCTTGCAAGTCGAGCGTGCTCGAGCGCCCGCGCTCGGCACTGCGGCGGGCGGCGTCATCCAACTCCAGAGCGCGCAACTCATCATGCCAGCCAAGCGTGGCCGGCGTTTTCGTCAAGCATTCGTCCGCGGGCACGCCGGGCTGCGGCTTCTTGATCGCTGCCAGGCGCACGGCCTCTTCGAATCGCTCGATTAGCGCGGTCCACGGATGAAAAGGCTTGAAGTCTTCCGCCTGGCCGCTGCCGTGCTCGTCCGTGAAAGTCCATTGAGCGGGCCCGGGCCAGCCGTCGGTGAAAGCGAGGGTCGGCCGGCCCGTCGTCGTCACCAGCGACAGCCGCCAGCGCGACTCCGCCTGGTTGGGCAGGTAGGTCGCTTGAAAGACGAGGCCGGTCAAGAATCGGCCCGACAGCAAAAGCGGCTGGCCGGGAAGCACCTCGGCCTGCGGGCACTGCAAATAGACTTCGGCAATCTCGCCGCCGACGGCGCGGAGCACGTCCCAGCCGGGCAGACCGGGCTTGTGCTCTTCCATCTCGGCATCGAGCAGCACTTCTTCGCTGGACCAGATTTCGAATTCCAGCAACCGCGCCGTCCCGGATTGGGCCAGCTCCTTGGCACGGGCCAAGCCAGGATGCAGCGCGGCCGACAGGAGCGGTAAGAGGACGCGGCCCGTATCGGCCTGGATTAGCCCGGCCTCGTAAGCCAGGTCGGGCGAGGGATCAGCAGGGTGGATGCACAGGACATGACATTCCGATTGCAAGGCACGCCGAAGCTGCCCGGCCCGCAACGCGGGGCCGCTGGCGACGATGACGACGTCGAGGTCCGGATCGGCAAGCACTTCCTCCAGATCGCCGACACTGCGTGGATTCAATCCCAGTCGCTGCAGACGCGCCAGGCCCGGCACCGGCCCGGAATAGAGTCGTAGCTCATGCCGACCGCTGGCGACAAGCGCCTCGGCGACATCCAAACCGTCTCGATGATCGCCCAGTAGTGCGAAATGCATTCGGTGCAAGCGGCATCAAATTCGGACTTGCCACAGAGGCACAGAGAAGAAATACGAGATATGAGTCCGAACCACTCTTCCATGGTCTGCTCTTCTCTGTGTCCTCTGTGGTGAGGAATTTGGCTGCAATTCGATGCCGCGTTATCCCTTCTTTCTGAGGCCCAGGATCGTCAAGTCGGCGCCGGGAGGATTTTGGCCCGGATCGCCGCGGAGTTCCTTCGGCAACGCCAGGCGCTCCAGTTGTTGAAGCAAGACTGCGGCCTGGATGGTCACGCTCTTGGTGCCCGGGCCTAAGGCCAACAGATCGGGATTCTGCTCGCCCGCCTGGCCCCAGGCCGCCTGCCAATCGCGCAGGGACTGCTTCGCACCGAGCGATTTTTCGAGCCCGGTGAAGTAGCCGTGCAGCCGAACGTCGTAGACATTATGCCGGCCCTGCCAGCTCCAGCGGCCGCGCGCGACCCAGGGCTCGGCGACGCGCAGCAGCGTGGGTCTTTCCACCTCGTCGGCAAAGGGGCTCAAGAAAGCGTTGCTGTTGGTGTGCACCAGCACGAGGCCGGCGGGCGGGACCTCGGATCTCATGCCGACGGTCAAGAACGCACGCCGCGCCACCCAGGTATTGTGCTCGAAAAGATGCAAGATCGGCCCGCCGGGTCCGCTGCCATCGAATCGCACGCCTTCCCCGAGCGCCACGAGCGCGTTGTTGCGCGCTTTCAACTGGACGTTGTCGCGCAGATCGATGAGCAATTTGCTCGACACCAGGACATTGTCGCGCAGTAGCAGCGTGGCGGGTTCGTCGCGAGTGCTGACGGCCGTGATCAGGCACTTGAAGCGATCGGCCGAGGTAAGCAGAGGCCCTTGCAGCCAGCTGCGGGTCAGCGTCAAGTCGGCGTCGTGCAGTTGCAAAATGGTCGGCACTACCGTGCCGGGATTGAGCTGGAAGCGGGCGCCGATGATTTCGAGATGGCCTCCCGTCATTTCGATCAGCGCAGGGGGCGTCAGGCTAGCCGGCGTGGCTTCCAGCGTGATCGCCTCACGCGGATCCTTGGCCGGCTCGAAATAGAGAACCAGGTGCTTCACCCCCTTGATCTTGACGGGGCTGGTCGAGCACACGGCGCGGCCCGTCAGATGCAGCACGATGCGCGGCGCCAGCTTCTTCTTTGACAGCACGCTGTTCAGGTACGCGCCGAGATCGATCTTATTCAGGTTGAGTTCTTCGCCGTGGTAGAGCTCGGCCGGCGTTTTTTCGAGCGCGGGCCGAACGACGTCGGCGGCGGAAATCGTCGGCACGGTGCGAGGCTCAAAAGTACGCTCGAGCCAAAGCTCCGGCGTGGGAGGCAGCCGGCCGATGACGCAGCCGGTTGATCCCGGGCCGGTGAGAGCGGTGAACGCCACCGGCGCCGGCGCCGCCGACTCGATCTGGAGCGGTTGGCCGGGCAAGAATCGACCCGCAGGCTGCTCTTCGAGCTTCGGCGGCGGCGTGATCGGCCAGGTATCGACGACGGCGCGATCGCCGCTGCTGTAGCGCCACTGCCGACGCCAGCCGTCAAGGTCATGCCCGGCGATGTTCTTTGCCGAGGCCCCCAGGAGGCGCTTCCAGCCGGCGTAGACACTGTTTTCGGCACGCCAGCTCATCGCTGACGGATCGCCGCCATCGGTTAATTGAATCATGTCACCTACCGGCGCCGTAGCGTCGTCCCGACTCAGGATGGAATCGAGGATCTTGCCGTGAACCGGTGCCCCCCCGCCCGCGCTGGCCTGCCAGCGCAACAGCGTCTTGCCCACCACCAGGGTCGAGCGCACACAAAAGAGGGAAAACGCATCCGTGTCGCGGCCACGCAACTGGAACAGGGGGTGCTCTTCGCCGACGATGAGTGACTCCTCCAGCAAGACGGCCGCGGATGCTTCCTGGCATTGGACCAGCGACATCTCCCGGCCGCGGACGTAGCAGCGCTGGAGCCAGGTGTGCGTCGGTTCTGCGCTCCGTCGGCTCACGAGCGCGATGCCTTGGGGCGACTTTCCCGCGATGGAGAACGTGCAATTGCGGGCGTGGAAGTGCGTCCCTGACAGCTCGAAGGCGCTGGCCGGCGCGTCACTGGACCAGCGCATCACGAAGTCAAGGTTGTCGAGGATCAAGCCGCCCCCGGAGAGGGTGCAGAAGGCGGTGGACTTGCCCGGTGCGGGTTTGTTCGCCACGTCCCAAACGATCAGCGGTCGATGGCCTTCGCCGCCGCGCACCAGGATGGTGCGCTGCGAGAGTGCGGGAAGTACAGGCACAAAGAGCGGGCCGCCATCGTGGATCTCGATGACCGTGAACATGTCCGGCTTGGTGGCGGCGAACGCTGCTTCCAGCGTGCGAAACGCCTTGGCATCGGCGCTCGCCAGCCGGCTGACGCGCAAGACCACGGCGTCCTTGGCCGCCGCGGGGAAGGCGGTGAATGGCCCATAATAGAGCTTGCGCAAGAGAGCGAGGTCGGCCTGATCGCGGCGCGTATCCATCACGGGCAACTCGAGCTCGCCCACGCCCATTTTTGCGGCCGACGTATCCGGTTTCACCTCCGGCTTGTCGTCCTTCTTGTCCTGCACCTCGACGATCGGCGGTTGCTCCGGATTCTTTTTGGTCTCGACCAGTTTCTTCAAGGGCGTCGACTTACCGCCGAACAGAAGCGCGCCGATCAACACCAGGCCCAAGAGGCCCACCGTGCCGCCGGCCACATAGATCCAGAGCGGCGAACTGGCAGCCGCGGCCTTCTTCGCCTTGTCTTCGGCTGCCGTGTTGTTCCCGGGGGGCTTCCGGTGCGGCGCGAGTTTCTCGGGAGTGTCGGTGTCGTTTCCTGGGTTACCCGCGTTGGTGTCCTGGTCTTTCTTGCTGGCGGGGCGTTTCTTCGTTCTGGGGTTCTTGCCTGCCTCTGCTTTGTCTTCCAACTCGTCTGTGTCCACGAACTGGGTCGCATCGGCATTGCGTCTGCGTCCGACGTTGCGCTCGGATTTTCCACTGGCCACCTTCTCGGCCGGGGCGACCTCATCGGGATGTTGGAGATCGTGCATTAGCTCGGCCGGCGTCTGGTAACGATCGCCTGGTTTCTTGGCAAGCATCCGGTCGATGACGGCGAGGAGGTCGTCCGGCACTTTCTTGTTGAGGCAGCGCAGATCCGGCAGCGGCGCTTGCATGTGCTGCAAGATGCGCTCGGGCAGCGTGCCACGTGCGAACGGGGCCACACCGCCCAGCATGTGATAAAACGTGCAGCCCAGCGAGTAGATGTCGCTGCGAATGTCGGCTGAGCGGCTGTCACATGCTTGCTCGGGTGAAATGTAATCGACGGTGCCGACCGTCATCTTGTCGCGCGTGATGCGAAATTCCTCGTCGTCCTCCTTGCCGATGGCCAGGCCGAAGTCGGTCAGCTTGACGAGGAGGCGGTCGCCCTTATGGGTCAAGAGTAGGTTGGACGGCTTGATGTCGCGGTGGACGATGCCTTGCTCGAAAGCATGATCCAGAGCCCGCGTTGTCTGGATGATGATCTCGCGGGCTTCGTCGGCATCGAGCTTGCCCTTGCTGGTGATGTAGTCTTGCAAGTCGGTGCCTTCGACGAATTCGAGCGCGATGTAGTAGGTGCCGACGTGTTCGCCGATGTCGTAGATGGCGACAATATTCTCGTGGCGCAGTTTGGCCGCGGCCTTGGCTTCACGCTGGAAGCGGATGAGCGTGGTCTCTTGCTTGGCGAGCTGGACAGGAAGGATCTTGAGGGCGACAAGCCGATTGAGATCGACGTCGCGTGCCTTGTAGACGATGCCCACGCCGCCGGTAGCGAGGTGATCGAGGACCTCGTACTTGCCGATGCGTTCGGTCCGTCGAGCCGGTCGTTTGGTCGATTCCTCAGCCATGGCGAACCGTGTGCGGGTGAAAGTTTGGCGATCCGTTGAATACGTGGAGAGAATCGCCACGGTTCAAAGAGGCGCGCGGTCTATTGTACCCGCTGCGTGAGGGTAACGTCAACGCATCACCCGAGTGTCCTTTTTTGTTGACGCCGCGCGCGGGTCGCCGGTATGATGTCCATGGTTTCAAATCCGTCGCGCATTCGGTGTGCAGGCTACATTATTCCTATCTCGCGGAGGACAGACATGCGAGCGCTGATCGTCACCTTGGCCGTTGTTGGCGGCCTCCATGTTCACCTTCAAACGTGCGACGCGCAAACCGCCACGGACTTGCCCGCAGGTAAGAAGCTTATCACTCTCGAAGGGCAACTGTGGAACGCACGTTGGAGCCAAGACGGCAAGACCATTCTTACGTGTACCCATCGAAAAACCAAAGATGATAAGGACGATACCTCTCGCCGTTTCAAGCGGGTGGATTTGTGGGATGCGGCTACCGGCAAGCCAGGCAACTCCTTGGGCGAACTTGAAATACCCAGCTACCCCTTCCATTACCTTTCCGCGGCCGGCGTTCGCCTCGTGATCAGTCAGGGGTTCTTCCTGCGAACCGGCGAGATGGAGGTCTGGGATACCAAACGGGCGAATCTGGATCACAGGATTTCGGTTGAAATACGCCAGCGCCCCATGTACTGCATCAGCGTTTCCGCCAATGGAGACTTGATCGCGGAAGTTTACGGTGGCCCCACCTTCAAGACGGCGGGTACCGCAGGAACCGGCGGAATAAATATCTATGAGGCCGCCACGGGAAAAAAAGTGCGGACCCTGCGCGAGGAAGGACGCGTACCTCAGCGGGCAATATTCACGCTGGATGGCAAATCGGTCATCACCCGGCTCGCCGGCGACGTTGTCCACTTGTGGGATATCAAGACCGGCAAGGTGCTACACAAAGCGCAAGCTCCTGTTGTGATTGGATCCTCCGAGATGATGGTGTCCCCGGACGGCAAGAAGCTCGTCATCGGCGCGATGAAAAAGGAAGCGTTGCAGGTCTGGTCGATTCCCGAGTTGAAAACCCTCGGCACCATTCCGAATCCCTTTGAGACTGTTATGCGCGTGGAATTCAGCCCAAGTGGTAAGCGACTGCTTGCTACCGGCTACCGGCAGGGGATACTCATAGGAGGCGAGAGGAAACTGGGCGCTATGGTGTGGGATGTGGAAAAGAACAAGATGCTTCACGATTGGAACACAACGACGTTTCAGTGCGGATTCTGCGGCGAGGGCCACCTCGGGGTCGGTGAGCCACATGCCATCATGTGCTATCCGATCGGCCCGGTCGGGAAGAAAGCGATGCCGTAACGGGAAGTCCAATTCCGAGTTTTCATGTGATTAGTTGCTCAGTCCAACAATTCCAGAAAGCTCCCGCCGTTCGCGAAAAGTTCGTCCCTCACGGCACACGTCCACAGAATACGCACCAGCAATCGGCACGCCGGTTCGCCGTCCTCGCCCAGCAACTCGAGCTGGACCTTTTGACCGAGCAAGCGTTTCGTCCCCAGGAGCCGTACGCCGGTGACAGATAGGTCACGGCTCAAGAGTGAGAATTCTTTGGAGTCATCGATGCGAATCTTGACCGGCTAAATGAAATCGACACGCGACTGTCCGCGGCGTTCGTTCTTCTTGTCGTGGCTGCGATGCAGCTTGATGAGCCGGCGGATCGCCTTCTGAATGGCCTTTTGCTGGGCGTGTTCCTTTTGCAAGCGCGGACTGAATGTGTCCTTGTGGTAGTAGCGCCCTTGGCGGTGGATCAGGGACGCTTGCGCCGTTGCGAGAATGCTCTTCCACTCGGTCTCCGCCAAGCCGGCGATGCGGAGCTCCGAGCGTACATCACGCGCAGTCACGTAACTCTGCCGCTTGGCAAGCTGCACGACCGCCTGCGCCACCGTCTGTAATTCACTGGAAGCCATCATGCGATTCCTTGAGTTACCATTTCTTTAGGGAATCGGCTCAAATGCAGGAATTCCAAACCGCACTTCCTTGGCCGCCCAAGTTAGGGTCTGAACCGTCTCGCCCTGGACGATCTTCAGCATTACCTCGGCAATGTTTTCGCGACACAATTGGCGCAGTCCGATATACGAGGTAGTCAGACGCGGATTGATTTCGATAGCGAAATCCAGACCATCATCGCCGAGGATGAGATCGACGCCGACATATCCATGCAAGCCGTCAATGCCTGCGACCGCCTGGAGTACGAGCCGGGCTGCCCTGTTGGCCAGCGATTCGGGCAGAGGCAGGGAGCCGCCGAGATAACGGAAACGGCTGTCGTGCGAAAGATGTTGCCGGGTCGGCATCAGCGCAAGGGTTTGCTTCGCGCCGATCAGCAGGGAGACGCTCGCGGCCTGACCGCGAACATATTGCTGTACGATGAATTCTTCGTCCGGACACTCCTGGAAGGCGGGCGCCCAAACGCGCATAGCGTCGTCTTGATGCCTAATCAAGAACGTCGCTTGCGAGCCGGCCCCGCAGCGCGGCTTCATCACCCACGGCGGCGGAAAGGATGCAATATGCGTCGCATCGAGCGCTTGGGTGCGGGGATGAGGAACACCCCGCTCCTGCCAGAACTCGGCCGTCGCCAGCTTGTCGGCCGTCAAACCGATGGCGCCGGGCTGCGATCCAAGCAGTCGCCCGCCGGCATCCAGCACCGCCTGGCAGCGGCTCCGCAGCAAACCGTCGACCTCCGGCGCGATTACCAGCGTCCAGTCGCACCGCGCTGCGGCAGTCGAAAACGCATCGCACAAGGTTTCATCCGGAATCGTCACGACCTCGATGCCCGGCAGCCGCCGAAAGTCTGCGACAACTGCGTCAAGCATCGCCCGGCCTTCACGGAGCAGCGAAGGCGGCACAATCGGCCCCAGTCCGCCGGCACTCACGCATTCGTAAATGAAGATTCGCATACGATTAGAAATCGATCCGCCGCTTGCGGCGTAGCAGGTGCTAGGCCGCAAGCGGCCCAATGCTCTTCCCCCGCCTATCGTATTTCGACACAATGAAGGTATGTCCCACGCAAGCATTCTAGGGCCCGACGGCGCCATCGCGCAACGGCTGCCCAACTACGAGTCTCGGCCCGAGCAGCTCCAGATGGCCGACGCCGTCGCTGACGCACTCGCCGATTCGCATCATCTCATGGTCGAAGCCGGCACCGGCGTCGGTAAAAGTTTCGCCTACCTCGTCCCCGCCATCCAGGCCGCGTGCGCCAGCAAAGAGGGACGCGTCGTCATCTCCACCCACACCATCGGCTTGCAGGAACAACTCATTCGCAAGGACATCCCGTTCCTGCAAAGCGTAATGCCGCAGAAATTCGACGCCCTCCTCGTCAAGGGCCGAGGCAACTATTTGAGCCTGCGCCGGCTCGACGTGGCCCACGAGCGCGGCTACTCGCTCTTGACCGAAGCCAATTCGATGGAGCAACTCGACACTATCCGCGAATGGGCCGACCACACCGACGACGGCAGCCGCAGCGACCTCGATTTTCGCCCGCTGGCGCCGGTCTGGGAGTTGGTCGAGAGTGATTCTGCCAACTGCCTGGGCAAGAAGTGCTCCGAATATCTCGATTGCTTCTACTTCAAGGCGCGGGCGAACATCCAGAAAGCGAAGATTCTCGTCGTCAATCACTCTTTGTTTTTTGCCGATCTCGCCCTGAAATCGCTGGGGCCCGACGTCGGCATCCTGCCCAAGTATCAGGCCGTGATCTTCGATGAAGCCCACACGCTCGAAGACGTGGCCGCGGAACATTTCGGCCTCTCGATCACGCGGGGCCAGTGCGATTACCTGCTCAATCGCCTTTACCACGAACGCCGCGGCAAGGCGGTCGGGCTGCTGACGATCCACGGTGATTCGCCCGATTGGCAGCAGGTCCATCACACACGCCGCGTGGTGCGTCAATTCTTCGACGGCATCCTCGAGTGCCGCAATCGGCGACCTCACCCCCTGGCCCTCTCCCAAGGGGAGAAGGGAGCAAGACGCGGCGGCGACTCGCCACGCATTCGCGAGCCGGGCATCGTCGCGGATACGCTTTCCGCGGAGTTTCAGAAGCTGGGCCAAAGTCTTGATCGGATTGCAGAGGGCATCAAGGACGAGAAGGAAAAGATCGAGTTGGAGGCTGCTGCCGGGCGCTGTGAATCCCTGGCGGCGAGCCTCATCGCCTGGCTCGGACAGCAACTGCCCGACCAGGCCTACTGGATCGAAGGCTCCGGCGATCGTGGCGACAAGCTCCAACTCGCCAGCGCGCCGGTCGAGGTCGGCCCGATCTTTCGCGAAAAGATCTTCGATCGCATTCCGTCTGTCATCCTGACCAGCGCCACCCTCAGCGTCGGCGGCACGCACGGCTTCGACTTCTTCAAGGAACGCTACGGCTTCCCGTCCGTTGTGGCACGGTCAGGAGACCGTGCCACAACCGATCGCGAGCACGTCGCCATCCAACTCGGCAGCCCCTTCGATTTTCGTCGGCAAGCCGAGTTGCACCTGTTCCGCAGGATGCCGGACCCGACCGCCGACTCCCTCGCCTTCGAGGAAGCGTGCTGCGCGAAGATCCAGGAGTACGTCCTGCGCACGCAGGGCAGGGCGTTCGTCCTCTTCACCAGCAACCAGACGATGCAGCGCACCGCGCACTACCTACGCGACTGGTTCACCGACCACGGCCTGACACTGATCTGCCAAAGCGACGGCGTGCCAGCCAACCGCATGCTGGAGGCGTTTCGCACCACGGACGCCGCCGTCCTCTTCGGCGTCGACAGCTTTTGGCAAGGCGTCGATGTGCAAGGCGAGGCGCTGTCGAACGTGATCATCACGAAGCTGCCGTTCACCCCGCCCGACCGCCCAATCGTTGAAGCACGCTGCGAAGCGATCTCGGCGCGCGGCGGCCAGCCGTTCACCGATTACTCGTTGCCGCAGGCGATCTTGAAGCTCAAGCAAGGTTTCGGCCGCTTGATCCGTACCAAGAGCGACACTGGCCTGGTAGCAATCCTCGACCCGCGCATGGTGACGAAGCAGTACGGGCGGCGATTCCTGGAGGGCCTGCCGGGGTGCAGGCGGTTTGTGGATGGAGTGGAATTTGATTAAACGGGCAACTCCATCGTGAACGTCGCTCCCATGCCGACTTCGCTTTCGCCAGGTCCGGCTCGTCATCGACGACCAGTAAACAAGGATTCGCGGCCATGCCTTGAGTCTCGAACGATATGTGGAGGGGCGACGGTTCGCCTGCTGGAACATCATGACAGACTAGCCGGGATGGGCAAGGGGCGATTACTCAGTCGGAGCCCGAGCGCCAAGCGAGTGGTTTTACATCCTTCGCTTGGCGCTCGGGCTCGGACGGTGCATCACGGCACCCGAACCGTAAGTGTCGTCCAGAACGATTCCCACTCGTAGTCCGGCATCTTGGGGCGCGTCATGTGGGTCAGGCGGATTGTCAGCAGACCGGTCTGTGCAATCGGGATCAACGCTTCGCCCTTGGCGTCGGTGCGTACGTAGCCGATGGGGGTATCGCCGTCGCCGGGGCGTTGCCAGCCGACGTTGGCGCCCGCCAGCAGCTCCTTCTGGAAGAATATCTTGACGCGCAGGGTGTCGCCGACCTTGCGTTCGAACGGGTTTTGCAAGGGAACGATCTGGAGCGGCAGGCCGATCGCCTTGTTCCACTCTCCTTCCGTACCATCACCGACGCGAAGAAGTGCCGTCGGCGACTTGCGATAGCGTTCCTTGGCCGGCTGATTCAGCGTTTTCTCCTTGGCCCGTAGGCGAAAGATGTGCGGCAACCCGTCGGTCACCAGGTATTCGTTGAACTTGTCCGCATCCAGCTCGATGATTCGCGGCGTCGTCTCGACGGCGATCACCTGGATGCCGGGCGTGGTCGGCGTGAATTCGAGCAGCGACACCAGATCCTTTGTACCGGCCGACTTGAGCAGCAGCATCTTGCCATCCGGCCCAATCACAAATTTGCGCGGGTAGCCTTCCGTCTTGGGCGGCCCAACACTGACAGGGAATTCCATGCCGACGCTGGCTTCGAGGACGACCGATTGCTTCGCGGTCGCCTTGATTGGCGGGATGAGCCAGAGGTCATGGGCGAAAGCTGGCGACGTGAAAAGAAATGTAAGAAGGACGGCAAGGACACTTTGGCGGTGGATCATGGTGGATACTCCGGTGTGCGACCGAAGACGTTATATGAAATCGGCGCGCCGCGCAAGCAATCGGCCAGGCGAAACCGCGGGTGCGGCAGCCTGGCCGATTGGGGTGAGCGTGGGTTCCTTCTTGTCTTTACATGTTCGCCCGTTTTTCCTCGACGAGCGTCTGAATCCGTTCACCCAAAAGGGCGACGTCGAACGGCTTCTTGAACGCTTCGTTGAACCCGAAGTTCGCCAGGGTTTCCAGCGCCGCTTCATCTTCGCTCGCTAAAGCGATGATTAGCGTCTGTTCGTAGTCGGGTTTCTTGCGAAGATTGCTGGCGATTTGCAGAGCGTCCGAGCGGCCCATGGCCATGTCGATGACGATGGTGTCGGGATGGAAGCTTTCCGCCTGGATGCCGGCTTCGAAGCCGCTGTTGGCGAGTTCGTATTTGAAGTCGTCGCTCTCGGGCAAGAGCTCTTTGATACGGTCGACGAAGAGCTTGTCGGCGCCGATCACGAGGATCTTGTGCAGACCTTCTTCTTCAAGTTCGCCCAGCGGCATCCCATGTTCCTTGAGGAACTTGATGAGATGTTCGCGCGGGATGCGACGATCCTGGCTGCCGGGGATGCGGTAGCCGCGCAATCGCCCCGAGTCGAACCATTTACTCACCGTCCGCGGCGCGACCTTACAGATCTTGGCGACCTGGCCGGTGGTAAAGACTTTTTTCATGGCAGGCACTCCGTAAATTTGTTTTGTGCATCGTCCCCTGCTAGGGATGGGGACAACGGGGGGAACCACGCCCTACCTATCGAAACGCATGAGGGCTGAACGGATCGGGAGGTCCGCACAGGGCATCCTGCCGGGGGACAGTGCCGGTACATGCTTTCAAGGAGGGACTCACCTCGGTCAAACTCCTGGCGTCGGCCTTGATGAAGTCCTTTACTTCACTGCCGACTTTTTCCTATACCACGGTTGCAGGTAGTATCGGCACGAAGAGCGGGCGAGATGAGAAAAAGCCCACAATCTAAGAAACCTCTACACATCGACTTTTCCGCGCCACCCGACTGTCTTGCCGAGTCGACGCGAACCGGACGGGTCGGGGCCAGCTTGACGGGTTTGCCTGATGTGCTCAAGATGCCGGTGAGCCGAGCCCCGTAAGGGGCCGGGTTGAGGCGTCTGGTCACTGAATGGGTAACCCGGCTCGCCGATCTGCACTTAATGTAATGGGGCGGACAAGGGGGCTCGGATCCTACATGCAATGACGTGGATTGATTAGCGACGCTTCATCGAAGAATCGCTGACCGAAGTGCTATTGGGGACCGGGGCCCTTTTGCTTGCCTCTCAGCTCGCTGACATTCAGGAAGTGCAGGTTGACAAGGTTCCACTCCGGCTCCGGCTCGCCGCGACCGTAGCGTTCCGGGTTGATCGGTCGGCTCGTCTCCACCCCGGCACTGGCGTCGATGTTGTACGCGATCGGCTGGAATGCGCCCGGATTCTTGATCACCACCATGCGAAACGTGAGATGCAGGCGGATCTTGCCGGCCACATCTTCCCATTTACCGATGTCGTCTGGCTTGGTGATGATCACGCTCTCGCCGATAAATTTTTTCTCGCCGGCAGCGAAGGCGTGATGGATGAGGACTTTCCGGTCGGCCCATTTGCCATCCTCGGTGAGCATGAGCGGCCACTCGGTTTGATCGGCCTGGGCGACATCGGGAAAAGGGTTGCCTTCGCCGAGCGTCCTGAGGCGTTTTTCAAGCCAGCCGAGCGCCTTGGCGCGCAGCCGGCCGACGCCTTCGCCGAGCGGTGTCAGTGTCTTGGAGATGACCCCCTCGCCGATCTGCGGATCATTCAGATTGACAAACCACTTACGCCCTTGCCCCTCTGCCTCGCCTTCGGTGCTGCCCGCGGACATGTAGAGGTGCAAAGCCACTTCCTTGGTCTTGATGCGGTATTCGCGATGGACCTTGTAGCCTCGCTTCTCATAGTGCCAGTCGCGCACGCCCAGGGCGGTGATCTCGGCGTCCTTGGCAAGCTGCTTGTACAGCACGCGTCCGAAGATCCCTTCGCGAAAGGAAGTCAACTGCCCTGGCTGGCCATCCTTGCCTCTGTCAAAATTCGCGCGCATGGTGATTTCGTTGTCGGGGCGTCCGCTCCGACCGGTGGCGGGGAGGGTGAGCAAGAAGGCGGCATTGAGCTGCGTGCGATTGTCGCCCCCTTCGCGCAACATCTGGAAGAAGCCGGCTTCGTCCCCCTTTTCCATCATGAAGGCATTGGCCTGATTCTGCACGGCCAGCCCGGTAACGAAGTAGTAGGCGAAGTAAGTCAAACCGCTGACCAGACTGATGCCGAACCCCCACCGCGCGAGCGGCGCGCCGGCGCGGGTTCCTTCGGAATTCTGCACGTGCCGCTGCCCGGTCCACGACAGTATCATGCCGACGATGGGAACGCCGACGATCCAGATCGGGAAAAAAACCGGCGCGCCCTGAAACAAGCCGACGGCGGTGCTGACGATCACCAGGAGCGCAAACAAGCCCCCGGCCGTCAGCCCGGCGATGGCCCAGCCTGAGATCGGCTGGTACGCGAGCGCGTCGCGCAACGGCGGCGGTGGCTCAGGGGGCAAGCCGGCCTTGATGCCGATATCTTCGTGATTTGGTGCTGGGTCGCTCATGGAAATCAGGGGTCAGGAATCATGGGTCAGGGGTCAGTTCTCAGCGGTCAGAAATCCGAGGTGATTGGACTGCCTCCTGATTCCTGCCTTCTGACCCCTGACTCCTGCTAATCGTCGCCGCCGCTCACGTCCGAAATGTCCGTCAGCATGGCCCGGCGGACCGCATCGCCGGCGCTGGTGCCGCGCATCACCAGATTGCCCGACTGATCCAGGAAGATCTTGTCCTGCAAAATCTCCTGAACGACGATGGTCAACTGGTCGTTCGTCTTGAGGTCGACGAGCGGCCTGGCGCCCCTATTGAGCGCAACCATGCGCTTTTGAATGAGCGTCGAGAGCTTGAAGCGCCCGCCGACCTTGTTCACGATGCCTTCTTCTTTCAGTTCATCCAGCATGCTGGCTCCTTTTCGTAGGGTGCGTGAAACGCACCCGATTCCGCCACAGTGCGTTTCACGCACCCTACTTGAACAGGGGACCTAGAATCGCCCGCATCGAGGCGAGGGCGACTTCCAGATCGTCGTTGATTACTTGATGGTCATATTCCTCGGCACGAGCCAATTCCGCCCGCGCATTGGCAAGACGCTTCTGGATCGATTCCTCCGGATCCGTGTGCCGTTTCCGCAACCGCTCCTCGAGTGTCTCAAACTTCGACGTCCTCACAAAGATCGACATCGCATCCGGACAGCGTTTGCGCACCTGTTCCGCCCCTTGCACGTCGATGTCAAGCACCACGCCCTGGCGGAACAACTCGCGGTACGGCTTCACCTCTTGTTCGAGTGTGCCGTAGTAATTGCCATGCACCTCGGCCCATTCGAGAAACTGGCCCTTGTCGCGCTCCTTGAGAAACTCCGGCACGGTCCGAAAATGGTAGGCCACGCCGGGCTCTTCATTGATGCGCGGCTTGCGTGTGGTGACTGACACGGAAAGCTGCAGCGGCCAGACGCCTTCCTCAAGCAGGCGGCGAATCAACGTCGTTTTACCGCACCCGCTCGGTCCCGACACGATGATCAATGGACCCATCGTTAATCCTGGTTGCCGCTTGCGGCTTAGCGTTCGCATGGCGCCACGCGAGCGCTAAGCCGCAAGCGGGTCGGCGTCATTCAACATTCTGAATCAATTCCCGCACCTTCTCCAGCATCCCCTTGATCTCGACCACCTGCTTGGAGATCTGCACGTCGCTCGCCTTGGAGCCGATCGTGTTTGCCTCGCGCCCCATCTCTTGAGTCAGAAACTCCAGCTTGCGGCCCGGGCTTTCGTCTTCCTTGATGATCTCCTGGAAATGCACCAGGTGAGTTGCCAGACGCACAACCTCCTCGGCAATATCGCTGCGTTCGGCGAAGATCGACACCTCGCGAATAAGATCATTACGATCTATCTTGACGTCGTGTTCGCTCAGGATCGTCTTGACACGCTCGAAGAGCCGATCGCGGAACGAGGTCACCACCTGCGGAATCATCGTGCGAATCACATCCAGATGCTTGGCAATGGCGTCGCGATGGGAAAGCAGCTCCTGCGCCATCGCGTTCCCTTCGTCCTTGCGCATCCCTTGCAACTGGTCGATCGCTTGCTGGAGCGTTTTCTCGATGATCGGCCAATCGTCGTGTAGTTGATAGGTTCGGCTCCCCGACTCCGGAAGCACGCCGGGCAACATCAGTACTTGCGACAGGAGCGCCGCTCCCTGATCGGCGAGGCCAAGCTGTTTGCTAACGTCGCGCACCTGCTGGACGTAGCTGGCCAGCGCGACCGGGTTGATGCGGAAATCCTCCGCGCCCGCCTTGTGGTCGCAGCGCAGATGCACCTGGATGGTGCCGCGCTTGACCGTCTTGCGAATGACCTTCTCGAACTCAGCTTCGAGCAGATGGTAGGGGTCCGGAGCGCGCAGCGACACCTTGAGATAGCGATTGTTGAGAGCACGTAATTCGACGGAGAGGGAAAGCTGCTCGCCTTGGCAGCGTGCTTCCCCGTACCCGGTCATACTCAAGAGCACGCGGACCTCATCGTATTCCGCTTGCGGCTTGGCGTTCGCGTGGCGTCACGCGAACGCCAAGCCGCAAGCGGCGAAATCGGGAAGATCACTCACCTTGCGGGCCGAGCGCACTGGTATTGGAGACGCGCTCGTAGCGGTGGGCGAACTGAATGGTTTTCACTTGAATCATGGTCAAGAGCAGCCAAACGATGGCGATATAGATCGTCAAGCGCGTGAACTGATCGCCGGCGCGCGAGCCGAAC
This sequence comes from Gemmataceae bacterium, assembly GCA_009692065.1. GTDB lineage: Bacteria > Planctomycetota > Planctomycetia > Gemmatales > Gemmataceae > SIAQ01. The sequence goes on from SHZY01000022.1 coordinate 48,886, forward strand.
GGACTGGAACCACCGGCGCCGCCCAAGGCGCCGATCAAGCCGCCGCCTTTGCCGCGCTGGATCAAAATCAGCAAGATCATGAACGCTGCCAGGGGCAGCAAGATCAAATTCAATACCAAGGAGATCAAACCCCATGTACCCATGACCGAAACCTCCTCGGGACGGTGCGCAAACCGATGGCGAGACATTATTATAGAAACCGACAGTTGACGCGGAAAGCCGACTTTGGCAGCATCAAGCCGCTTGTGGCTTAGCGCTCGTGTCCGGTGCCGCGAGGGCGCTAAGAGTCTATCCGGGAAGCCCGTGGAAGGGAGGGCGAGGCTCCTACCGAGCCGCTGGGACGTTGAATTTTCCACGGCTTCGGCTCGGGAGGAGCCTCGCCCGCCCGAAAAACGACCTTTTCGGATAGATTCTAAGCCGCAAGCGGCAAAACGAGGGGACACCAACGGCAGGAATTATCGCCCGGGACATGGATCACGGAAAGGCGTTTTCAACACGGGGAGGCCCCAACAATTTGCGATCATCGGTTTTTGCCCAGTGCAGCCACCATTCGCGCGGGTACATGCCGGGTATCTTGAACACCTCGTCGTCGGCCGGCATCGCCTTCAGATCCTCAAGAAGCATGCGGACCGATTCCTTGGCAAACTCCCGCATTTGTTCACCCCGTTTCGGCGGCGATTGAAGCATCCCCGCCAGGTCGTAAACGTACACGCACGCGTAGAGGCCTTCGACCGTCCGGCGGTTGTTGGCTTGTAGCCCGCGGAAGACCTCCAGCGCCTCGAAATACTGCACGCCATAGAAGTAACACTCGCCCAGCCCGAACCGCGCCCGCCGCAGCACGATCTGCTCGATGTTGCTGAGCGGTTTTTTCTTGGCCATTGCTTGGAGTTCATCGGCCAGCCCTTCGCAGGTCTTGACGGCTTCATCCAGCAATTCCTTGCGCGACCGGCGAAGCCTGTTCAATTGGTCTTCGACGGTTTGCTTGACTTCCTCACTGGAGTTAAGCCCGATCGACTTGCGCAGGTCGATTTCCTTGACGAGTTCCCGCCGCGCCAGATGTCGGCAGCATTCGCCGAGCTGCTCGCGCGCCAGCAAGCAGTTGGCATTCTCCGGGAAGCGGTGGACGAATTCCTTGAGTTCGACATGGGCCTTGTCGTAATCTTCCATCAGCATGAGCACCAGGGTCATCTGGTACTGGGCTTTTTCCTGGGTGGCGAGATCGACCTCGCGCGCCTTGCTGAGGACTTGTTCCAGAATCTCGCTGGCCTTGACGTAGTTCTTCAGCTCTCGTTCCTCGATCGCCAGGTGAAGCCGGGCCCGATTCGCGAACGGGGTGCTGGGGATCTCGATGCACTTGTGGTAAGCGTCCCGCGCCGTCTTCTTGTCTCCGGCATGGCGATAGAGATCGCCGAGCGTGTACCACCCCTCGGCCAGGCGCGTCTCGTCGGGTTCGATGCCGACGAATTGCAGCAGGATTTGCCTCGCTTGCGTGGAGTCTCTGGCGGCCAGGAAGCACTGGGCGCTGCGCCACAGCGGCTCGGAGCGTTCCGGCTCCGGCCGAGCCTTGGCGGCTTGCTCGTAAGCGGCGCCAGCGCGGCGAAACTGCGCCTGCACTTCCTCCGCGGTTACGCTGCCTGCCTTCTGCTGTTCGGCCCGTTGCTTGGCGACCGCCTCCGCAGCCTGGGCGATGCGGAAATCCGCGTCACTGCCCGCGGTGATCTTGCGATAAAGCTCGGCGACCGCCTGCGTCTTCTCGGCGTCCTGGGCCACGTCAACGTGGCGGATGGCCTGATCGAGCCACTCGCGCACCTGCTCCACCTTGATGTAGGGATTACTGAATTCTTCGGCCGATTGAACGCTCGCCAGTGCCGCGCTCCAGTCGGCAAGCGCCTGGCCCGCGCCGCCCAGCCCCGTGAGCCTCAGTTGTCCGAGCCGCAAGCCTGCCGCTTGCCCGGCCGGTCCCCCAAGTTTGAGCGATTCCGCCCAGATCCGCAGGGTTTCCTGGGTATCGGGCGGACTCTTCTGTTGATGACACCAGCCGAGGGCGTAATAAATGCGCGCCCGTTTTTCCTCGACATGCGGGGCCTCCGTCAGCAATCCCTGCCAGATGGCAATCGCCTTGGTCCATTGGCTATCGTCCTCGCTCGCCTGGGCTTGCAGCATTCTGGCCTTGAGGCGAATCGCCCGCGGCGCCTTGGCGGTGATCCGGTCGAGCTCCTTGACCGCGTCGGCGCGCAGACCCTGGCGCAGCAGCAACTCGCCGATCTGCAGGCGCCCTTTGGCAATCGCCTCCGTCTCGCGCTCCGGCGTCAGATCGAGAACGCGCCGCCCCGCCGACAGGGCCGCCTCCAGATTCGGCGTCTTCTGTTGCAGATGCGCCTCGACCAGCAGCCGATAGCCTTGCAGCGGCTGTTCGGCGCCTTTCTCGACGGATAGGGTCATCAACTCCAGCGCCCGCGGCACGTCCTTGTCTTGTTGGTACAACGAATAGCCGAGTCGATACTGCAGCGCCAGCCGATCGGCATCCGGCTTGGCCTGCGCGAGAGCCTGTTCGAGATGCTCCGTCGCGCGAGGCCAAACCTCTTTCGCGAAGGTCGGCGGCTTCTCCCTGGCCTGCCGATAGTACGCCGAACCGACGAGGAAATGCACCTCGGCCGAGCGCGCCCGAAAACGCGGCAGCCTGCTCATCGCGTCCTGGGCATAGCCGACAAGCGCGTCGGCGTCTTCATGACGATCGAGCCCGTTGCGAAGCTGGGCGATCAGCTCATCGAACTCGCGCTGCTGCGGCGTGAGACGCCACGGCGAACTGGCCGCCACACCGATCAATGCCAGCAGACCGATGAGGAACATCGGCACCTGCCAGAGTTGACTCAGACTGCGGCGTGCACGCCCGACCTTGCTGCCGAGATGGGGGGTAGTCGTCATAAGAGATTGCCGAGGGCCACGTTGGAACCAGGGTATCCGGTCACCCTGCGCTTTTGGCAGATTTGGCGGAAAGAATCAAGATCAACCAGCTGGGTCAATTAAGATGGGGTGCGTCCAACTTCTCTGGGGGTGATCAGGCGGCCATCGCCCAGTAGGCGTTCCATTGGCAGGTGTGGCGGACGCAGACCAGGCTCGCCATTGGCTGCACATTGCAGCGGTTCCAACGGGCGCCGCGGCGTTTCAGCCGCAGACCTA
>SHZY01000167.1 GCA_009692065.1 Gemmataceae bacterium
AGCGCTCACGGTCAGCGTGGTGACGCCGAGACGTCGAAAGGAGATCGGCAGCTTGCCCGCTGCGGCCGCCGCGTCACAGTGAAACGGCGCCTTGCCCGCCAGCTGCTGTACGAGAGCCTCGATCGGCTGCAGCGCGCCGGTTTCGTGATTTGCCAGCATGACCGCTGCGAGGCGAACATCGTCCGGAAAAACGGTCGCCCGCTCGTCGATCTGTCCCAGCTGCGACACCGGCAGATGCTTGAGAACGAAGCCGCGCTCGGCTAAGCGACCCATCGGCTCCACCACGCAGGGATGTTCCAGCGCGCTCGTGACGAGGCTTCCCGCCGCAGCGCCGGCGGTCAGGCCGAGGACTGCCAGGTTGTTCGCTTCGGTGGCGCCGCTGGTGAACAGGACTTCTTCGGGATGTGCGTCGAGTAGCTCCGCGATCTGTTCGCGGGCGTCTTCGAGGGCCTGGCGGGCTTGCCGACCGAAGCGATGGCTGCTCGCGGGATTGCCGGGCCGATCGAAAAAAAAGGGCTGCATCGCCTCCCAGGCCGCGGGCAGCATCGGCGTGGTGGCGTTGTTGTCGAGGTAGATGGCATTCATGAATCGATCCACGGTCCGGCAGGAGACGGGAGTCCCTGCGCGTTCCCATGCATCATTCTACTCTTGCGTTTGCACTTTTTCTTCGGGTCGAGTACGCACAAAGAAGAAATAGATCCCAACGACCAGGCTAACGCAGCTGATCCCGATCAGAAAGGGGGTGGTTTCCATGATGGCGCTTCCAAGAAGATTAGAGAATGTCCCGTGAAGAAACGTAGGCCGTGGTTTCGCGTTTGGCAAACGTAACGGTTACGCGGAAAATGCCGGTCGTAGCGGTTGCGCAGCCAGGTCTGCTCGGCGGCTTTGGGCATCCAAGAGCGCCCGACGTAGAACCGAAGTTCTTTCCCCAGCTTCCGCTCCGTTTGCAGTATTTCTGGTTTTCTTGGTGTTTGCCGAAGTTTCCGGCGCTCGATGAATAGGAGGATTGCGAAAGCAAGGAATGCGTGCAGCTTTGCGTGAACCGGGAGGAAATGCCATGCAAACGTCAACCGTACGGCTGGGCCTGAGTTTGATGGTGGCGGTCGCCTTCTGGGTGAATCCGCTGCGGGCCCAGCAGATCACGGTCGTGCCGGAGGTCCCGTACCAGCCGGCCTATCATGCGTATGCGCCGCCGGCTTTCGCGCAGCCGAAGCAGCCGGCGCCGGCGAGTCATCACGCCCAACGATTCTTGAACAATCACGGCATGTCGTGCCAGACGAACGCGTTTTATCCCACGTGTGGCAACTTCTGCTATGAGTTCAGGCTGGCGTTCGGTTCGTGCCGATCGTTCTTCGGGGAATCATGCCAGCCGAATCAGCCGTCTGCGCGGAAACATCGGCAGCCTTGAAAGCCGCTTGCGGCTTAGCGCTTGCCGGACCTGCGTGCTAAGCCGTATGCGGGCAAATCACTTCGCGTACATCTGTTCGGCCGCTTTACGGAACGCCGCCTGGCTTTGACCGCCGTTGCCTGGGAAGCCGCCGGAATGTTGCACCATGAAGACGGTGATAAGTCCGCGCTTGCTGTCGATGGTCATATTGGTGGCGTAGGCGCCGCCGTGGCCGAAGGTGTCGCCGCTTGTCGACCAGCCGACGCCGTAGCCTGTCTTGACCCCGTCGCCGGTTTGCTTGCTTGTCATGGTCTTCACCGCGGCTTCCGACAGATAACGTTTGCCTTTGTATTCGCCGCCATTCATCACCATCTGGCAGAAGACGCCGACATCGCTCGCTGTCGAGAACAGGCCGCCGCCCGGGAACGGCTGCCGCTTGGGATCGCTCAAGGGATATTTGAGCGCGGTGACGGTAGTCGCCTCCAGACCCGTCTTGGCCTTGTTGGGCTTGTAGGACTTGGCGAGTCGTTTGAGTTGCACTTCGCTGGGCCAAAACGTGGTGTCCTTCATGCCGAGCGGGCCGAACAGGCGCTTGCTCATGAAGTCTTCGTAGGACATACCGCTGACGACTTCGATGATCCGCCCCCCCACGTTGATGCCGGCGTTGGAATAGGCGTATTTCGTGCCGGGCTCGGAGTTGAGCGGTGTGAGGGCGTAGCTGCGGACTGCATCCTTGAGCGACAGCACGTCGTAGGTCGGTATCTCCATGGCGGACTTGCCCGGCAGCCCGCTCGTGTGGTTCATCACATCGCGCACCGTGACGAGGCGTGCGGGTTTCTTGAGCACCACGCGATCCTTGCCTAGCTCGGTGATCACCCATTGCCCCTTGAATTCGGGCAGGTACTTTTCGATCGGGTCGTCGAGGTTCACCTTGCCTTCGTCGACGAGGATCATCAGGCCGGCGCCGGTGATCGGCTTCGACATCGATGCGATCCAGAACAGCATCTCGACGAGCATTGGCGACTTGGCGCCGACGTCCGCGTAGCCGACCGCTTCCAGGCAGAGCACCTTGTCCTTGTCCGCGACCAGCGTGACCGCGCCGGCCAAGGTACCGCTGTCCACAAACGGCTGTAGTGCCGCCGAAATGCCTTTGCTCTGCTTGCCGCCCGTGTCTTGCGCCGGCGCGGGTGTCAGCCCGAGCAAGATGGCGACGAGCACTACGGCGGGACAAATGCGACGGATCCATGCGGTGTTCATGAGACTGCTTCGTTGGTTTTGCAAACGCCGTCTAGCCGCGACCCGAAGGGGAGCGCGGGCGGAGCGTTTTGCCATGGTAATCGATCAATATGCACGTGCAAGTAAATTCTCGCCCGACTTCACTCCGCCTTCGCCACCACCACGTCAAGAATCTTCTGCTCGCGCGCTTGCAGGAATCGTCCTTCCGCCGTGATTACGAGTCGATAGAGGGCAACCACGGCCGCGGCTATGAGCACCGTCAACACCAGGCAAATCGGCAGGCCAAACGACAAATCGAGCGCCTCAAGGAGCGCCTCGATGCCCAGCGGCGCGAACGTCGGTGCCAGCGCCGTCGGCACGGTGAAGACGAAGAGCATGTGCAGCACCATCGGCAGCCCTTTCGGACTGACCGGCTTGAGCGATCCCGACGCCACCGGCATCGGCGCCAGGATCGACAGCACATTCGCCATCATGCAGTAAATCAGGAACATCGACACGAACTGAAATGGAAGCGCCAGCAGATGATCGAGGCGCATGGGCAAGAAGATTGCCACGAGTGCGATCATCGGCGCGCTCAGCACGGCGACGAGGGGCAGGAAGGCGAGGTTTTTGCCCAGCAGAATCTCGCGGCGCGGCGCCGGGCTGAGGACGAAGACGCGAAAGCCGCTGCGATCGTAGCCAAACTGGTTGCCTGCCAGCTGCCCCATGGTGAAGAGAGTCATCGCCACCGCGCCGTACGCAATCAGCGGCACTACGCCGGCCGGGACATTCATGCCGCCCCGAAGAAACATGCCGCCGAAAATCACGATCATGATGATCGGCGACAAGAGCAGCATCTTGACTTCCAGCGCGCGCAGGAGCGAGCGCAACCCGGTGAGCGCAATGACGGCGGCCTGTTCGGAAAGCCCGGGAAGCGTTCTCTCAAGGAAGTACGCAGGCAGCGCCGCCGTAGTTGGCCTCGGCGCCGACGCGGGCGCCGGCACCTTCGCGCCTGCTGTGTATTGCCCCGTGTAGAGTCGCATCGTTGTTCGATAGGAGCGCCACATGCTTGCGACCCCGATCAGCGTCAGCCCCAGGGTCCCGAAGATCGCCGGCAGCACGTTTTCTTCCGCGGCGGCGGCAGCGCCCCACGCCGGCCAACCGATCGGCAACGCCATGTTGGCAATCCAAGCCCAGTCTTTCAGCGACACTACCAGCTGTCGATCGCGGGCGTTTTGCTCCTCGACAGCTTTCGTAATGCGGTCGCGATATTGCTCGTCGCTGATTTCCTTTGCCGTAAGGGCTCGATCCAGCTCCTTCCGCTGCTTGGTGATCGTGTCCTCGCGCTCGATGCCTCGGGTCCACGGCATGAACAGGTTGAAGAGGTTTGGGGCCTGGAAGAGCAAAATGAATGCCAGCGTCACCATCACGATGATGGTCCGCCGCCGCCGCTTGTTCACCATCAGCGACGCCAGCCAGCCTTGCATCTGGTACGACAGCGCCGTCACCATGAAGAGAAAGGCTGCCGCCAGCGGCAATTGCACGATCGCCAGCGGCCCGAGCCCGATCATCAGGCCGAGTGAGAACCCGACCATCATCGGCGCAATCAACACCATCGTCAAGCACACCAGGGAAGTGAGATAGTTGAGCGTGAACGCGCTGCCGAGCGACACGGGAAGGTGAAGAAATTTCTGGAGCGAAAACGCCTCGGTCCGCTGCAGCTCCGCCAGCAAGCCGCTGCTCCAGGAGAGGAGGAAAACCAAGGCCAACCCGTCCCACACGGCAAGTATCACCAGCGGCCGATGTTGTGCGGGGACTTCAGGTATGCCGAAGAGCCCCGCGCAAAACATGACGATGAACGTGGTGACGGTCAGGAAAGCCGCGCTGACGCCGCCGATCACCAGGATGATTTTGCTGACGATGCCGCCGCGCGCCACTTGATTGGCGAACAGCCGCCAGCGCAGCCAGAGGAAGGCGCGGAAGTGGGCCGAGTTCACGGCGTCGCCTCCCCCTCTTCGAGCCAGCGCAGCTTGTGAATCACCTCCCCGTCCGCCCCAGCCTTTTCGAGAAAGCGCGATTCAAGAGAGCTGCCTTGCCGAATGTCGTCGAGGGCCGCCTGTTCGACAACCTTCCCTTTGACGATGATGCCGACGTGCGTGCACAGCTTCTCGACAATCTCCAGAACGTGCGAGGTCAAGAATACGGTGGACCCGCGCGCGACATAGCCTGAAAGCAGATCGCGAATCACACGCGACGTCACCGCATCGACGCCTTCAAACGGTTCATCCAGGAACAGCAAGTCCGGGTTCGGCAACACCGCGGCCGCCAGCGCCAGCTTCTTCTTCATGCCGTGCGAGTATTCCAGCGTGAACTTCTTCTCGTCCTCCTCCAACCCCAAGAGCGGCAGCAACTCATCGATTCGGCTGCGAATCGTCTCCTTCGGCACCAGATACATACGGCCAATGAACGTGAGATACTCGCGCGCCGTCAAATTGTCGAAGAGCGCGAGGTCCTCCGGAATGACGCCGACCTTGGCTTTCGCTTCGAGCGCTTCGCGCTGATCGCTCATGTTCTTTCCGAGCACGCGCATCTCGCCTTCCGTGGGCGCGAGTAGCCCGGTGAGCATCTTGATGGTGGTCGATTTGCCCGCCCCGTTGGGCCCGAGGAAGCCGTAGAAGGTGCCGCGCTCGACGGCGATATCGATGCCATCGACGGCACAGAAGTCGTCGAAGTAGCGCGTGAGGCCGTGAGTTTCGATGGCGAGGGGCATGGAAGCTCCGGAAGTCCTGAGATGACGATCTTGGATATAATACGGGAATGGACACCAAAGCCAGCAAGCGACGGCTCGATCCAGGCCAAATCGAGGTCGTGGATGAAGCGGTCGCCGCCATCTTGCGCCAGAAGACCCCGGCGGAGCGGATTGCCATCGCCTGCGACGCTCACCGCACGGCCCGGGCTATGCTTGCCGCGCAAATCCGCTCGCAACATGCCGACTGGACTGACGATGAGGTGCAGCGCGAAGTCGCGCGGAGATTGACCCGTGGAACAGACTGAACTACTCCGCTACACGATCGACGCCCTAGAGCGCCTGGCGATTCGTTATATGCTCGTCGGTTCCTTCGCCAGCACCGCGTATGGCGAGCCGCGCTTCACGCAGGACATCGACATCGTCCTGGACCTATCGGCGGCACAAGTCCCCGCCTTCTGCGCTGCCTTTCAATCGCCGGATTTTTTCTTGAGCGAACAAGCGGTCCGTGAGGCCGTCCAAACGCATTTTCAATTCAACGTGCTGCATCCTGGCACCGCGAACAAGATCGATTTCATTTTGCCTCGCCAAGACGAATGGGGCCGACTGCAACTGGAACGGCGCCAAGAAATTCAACTCCTGCCGAATTGCGTGGGCGTCGCAGCCCGGCCGGAAGATGTGATCCTCGGCAAAATGTTGTACTATGCCGAAGGCGGCTCCGAGAAGCACTTGCGCGACATCACCGGCATCCTCCGGATCAGCGGCACTACGGTGAATCGCGAGGATATTCGGCAATGGGCCGAGAAGCTGGGGTTGTCTGAAATCTGGCAAGCGGTTCTACAAAAGTTGGCGTGAAACCCACACGACATCACGCAATCATCTCCTGAATCACATGCCCATGCACATCCGTCAGCCGGCGGTCTGCTCCGTTGTGCCGATACGTCAACCGCTCGTGATCGAGCCCTAGAAGATGCAACAAGGTCGCGTGCTGGTCGTAGCACATGGTGCGCTGCTCGGCGGCGTGGAAGGAGAACTCGTCGCTGGCGCCATAGGTTGCGCCGCCTTGAATGCCGCCGCCGGCCATCCAGCTGGTGAACGTGTTGCCGTTGTGGTCGCGCCCCGTGCCGCTTTGGCTGTACGGGGTGCGGCCGAACTCGCTGGTCCAGAAGACGACGGTTTCATCCAGGAGTCCGCGCTGTTTCAAGTCGCGCAGGAGGCTCGCGATCGGCTTGTCGCATCGGACACACATGCGTTCGAAGTCGGAGCCGGGGCGGACGTCGCCGTGGCTGTCCCAGTTGCCTGACGCGCCGTTGAGCCCGGAGCCGCACCAGAGCTGGATGAAGCGGACGCCGCGCTCGATGAGGCGACGCGCGATCAAGCAATTGCGGCCAAAGTCGCGCGTGCGCGGATCGTCGAAGCCGTAGAGCCGGCGCGTAAGCTCGGTTTCATCGCGCAGATCGAGCACTTCGGGAACGGCCAATTGCATGCGGGCGGCCAATTCGTAGGAGCGGATGCGCGCTTCGAGCCGAGAGTCGCCCGGCGTCAGTTGTTGACGATTGAGTCGATTGAGGAGATCGAGCCCTTCGCGTTCGCTGGCCGGCGTGATGAAGCGAGCGCCACGCGGGAAGAGATCGGGGACGGGATTCTCGGCCGCGGGGTTGAACATCGTCGCCTGATGCTCGGCCGGCAGGAAGCCGCTGTTCCACGCCTGCTGCCCGGTCCACGGCAAGCCGACCGGATCGGGGAGCGCGACAAACGTCGGCAAATTGCGATTGAGGCTGCCGAGCGCATAGCTGACCCACGAGCCGACCGTCGGAAAGCCCGGCGTGACGAAGCCCGAGACTTGCATGGTCTGCCCGGCACTGTGCTCGGAGGTCGGCGCGTGCATCGCATAGAGAAACGCCATGTCATCAACGCACTCCGCCATGTGCGGCAGCGCGCTCGTCACCCAGCGCCCCGATTGGCCATGCCGACGCCAGGCCCACGGGCTCTTTAGCACTGGCCCCGGCGACGCGGCCGTCCCGCCGGTGACGCGAAAGGGAACCGTCTGCCCGTGCCGGCGAATCAACTGCGGCTTGTAGTCGAATGTATCGCACTGGCTCGCCCCACCGAGCATGAAGAGCTGGATGACGGCCTTCGCGCGCGCGGGATGATGGGTGTGCCCCGAAAGCCCAGGGACTGCCGTCCCTGGGTTTTGCGCAAGCAACCCTTGCTCATGCAGCATGCTGGCAAGCGCAACGCCGCCGAGACCGCCGCCGAGCTGTTGCAGGAAATCGCGGCGCGTGAGTTGAGCGGATTGTCGGCGAGAGCAGAGACAGGACATGTGTGCACCTTTTTCAGGCGGAGTCTTTCGGGAGCCGTTCGCGTATACCCAGAATTCTCCGCACTTCGTGTCTCACCTTGCGCGCCCATCGAAGTGCAGCAGCGGCTTGGCGCTTGGTCGCGTCGTCGCCGGGATAGCGTGCGTCAACGGCGTAGAGTGACAAGAACATCATTCCGCGCCGAAGACCATTCAAGTCCGGATAATACGGTTTGAGGGCCGTCAAGAGCACATCCAGAAAATGAATCTTTGGTACTGGCAGCCCGTGTTCTTCCATCAAGGCCTTCAAGTATTTCTCCGCACATTGCTGGCAGTGAAAGCAGACAACATCATGAACCGACGGCGTGCACCCGTTTTCCCGTTCGGCGACGATGAAGTCCTCCTCGGCCTTTCGGACCCACGGCCGCGTGCTCTTTTTCATAAAGAACCTTGCCTTCGGTCATGATGGTGGTCGTGAATGACTCTTTGTCCTCAAGACGCCGTTTTATTTGTTCTGGCGTCCGAATAATCAGGTCAATGGGAAAAGGGGCCGCCAGTCTCATCAGGATTCGCACCGCCAGTGAATGCCGGTCGCGTGCCGACATGACCACCAGCAAGTCCACATCGCTGTCTTCAGTTGGCGTCCCGTAGGCGTGCGAGCCGAACAGGATGATCTTGTCGGGCTTGAATTCCTCGGCAATCGCCCGCGCGTAACGCCGGATCAGGCGCATGGGGATGTCGGCGCCAAAGTAAATGCGCTTCGCCGGGAATGGGAACGGGCTCGGATCGGAGTTCGCCATGATGCCATTGTACCTTGCGGCCGATTTCCTAGCGATGCGATGCTAATGCACAAACAAAAAATCATTGCAATTCAACAACACCCGGCACGCGTTCGCCAATCCGTGGCGATCCGCATAGGCCGCCAGCAGTTCCGCCTCCTGGCGCGTCGGCGGGCGGCCCATCGTCAAGCGGCAGGCGCGGTCGATGCGGGCCGGCGTGTCCTTGGCCTCGCGCTCAAGGCGGGCGGCCAGGTGCTCGCATTGTCGTAGCACGAAGCGGTTGTTGTAGAGGGCCAGCGCTTGCAGCGGCGTGATCGTGACGTTTCGTTTGGCCATCGACAGCGACGGATCGACGGCGTCGAACGTCTCCAGCAGCGGGTCGTTGACGTTGCGCATCAGGAAGCGATAGACGCTGCGGCGATAGCTGGCAGGATTGTCCGGATCAAACTTATCGTAGTCGATCTGCGGCGACACGTCCTTGTTGGGGTCCTTGAAGTCGAACTGCATCGCGGAGGGGCCGCCCATTTTGAGATCGAGCTTGCCGCTGACGGCGAGCAGCGTGTCGCGCAGCATTTCGGCATCGAGCCGGTCGCGGTTCATGCGCCACAGATAGCGATTGTCCGAATCCCGTTTAGCGTTTGCTTCGTTGTGATCGGAGACTTGGCGGTAAGCCGCGCTGAGCACGATCAGGCGATGCAGCTTCTTGAGCGACCCGCCCCCGTCGCGAAATTCGACGGCGAGCCAATCGAGCAATTCGGGATGCGAGGGCAAGCTCCCCATGCGGCCCAGGTCATTGGGAGTATCGACGATCCCTTGCCCGAAGTGGTGGTGCCAAACGCGGTTGACGATGCTGCGCCAGGTGAGCGGATTGGCCGGGTCGGTGATCCACTTCGCAAGCGCGGCCCGGCGAGCGCCTTCGTCCTTCACGTCGAAGTCAGCCTTCAGCGCGGTCAGGCAATCCAGCGCTCCAGGCCCGACTGGATCGAGAGGCTGCTTGACGTCGCCGCGGCGCAGGATGAAGACCGGGGCCGGCTCCTTCGGCGCACGGTAGTTACGGAGCGCGGGGAAATCGCTGGCGATCGCCCACACCGTCGCCGGCGGCGGCAGTGCGGCGAGTTGCTCGGCGAGGTAGGTCTTCCGATAATACCGAGCTACCGTCTCGGTTTGGGCCTGCGAACGACTCGCTACCGGAATCGCCACAGCCGCGGCAATGTCCGTTGGCAAGGGCTTGCTCAAGGACGGCGCCGGCCTGTCGGTCACGCTGAGCCGCAGTCGGCCGATGAGGTGCCCGCCTCCATACAACTGTTCCACGTGGAACATTAGTACGTCGCTTGACTTCAGGGGCTGTTTGAATTCGAACACCGCTTGATGGGATTTACCGACCTCGGGATGGATGCCCCATGCGGTCGACTTATTGCCGTCGATCGCTTTCATGATGTCCCAGCCTTGCTGGTTGAAGTCAGCGATCGCCCGCGCAATCAACACATCCGCGCCGTTCGCCTTGACGCGGAATTCGGACAGATGCAGGTTGCCGTTGTCCTGCCGGCCGGGTCCCTTCAGCGGCAGCGAGTCGTGGGTGAGCACTTCGAGGCGCACACCGGTGATGACTTTCAACGATGTCTTCGCAATCAGAATGTAGGTATCCCGCTCAGGTTTCGTGCCGCCGAAGAGGAACGAGCCGTCGTCGAGCACAGTGACTGTGGTGCCTTTGGCGACGGTTGAGTCGAGTTTCGTCAACACCTGCCACTGCGATGCCGGCTCGGCGACCGCTTTCTCCCAGGCCGTTTGCGCTCTAGCAATCGCTTTGAGCTCCTCGCCGGTGAACGGCTGAGCCGATGGGTTCTTGGCGAGCTGCGCTTGCTTTTGAAGCAGATCCTTGCGCCGTGCGGCGACGTTCGGCTCCAACTCATAGGTCCGTTCGGCTCGCCCTACTCCCGCGAAAACCGCTTGCATGCGATAGTAGTCGCGCTGCGAGATAGGATCGAACTTGTGCGCGTGACAGCGGGCGCAATGAACGGTCATGCTAAGGAAGGTCGCCCCGACGCTGCTGACCATATCATCGCGATCCAGATTCAGCGCAATCTTGCGACAATCGGTGCCGTCGACCTGCTCGACCAGTGCACTCTGGTTGAACGGTCCCGCCGCGCCGAAGCCGAGCGCGGGGATCGTGTGCGGCTCATCGGGAAACAGCGCGTCGGCGGCGATCTGCTCTTGCACAAAGCGCGCATACGGTTTGTCGTCGGTGAATGACTTGATGACGTAGTCTCGGTACGGCCAGGCGTTGAAGCGCGGGCGATCCATGCCGAATCCGTTCGATTCGCCATAGTGGACGACGTCCAGCCAATGGCGCGCCCAGCGTTCGCCATAGCGCGGCGACGCGAGGAGCCGATCGACGAGTTTCTCATACGCCGCTTGCGGCATAGCGCTCGCCGCCGCGCTCTCTTTTACAAACGCCTCCACTTCCTCCGACGTTGGCGGCAGCCCGTGCAAATCGTACGTCAAGCGGCGAATAAGCGTGGCCGGATCGGCCTGTTTCGACGGCTTCAATCCCTTCTCGTGCAGCTTTGCGAGGATGAAGGCATCAATCGGCCCGACTTCCTCCCCTCTCCCTTTGAGAGGGGGGTTGAGGGTGAGGGTCTTGGGAACGGGTGGACGCGTGATCGGCTTGAGCGACCACCAGTTGAGACTCTTTGGATCGTCCTTGCTCTCGACCTTGGCTGGAAACGGCGCGCCAAGATTCACCCAACGCACGAAGTCGGCGATCAGGGCGTCATCGAGCTTCGGCTTCTTGTGCGGCATCTTGAGATTGGGGAGTTGATGCCGAATACTGCGGATCAAGAGACTTTCGTCCGCCTTGCCGGGGAATATGGCAGGACCGATGGCGCCGCCCTGGAGCAAGCCGGCGCGGGAATCGAGCGATAGTCCGCCGCGCGCTTTCTTGCCGGCGTGGCATTCATAACAGTGCTCGATGAGCGCTGGGCGGATCTTGGTTTCGAAGAGCTGGATGTTGGCCGCGCTGTCCTGCCCTGATGCCCACGCAGTCGCCGCACTCCACGTCAGGGCAAACAACAAAACGCAACGCGAAACCGCAAACAGTTGCGTTTGAAGAAATCGAATGGCCATAAAGGGATCCTCAGGGTCGATGGCTTCGATTCTACTTGGCGGGCGATCGGTACGCAAGGATCTCTTCGTTGGCCCACGGTGCTGCGTTTGACCTCAGCGACGCCAAAGTCGAGGTTGTGCAAGGGGTTCCCCGGATTCGTCTCATGCATTTCACGGCGATGATTTCCCCGTGACAGCATTTCTCGCCCCAAGTCCTTGGCGTACAAGCCTTCTACAAAATGCTGTCACGGAAACGCGCGCGACCACCTCTCTGACAGCATTTCATTCGGGTGTGCCCGGCATTCCGCGTTCGGTAATGGAAATGGCTCCGTCACGGCCGATCAGCAATTTTCGTGTCGTCTCGAGGCCGTCGCCCAACTCCCTGCTGGATAGGGAGTTGCGCGGAGGCGACGACACGACGCGACAACTGGGTGTAGGAGTATCCCCACCAACCTTGACTGCCCAGAAGTTGGCAAAAAAGGCTCATCCGACTAAAGCGTACTTTGTTCTATGGATCGCATAGATCCTCAGTTTGAAGAACTCGTGATCGCGGAAACCGTAGGCCTGGCGCTTCATGAGCTGGATCTTGGTGTTCGTGCCCTCCAAACGTCCGGTCGACATCGGGCAGT
>SHZY01000168.1 GCA_009692065.1 Gemmataceae bacterium
CCCGGTGACAACGGTTCCTTTCTTGGATTCCACACGAACCTCCATGATGTCCATCCTCCCTGCGGACAGGCTTGTTTTTCTCGCCTTCCGTGGCCGGCTATCGTATCATCTAACCTGGTTTCAAGTCACCCCTTTTCGGGTATGGACCCTGCTGATATAGACGACCGGCTTGTCGTTGAGGAACAGGCTGACGAGATCGACGCGTTGGACACGATTGCCGCCCCCTTCCGGAATCTTACTGAATTCATGGGAGCGAAAACCGGCTACGTGCTCGCGATCCTTGATGTAGCCAAGCCCTGGAATGTTCACGAAGTCTGCGATGCCGTCGAAGTGGAGCACTCTCAGCGCCTTGATATCTGCCGCAAAATAGGGCTTCTCCAGACTCTCCGTTGAAATCGGCAGATCGTATGCTTGTGGTTGATCGATGGGCGCGGCGGGGTGAATATACTGGTCATAACCCTCCCGCCGCAACACGCCCCTTGGCATCCGCATGACCCCGAATCCTTGCGCATTGATAAAGTTGTCGGTCGTTTCTTCGTGCAAGCGTCGCAAATTGTCCGACCGTGAATGCCATCTTGCACTCTGTTGCACTCGGTCTTCAAGCTGACTTTCAAGAACGGTCCACGCCTCTTGTTCGCGGACTTCACCCAACGATTTTTGGTATTTGGATACAGGCATACGGTCCGCCATGGATTCCATTGGATAACGAACAAGCAAATCGTGCTCGATGGATGACGTGTGCAACAGGAACCCGCCGAAAATCACCGCGACCGAACCAAGCGACGAACCCAGGAACACGGGTGGTCGGTCCGGAACAAGGTTTCGGCAAACGACAACAAGGATGCCCATGGCAACGCACTGCAACGTTAGCACCGGACTCGCGATCATCAAGCACACCAAAGCCATCGGCGCCACCGCACTGAACAAGCCAACCAGGACGCTCGATTTGCGATACGCCAGCCAGTTCATCCAGGCCAGGTGTAGAACGGAGACTGTCACGACAAAGTACAACATGGCTCACCTCCGAAACACTACCCAGTGTCATTCTACCACAGGTTGCCGCTTAACCAGCGTACCTGATAATCCCGTCGGCCGCACCGATTTTTCTGTGCTCCACCGTACAATATCATGTACTCTGAACCGAACTAGCTTTTCGAGACCCCCATATTACACTTTGAACCAGGGAGTTCATCATGCTACGACTTCGCATTGCTGCGATTACCAGTTGCGTGCTCGTCCTCGGCGGCCTTTCGGTTCGCGCTCAGGATACCGACATCAGGGACGTTTTGCGCAAGGCGATTGTAGCCCACGGCGGCGAGAAGAACCTCAGTAAGTTCAAGGCCGTCGTCAGCAAGTTCAAGGGCACCATGGAGGTCGGCGGCGTCAAGGCCGGTGTCGTCGGTGAAACTTCCCTGCAAAAGCCGGATAAGGTGAAGAACGTCATGACGCTGGACATCAACGGCAACGCGATCGACATCGTGACGGTGTTCAATGGCAAGAAGCTCTGGGTCTCCGCCATGGGCAAGACCATGGAGATCGACGACGAGAAAATCCTCAAGGCGGCACGCGAGGAAATGCAGGCCGAAGGGGCCAGTAGTTTTGCCGATTACCTCAAAGAACCCTTCGAGCTGAATTCCCTCGGCGACGTCAAGGTCAAGGGCAAGGCCGCCATCGGCATCCGCATCAGCAAAAAGGGCCAGAAGGACGTCAGCATGTTCTTCGACAAACAAACGAATCTGCTAGTCAAAACCGAGATGCGCACCCTCGACGGCGCGACCGGGAAGGAAGTCACGCAGGAAAAGTACATTCTCGGCTATCAGGAAAGGAACGGTATGAAGATCCCCAAGCGCGTCGAGGTCCAGAAGGATGGCAAGACGTTCATGGATGTCGAGATCATCGAATCGCAAGCGTTCGAGAAGCTGGATGACTCGGTGTTTGCGAAGCCGTAAGGTATTTCCTCGTTTAGCGCCCGCAGGCAGAATGCGGGCGCTAAACGAAGAGGGTCAATCTCGTCGCGTTTCGAATTCCTGCCACGCCGCCGGATCCTGGCGATAGTAATCGCAAAACATCGCATAAAGATCCGGATACACGCGCTGCATCGCCCGCGGGGCATCGAAGAAACACTCGGTGGCAACCGCGAAGAACTCGGCCGGGTCGGTTGCCCCGTAGGGATCGAGGAGCGTCTCCTGCCCGCGGCGCTCGGCGCGTTGCAAACGGCGGTATTCGTCGCCCATGATCCGCCCCCAGCGTGTTGCCAGGTCGCCGGTCGGCAGATTCGGCGTGCCGTCGAAGGCGCCGTTGAGCATATCGAGTTGATGCGCGAATTCGTGGAAGACGAGGTTCTTCCCGTAGCCTGGCTCCAGGGCGTTCTGCCGGATCTCCGCCCAGGACAGAATGACGGGCCCGCGGTAGTGCGCCTCGCCGAGCCGATCGCTCTCCTCTTCGAGCGTCGCGCCCCCTTCGAGGGCTCGTTCTTGCTTGACCACGTATTCATTGGGATAGACGAGGATCGTCTGGACGTTGTCGAAATAGAAATCTTCCAGGCCGAGGATCAGGACAGCCGCCAGGGCCGCGATGGCGACACGCATCTCGTCAGTCAGCTCCAGACCCCGGCAGCCTTCCCATTGCTTCTCGGCGAGCATGATCCGCACGGCAGCGCGCAGCTTCGCCTGGTCGGCTTCGGAGAGGACGCGATAATGCCCGACGATCTCGTGAAGAATCGTCAGCCAGTCCGGCGGGAACGGCTCCGCGAGCAGGCTGCGCCGACGGCGATTCCTGAGCCAGGAGAATAGCATCGCGAACCTCGTGCGAACACCCTTGCAAGCAATGGCGTATTTATTCTACACTGACAGGGGCATCGGAACGCCGGGCTGGAATGGATCGTCATGACCAAATCTAATACGCGCTGGGTCATCGCACTGTCGGCGCTGATGGGCATCCTTGGGACCGCCCAGGGGCAGACGCGCCGCTATGCGCGATTCAAGATCGATCCGGATTACGAGAAAGTGTTGGCCGGGCGGTTGGAGTTGGCGTCCTTCAAGGATCTCGTCAAACGAGTTCTTGCCGACCCGAGCAAGCTGCCCGTCGACATGAAGCAGCTTGAGCAATTCAATCTGGAGAAAAATGAAAAATTCAAACAGGCGTTGAAGAATTGGGTGGAAGACGATCCACAACTGAAGCAAGCGCTGACGGATTGGGCGAAGCAGAAGGCGGCCGACAAGCAACCCGACAAAGTGAAAAAGTTTCGGCAGGATGTGAATGACGTCCTCAAGGATCTTCCGAAGGACGAGAGGCCGCCCGAGAACGTGGCGCCTAATGTCGGCAGGGAGCTCCAGGACGACGCACCGGATGCCGGGGAACCCGAGTCGCTGGCGGCCATGGCCGAGCGGGCGATGAAGCAGCTGGGCGACACCAAGTTCGGCGACTGGCTGGGGAAATCGCCGGCCTGGAATCGGGCCTTCTCGGATTTGCAGACGTCGGTCAACAATCCCGGCGCCACGCGCTGGCGTGACTGGCAAGGCCGGCTCAGCATGCCGGAAGGCAGCTGGAAGTTCGGCCAAGCCGCCGTGGATCGGCTGAAAGATTTGCCCAGGCCGGATGTGGAAAGCTGGAGGCTGCCGGGCCTGGGGAGCGTTTCCATGCCGAGCGTGGGCGCCCCTGTGCTGCCGGATTTGAACCGACTGTCGCTCGGTGCCGGCGCGAGCTGGATTCTGTTCCTGCTGGTGCTCTTGTTCGTCGGATGGCACTTGATGCGCTGGAGTCGGCAGCCGACCGCGGGCGACACGCGCGCGCTGCTCGGTCCCTGGCCCGTTCGCCCCGAAGCCGTCGCGACCCGCGCCGAGCTGATTCTGGCGTTCGATTACCTCGCCCTCTGGTCGCTGGGTCTCGCCGTCAAGAGCTGGAATCATCGCGCCGTCGCCGGCCGCTGGCGCGAACAGGCGCCATCGTTGGCGGCGTTAGCGCGTGTTCTCGAATCGCTCTACGAGGAGGCGCGGTACACCGAAGGGATCGAGGCCTTGAGCGAAGTCGAACGCGAAGAGGCACGGCACTCCTTGCGCAAACTCGCGGAGGCGTTCTGATGCGATCGCGCCTGCCCTTTGCACGGTTGTCGCTGTTGTGGCAGGCACTCTTGTCACTGTTGTGGCACGGTCTCCTGACCGTGCCACCGCGCCTTGCGCGCACCCCGGGCGTACGGTCAGGAAACCGTGCCACAACCCAGGAGGGGAGCCGGATCCTGCTGGTGATGCTCGCCGGACTCTTCCTCGCCCTGCCCGTTAATGCCCAGGACAACAGCGTTAAAACCGTCCCCTTCGAGGGCCCGGAGTTCTTTTCGCACATTCTGCACCATGAGAAATTGAAACCGATCCGCTCCTTGCAGGACGCCGAGAAGGATCCCACGCACAGCATCGTCATCCTGTTCGGCAACCCGCGCTTTTTCGAGACGGATAAGCCTGCACGACAGAGCCTGAAACGATTCGTGGACAACGGGGGCAACCTCTTGATCGCCTCGGATTATCCGCTCTTCCTCGATGAACTAGACCTCGGCGTTGCCGGCGCGCGTGTCTCCCAGCCAACCCCAGCAGCGGCCTATCGCGGCGACGACCGCTGTCCCTTGCTGAATTACGAAGATTCGGACGTGCCGGGCGCGGCCTTGGGCAACGACCATCCGCTGTTCCAGCTCCTGGGCAAGAAGCTGGCGACGAATTGCCCGAGCTACGTTGCCAACTACAAGCGGTTCTTCCCGCTGCAACGGCTGCTCTATTATCCAGAAACCGCCAAGGCCGACGTCGTGCAATTCCCGCCGGCGACAATTCCCGGCAAGGCCAAGAAAAAAGACCTCGGCCAGCCGCCGCCCACGCTCCGGGTACCAATCCCGCGCCCGCTTCCCTTCATGGTCGGCTCTCCCAGGGACGCTGGGCCGGACCGCCGCGTGCTGCTCATCGCCGGGCACGGCATGTTCATGAACGGCATGATGGTTCAGAAGGACAACGACAATTTCGACTTCGCCCTCAACGCCGTCCGCTGGCTGCGTGAGAGTTCAGCGGGTAAGAAACGTTCCAAGGCTCTTTTCGTGGTGGACAATGAGATCGTCGGCAACTTCAACATGAACCTCACCGGTGGCTCGCCGATCCCGGTGCCGACGGTCGAGCACCTCAATCGCCTCTTGCGCGGCCTGGAAGAGGAACGCTTTTTTCAGAAACTCCTCTCCGACCTGTTCGGCGTCTACCTGGGCCGATTTATTGCGATCCTGGTGGCACTCGCCACCTTTGTTCTGCTGATCTATGGCGCGAAGAAAATGCTGGAAGGGCGCGTGCACGTCGAGAGCGCGGTGCCGAGCATGGTCGGCTTGCTCCCTGTGCCGAACCCGGCGGCCCCCGCGCAGGAGCGCAGCCAGGCGCGGTTGCGCCACAGGGATTATGTAACCGAATGCCGACAGCTCGCCCTGGAATGGCTGCGCCTGGAGTTTGACGTAACACCCGAGCGCTGGCAGGCCGGCATGCACGCGGAATTTACCGTCCAGGGGTCGTTCTGGGGGCGCTGGACATTGCACCGCCAAACCGCCCTGGTGCTGCGCCTGGCGCGCGGCCCGGACTCGATGCGCGTCTCGCGCCACCAGTTCTTCCTCCTCGCCGAGGCGCTGCGTGACTTGACGGAGGCGCGGCACGAAGGGCGACTTGCATTGCTCGTCGGTGGGGAAGAGGTAGGGCGTTCGTCCGCGGCAAGTGGTTATGCTCCTCGCGCGGAGAAATGAGACATCCGGCCAGCCAAGCTCCGTGAGGACCCGGGTTATGGCGCCCTATTGCTGAACGCGCAACCCGGCTCCTCACGGAGCTCAGCTCGCCAATCCAAAAAAAATGGGACTCCATGCACACCAATGAAATTGCTGCTCCTTCGCAAGACCTTCAAGAATGGGCCGGCCGTATCAAAGACCTGCGCGAACGCACCCTGCGCGACGTCGCGCGCGTGGTCGTCGGCATGGACAAGGTCGTGCACCGCTTCCTGATCGCCCTGTTGGCCGGCGGGCATGTGCTGCTCGAAGGCGTCCCCGGCGTCGCCAAGACGACGCTCTCCAAGACGCTCGCCCAAATCCTCGGCATCCAGTACCAGCGCATTCAGTTCACACCCGATCTCTTGCCGTCCGACGTTACCGGCACCTTTGTGCTGGACCGCAAGACCAACGAGTTCGTCCTGCGCAAGGGCCCGATCTTTTGCCAGATCTTGCTCGCCGACGAGATCAACCGCGCCCCGGCGAAGACGCAGTCGGCACTCTTGGAGGCGATGCAGGAATACCAGGTGACGATCGAGGGGGCCACCCTCCCGTTGTCGCCGCCGTTCATGGTGCTGGCCACGCAGAACCCCGTCGAACAGGAAGGGGTCTATCGGCTGCCCGAAGCGCAGCTCGACCGCTTTCTGTTACGCATCGAGATGGGCTATCCCGGCCCGGAGTTCGAGAAGGCGATGCTCAAGCTGCATAGTGCGCCCGTAAATCTGGTAGCGCAGGTCTTCACGCCGGATCTTATCCTGGCCATGCAGGCACAGGCGCATCACGTCTTCGGCAAGGAAGAGCTGTTCAAGTACATCATCGATCTGGCCGAGGCGAGCCGCAAGCATCCCGATGTCGCGCTGGGCGCCAGCCCGCGCGCATCGTTGTGCTTGTTGCGCTGCGCCCGCGCGCGCGCCTTGCTGGAAGGGCGCACCTACTTCACGCACGAGGACGTGCAGGCGATGGCGCTGGGCGTCCTGGGGCACCGCCTGATCATTCGAGCCGAGGCGGAAGTCGAGGGCAAAAGCGTCAAGCAAGTCATCACCGAGATCGTCGAGAGTGTGCCGGTTCTGAAGGTTTGAAGAATCTCACGCAACCGCGCAAAAGCGCAAACCTGGGGGAGTTAAGAATCCTACACTCCTACGGGGAGCACCCAAAACAAAGAACCACGGATCACACCGATGACACGGATTGGAAAAGAAAAAAGTCGTGCGTATCACGGTTCGCCCCCCAGAAACAGCGTCACTTGATTTTCCTATCCGTGCCATCCGTGGTTCATGGTCTTAGACGCTCTTTGCGTGAGGCCATTTCTACATTCGCCTTGTATCTTCCGAACCACCCGTCTAAAATCCCGCCGCGTTTTGCCCTGCATGGAGGCGTGGCATTCTCATGGATTCGGAACAAGAACCCCACGAAGAGGCGGGCCTCATTCCGCGCGGCCTGGCCTGGATAGTCGGCGTCATTTGCCGATATCCCTGGGTTGTACTCGTCCTCACTTTGCTATCTTGCGCCGTCAGCGGCATCTACACCTGGAACAACCTTACCTACCTGACCCATCGCAACGATCTTATCAGCAAGAAAAAAGAGTACCTCAAACGCTGGCATCAGTACGTCGACGAGTTCGGCGACGACGACGACATGATCGTCGTGGTTCAAGGCGGCGAGCGCGCGAAGATGGAGAAGGTCCTTGACGAGTTCGCCGCCGAGATCGAGAAACGTCCCGAATCGTTCGAGCGGCTCTTCTACAAAGTGAATCTCACCGCGTTGCATTCCCGTTCGTTGCTGTTCTTGCCCACCGGCCAGGTACGCCAGGTGCACAACCACATCCAGGGCATGTCGTTGCTGCTGGAACCGCCCGTACTCGGCACGCTCGATCCGCTCTTCGGCTGGAAATCCCTGAGCGTTCAGCAACTCCTGCGCGAGGGCGAACGGCGGCTGGAAGTCTGGAAGCACGAGCAGTCCAACAAGGAAGCCGATGAGTTCTTCCTGCAGCTCGAATCGATCTGCCTGTCGGCCAGCAACACCCTCGAATCGCCGGACCGCTATCGTAATCCGTGGCGCAGCGTGTTGCCTGAAGCCAAGGGCGCCAATACCGACGAGCATCTCGCCAAGCCTCAGTATTTCTTCTCCGGCGACGGCAAGCTCGCGTTTCTCCTGGTCAGCCCCGTCAAGGAACCCGGCAACGATAGCTTCACCTACGCCCAGAAGAGCATCGCGGCCCTGCGCGGCATCATCGCCGACATGAAAGAGAAACACGCAGACCTCTCGATCGGCCTGACCGGCTTGCCGGTGCTCGAAAACGATGAGATGGTTGCCTCGAAGAACGACAGCAACTTCGCTGCGTGGCTCGCGCTGATCGGCGTCGCCCTGCTCTACCTCGTCGTCTACCGCGGCTTCCGCTATCCGTTGATGACTGTCTCCGCGCTAATGATTGGCACCGTCTGGGCGCTCGGCTGGCTGACGCTGACCGTCGGGCACCTCAATATTTTATCGTCCGCGTTTGCCGTCATGCTGATCGGCATGGGCGACTACGGCATTCTGTGGGTGACGCGTTTCAGCCAGGAACGCCAGCTCGGCTACGACATCGCGCAAGCCAACCAGCGCACCGCGATGCACGTCGGCCCGAGCATCTTCACCGCAGCGGTCACCACGGCGTTCGCCTTCTTCGCCGCCATGCTCGCCGACCTGAAGGCCGTCTCCGAACTAGGCTGGATCGCCGGCTGCGGCGTGCTCCTGTGCGCCGTCTCCTGCTTTGTCGTCGTGCCGGCGATGCTGGCAATCTTCGATTTCCGCGTTCATGCGGTTCAAGCAAAAGACGAGATGATTCTGTCGATGCAAGAGCATCAAGAAGCCCGCCGCGAATGGCTCGCCTGGCTCATGAAGAAGCCTCGCTGGGTCGTCGCCTTCTGCGGATTCGTGACCCTGGTGCTTGCCGGCTTCGTGCTCAACATCGATTACGATCACAACCTGCTCAACTTGCAGGCGCAGCAGATGGATTCGGTGCAGTGGGAAAAGAAACTGATCGAGCACACCACCGGCTCCAGCTGGTACGCCGTCAGCTGGACGACGACGCCGGAAGAAGCCCTCGCCCTCAAGGCCAAGTACGAACAATTGCCGGGCGTCAGCCAGGTCATCACCGTGGCGTCGCTGATCCCGAGCGATCAAGACCGCAAGCTCGAATTGCTGCGCGACATCCAACAACGCCTGCGGAAGCTGCCCAAGCGCGGCGAGACTCTGCAACACGCCGCGACGAACCTCGACGACGTCGAGCAAGCCGCGACACGGGTCCTGAAAATCCTGGCGCGGTTGCAACGCGAACAATCCAGCGATTCGCTGGTCCGCTTGCAAACCCACGTCGAACGGCTGCTCGACACGCTGCACAAAAGTCAGCCCGGCGTAATCCAGGTCCAAAACAGCGGCCAGCCCGACGCCCGCACGCTGATGACCCAGCGCCTGCAACAATTCGACGGCTGGATGACGCGCGACCTTGCCGAGGATCTGCACCGCCTCTGCGACGTCTCCACGCCCACGCCGATCCGCCTCGACGACCTGCCAAGCTGCCTGCGCGACCGTTACATCGGCAAGAACGGTAAATGGCTCGTCCGCGTCTTCGCCAAGGATTGCCTGTGGAATTTCGAGCCGCTCGAAAACTTCATTCGCCAGATCCGCACGGTCGATCCGGAAGCGACCGGCAAGCCGTTCACTACGCTCGAAGGCCTCAAGGCGATGCAGAGCGGCTTCCTCTGGGCCGGCGTCTACGCCCTGATCGCCATGGTGCTAGTCCTGCTCCTCGACTTCGGCCGCGTCAAGCACACGCTGGTCGCACTCTTGCCTCTGGCGATGGGCATGATCGCCACGCTCGGCTTCATGGCGATGTTCGGCTTCGCGCTCAACCCCGCCAACATGATTGCGTTCCCCCTGATCCTCGGCGTCGGCGCCGACAACGGCGTCCACGTCCTGCACGATTTCCGCTGCCGTGACCGCAAGAAACGCTACCGCCTCAACCACGTCACCGGCCGCGGCATCACGGTGGCGGCGCTCACCACAATTCTCGGCTTCGGCACGCTGATGATCGCCCAGCACCGCGGCATGGCCAGCCTCGGTCTGATCTTGGCCGTGGGCGTCACCTGCTGCATGCTGACCGCGCTCGTGTTCCTGCCGGCGCTGTTGTATGTGATGGGCAAACGCGAGAAAAGTGAAGTGGGGCCCGCGACCCTTCCCATGCCCGAAACGAAGGTAGCGTGATTCCAGTCAGCTCGCGCGGCGTTGCATCGGATGTTAGGCCGCATCTTCCGCGCTGGTTTCTGACCCGGGCTTCGGTTGCGCGATGAGACGTTCGCGATGGCGCTCTTGAAGACGGCGGTAGTATTCCACGAGTTTCCGTGGATCGTGAGCTACCCCTTCCGAAATCCGATGTCGGGCCTCGCGCACGGCATCAATGGTTGGATCTTCTTTTTTCATGGCGAGTCCTTGTCTGCCAGCAGTTCCGATAGCGTGAGCGAACTAGTCGTCCGCGCCCGCCAGGGCGAACTCCATCGCATGAGGGCGATTGACCTGTTCAGAAGCGTCGAGAAGTTCGAGCGAAATCAGCTTGCCCGACTTGTCGTAATCCAGGATCAAGCCCTCGCGCGTCTCATCGCTTTCGGCGACTTTGCCGGCGCGGAGAATGATCGAGAGGGTATCGGTTTCCCGATCGTAGATCACTTTCATGATTCACTCCAGTATTTCTTGATCCTGCTGGTCTTATAAACCGTCACCACATGATAAGCGTTTTCGTCTTCCTTGACAATCACGCGCAGGAGGAGTCGCCCGAGCCGGCCGATCAGGCTTTGATAGATGTCGCGCCCCTTCACGGATGGCACGACTTGTCCAGGCGCGCGGATGGTAGCCTCAGCCAAGGCTTGCGAAATGCCACGTCTCTTCATTTCGAAGCGTGCATGGCCGCTGAAGTTAATCGGTTTGTCCACCATGGTTAGTTCCCCGTCCCCTCCTCGACGATCTTGATCTCGTCGGCGGTCAGCCCGTAGAGTTCGTAGACGAGCCGGTCGATGTGCCGATCCGCCGCGGCGAGCTGCGCTTGCAGCACCGTCTGCTCATGCGGCGTCTTGGCGGCGGCGAGTTGCTTGTGGATCGCACTACTTCGCGTTGACCAGTTCCTCTGCGGTCAATCCGATGTCGCGAGCGATTTTTTTCAAAAGGACCGGTGAGATGTCGCATCCCTTGTGAAATGGCACCGTCGTGCCACGACCGTCGGCGTGCCGAAATTGCTTGTGCGAACCGCGCTGACGGACTTCCACAAACCCCAACGCCTTCAGACGTGAGACCACTTCCTGAGGTTTTAGAACGGGGAGCTTGGAGGCCATGGTCAGGGCACCTGTACGGCCTGCGTGCCAATGAACTCTGCTTCTAAATGCGGTTCGCCATCTTCCAGGAGCATCGCGATGACTTCGGCGAGATTGCGATTCAGCTCCTCCAGGGTCTGCCCCTGCGAATGCGCGCCGGAGAACCCGGGGACGTAGCCGACGTAAAGGGACGTATCCGGACAGCGTTCGATGACCGCAGTGTATTGATGCATGATGGTCTTCCTCATTTGGCGGCAACCACTGCCTTTATACCAGATGCAACCGAGTGCGTCCCAGGCCAAATTCATGACGCCGTTCCCTCCTCGACGATCTTGATCTCGTCGTCCGACAGCCCGTAGAGTTCGTAGACGAGCCGGTCGATGTGCCGATCTGCCGCGGCGATCTGCGCTTGCAGCACTGTCTGCTCGTGCGGCGTCTTGGCGGCGGCGAGTTGCTTGTGGAGGGTGAGCATTTGGTTCACTTTCGCCACTACGTTCTGAATTTGGTTTTCGTCCGCTCGTGGTACCACGAATTTCGACTGCGAGCCAGGAGTCGCATGAATCAACCCACCGCCCAGCGAAAAATCGATGATCGACGTTGAGAAGTAGAAGCTCTCAAGCCGCGAATTCAACACGCCCAGAATAAACTCCATCGGTAACTCGGCGTCCGTCTCCTTCTCCGTAAGAATCCCGTGGGGCACGATACAAACGAGGCTCTGCTCAACGTAATGATTGTTTTCGTCGAGGGTGGCTTTTATTTGCTTCCTCGACAACATTGACTGCGAAACGATCTTCTTAGTCTCAAACAACTCCTGTAGTGTTTCACCCCAAATGGCACACAGCCTAAAGTAGCCGACCGTCTCCTCCGGGTGTAGTGAAATCAAGAACCCCCTGGAGGAAAAGACATGAGCAAGCGACGAAAGTGGTCTGCCGAGGAAAAGCTGCGGATCGTGTTGGCGGG
>SHZY01000023.1 GCA_009692065.1 Gemmataceae bacterium
TTGCGGACCGAGGTCCCAAAGCGCAAGTTGTTCCAGACAGCCTGTCATCATGATCTTGAGTCCTTTGGTTGTGGCAAGTTCGTATTCAGCTGCAACTTATCTACAACCAAAGGCTCTTTTGGCAATTCACGGTGCGATTTTCGGGCTAGCACCGCTTCTGGGATCACAGGAAGGCCACAGTAACGACACGTATAGCCGTCCCTTTCCAGAACCGACTTCATGAATCGCCGAGGCGAACGGACGGGATCGAGTGTCACGCCACGAGTTGGCTTTGGTCGGCGGAAATGGCGATTCCGATATACCCAAGACTGCTGGCCGTGCTCCACGAACCACGTGCGCAAGTCATCGCTTCGGATTGCCTGAAGTCGATCGCGTGCACCTACCACGTCGCCGGCCGCCGCTAGTCGCACCCCTTCGGTGAAGTAGACGAGTTGCTGGTCAAACCAAACGGGGGGCATGAGGGGCGCTTGCCTTGACCAAGCAGCGGGATCGTCACCGAGTTCCGTACAGATTCGTGCGCGGCGACACATTCGCAATCAAGCCTCCGCAAATCATTCTAGGTCCGCATCTTTCCAATCCGTCAAGAACATATGCCCTGGCTTGTGGGTCACGCAAATCGCCGGTTTGGCCTGCATGACCACGGCCTGCGGAGTGACGCCGCACGCCCAGAAGACGGGGATTTCGCCGGGCCGAATCGTGACCGCGTCGCCGAAGTCGGGCTTCGTGATGTCGCGAATGCCGATGGCTGCGGGATCGCCCAGATGGATCGGCGTCCCGTGCGCTCGGGCAAAGCGCGCGCAGATTTGTGTCGCGCGGATCGCCTGCGCCGGCGTCATGGGCCGCATCGACACCACCATCGGCCCGTGAAAGATCCCCGCCGGCTGGCAGGCGATATTGGTGCGATACATCGGTACGTTGCAATTCTCCGAGAGGTGCCGCAGCGGCAAGCTCTCTTGCATCAGCGCGTTCTCGAAGGTGTAGGAGCAACCAATCAGGAACGCGACCCAGTCCTTTTGCCACAGGTCGCGGATGTCGGTCGGCTCGCAGATCAACTCACCGTGTCGATAGACGCAGTAGCGAGGCAAATCGGTGCGCACATCGGCGCCGGGCGCGCACAGCCTCGGCTCCGGATCGCCGGCTTCCGTGACGTCCAAAAGCGGGCACGGCTTCGGATTGCGCTGGCAGAAGAGCAGAAAGTCAAACGCCTGCTCGCGCGGCAAAATGGCGAGGTTTGCCTGCACGTAGCCCATGGCGACGCCCGCGGTGATGGTGGTGTGCTTGCCGGCGCGGACGAGATCTCGCAACGCGCGGCCCGTGATGTGTTGCTGATCGATCATGGCGATGATTTCCTGTTAGCCGGACGCCCAAGCGACGGACATGCAATCCGTCGCTTGGGCGTCCGGCTAACTAATTCGAACCACCCGTCGTTTCCTTGGACTGCCGCATCTCCATGCGCCGCAGTTGCTCTTGTAACTCCACATCGTTGGGCCTCAACAAGAGCGCCAGGCGTTGCGTTTCGACGGCTTCTTTGGTTCGGCCCGATTCCAGGAGCGCGGCGGCCAACCAGTGCAGCACGATCGGGTCCTCGCGCTTGCTGAGTTCGGTCGCCTTGCGTAAATCGCCGAGGGCCGCGTTGACGTTGCCTTGCTCCAGGCGCGCCCGGCCGCGCACCAGGAAGGCGCGCGTTTCCTTGGGTTGCAGCTTGATCGCCTGTTCCGCATCGGCGACGGCGGAGCGCAGGTGTCCCTTTTCCAGGAGCAGCCAGCCGCGCAGAGCGAGTAGCGGGGCGAACTCCAGCGCTTGCGTGGCGGGGTCGTTGACCAGTCGTTCGATCTGCGCGCGCGGCCAGCGTTCAGCCAGGCCGCGCTCGGCGCTTAGGAAGCGATTGATGACGGCCGTCGCCGCCAGCCGCTGTTCCTTTTTCGGGTTCCAGGCCGCCACCAGCTGGTCGCGCTGGGCGATCAATCCGACCACGTCTTTTTCCAGTGCGCCAAGCTCTTTGTCGCCGTCGTTGATCTTACGGATCGTCTCCAGGCGGCGCTGGATGGCGTCGAGATCGCCCAGACGCAGATTGGCGTGGAAAAGTCCGATGAGAGCCTTGGCGTCCAGGTCGCAGCGATCGAGATGAAATACCGCCTGCGGGTACTCGTGCTTCGCCAGGTGGACCAACCCGAGCACGCGCTGAGCCTTCGCCTGGAAGCCGAGGTCGCGGGCGCGGGCCGCCAGATCGAACGCGTCGTCCAGGCGATTCATCTCCAGGTGCAGATCGGCCGCCTTGACCAGACTCGATAGGTCTTTGCCTGCTGCTAGCGTGTAGCGGCACAAGTGTTCAAGAGCGAGGTCCTTCAGCCCGGCTTTCGTTTCGAGCCGGATGATCGCCTCGAGGGCCTCACGATTGGCAGGCTCAACGTCGATGGCGGCTTGCAGCGTCGCCATTGCTTCCTTCGGCTGGCCGAGTTTTTCATGCACGCGGGCCTTGAAGTGGAGCGCATCGAGCGACGCCAGCGAGGCCGAGTCAGTCACGAGCGCGAGGTGGAGATGCTTCATTGCCTGCGGATAGTTCTTTTGCCGGTAGGCATTCCGCGCCAGCTGATAATGGGCGGCGCCGCGGACCGGTGCGAGCTTGTGCTCCGTCAGCGGGGTTAGAATCTTGGTCGCCTCATCGTGAGCATCGCGCCGCACGCAGGCGGCGCCCAGGGCGACGGCGTACTTCGGATCGGTCGGAAATTGCTTCACCATCGCACGATACAATCGCTCTTCCTCGTCGATATTCGCCGACGCGCTCACGCGCAACTCCCACAAGCTCTTGTCGCCAAGGAAGCGCGGCGACGCCTGCTCCAGCACGCGGCGGGCATCCACGGCCCGATCGTTGTCGAGATAGAGCCGAGCCAGGATCTTCACGGACTCGGCGTCGGCAAGTTCCTTGCTCGCCAGCAGCTTCTCAAGCGGCAGCGCATCGGCAATCTCGGTCGTCGGCCTCAGGTTGAGCCACACGCGATAGGCGCGATTGACCTCCTCCTGGAAGCGAATGAACTCCGCGAATTCCTTCTTCTCGACGCGTGTTTTTTCAAGCCGCATGTGCATGTGCAGCTCCAATCGCCGCGTGTCGGCCGGATCGGGGGTGACCTTCAGCTTGAAGAAACCCCAGGCGCTTTTGACGTCGCGATTCTCCGGCAAACCATCCATGCGAAACGCCGGAGGCAACTGCACGACGTAGCGGTGAATTGATTCGAACTGTGTCGGCAGGACGTACGGCAGCGTGCGTTCGGCGTCAATGTTGTAGCCGATGAACCAGGTCCAGACCGGGCTATCGGAAATGCTGCCTTCGCGGACCGAATCACCCGTGAAATGCTTGGGGATCTCGAACTCCATTTCGGCGCGGACAGGGCGATCAAAGTCACGCAGTTGCTTCTCATCGATGTTGATCGACAGAAGCTTGGCCTTGGTGTGAGCGTCTTGCAATTCCGAGATGACCGAACGGCGCCTTTCGCCCGGCGGGACTTCGAGCCACTTGTCGCGCCGCGTCCAGGCCGCGCTGTTGTGGTAAGTCGATTCGCGATTCACGCGCGAAGTGCCGTCGGGATGTACATTCAGGTAGGTTGTTTGCTCGATACGATAATCATCGTAGGTGAACGCCGGCGTCTTCACCAGCTTCAGCTCGGCCTCTTTGGTCACGTAGGTCTGTCGATCGCGGTCGGAGCGCGGCAAGAAGTCCCACGCGGCCAGAGACACGGTAGTATCAATCCAGTAGTCCTTGCCGTCGATCTGCGTCAGCAGGATGGCGTGCGAACCCCACGCCGACGGCACGCTTGGCAATACTTGCCCGTCGTCCACGGTGCCCAGCGTCACCAGCCAGACCGGTAGCCCTATCTCACGCAGCATTACCGCCAGCAGTTGGGCCTGGTCTTTGCAGTCGCCGTACCGATTGGCGAGCACCTGGTGCGGCAGATGCGGCGTGTAGCCGAGACCGCCGGGGCCGCGCGAATGATAGCGCACATGCCGGCGCACCCAGTAGGTCAAGGCCTTTGCTTTGTCGATATGCGTTTCCTTTCCGCGAGTCACTTCGTCGACGACCTTGCGAACCTCCGGCGTACACGTCCAGCATTCCGCGCGCAGCTTCTGCTTCCACTTGCCGACTGCCTGCCAGGTCGGAAACGTCGACACCACGACTTGCAGCCGCAGCTCTTCCCGCGATGGCCGTTCCTCATCGCGTGGCAATTCGCGGCGGTTCGAGGTGCTCCAGTGATACAGCTTCTCGCCGTCGGTATCGGTGACGACGAGATCGACCTTTCCGTTGACAGTCGTGTGCTTGAGCGTCTTGCTCTTGGGCACACGCACGCGGAATTCATCGCGCAGGACAGGCAGGTAATCGTCGCCGAAACTGTAGCGCGAGAAGAAGTGCCCATCGAACTCGCGATTCTTGCTGCGCACGGTCCACTTCACTTCGTAGATGTCGCCGACTTGCAGATTGGGAAACGAAATCACGAGCTGCTTGTCCTGATCGTACACTTGAAAGTCGGTGGCGACGTCGCGGAGCTGCACATGTTTCGGCTCGATCAAGACGATCTTGCCGTCGGCCTTGATGATGCGGGCCTCGTTGAGCATCAACTTTTCGTAGGATGGGTCGAAGGTGATGGAGCGAAACTCGCCGAGCTTGTCGATGCCCTTGCGGCTGTTGAGCCTAGTGATCTCGTGGGAGATCGCTTCGACCGTGCCATCGGGCTCGATGAGATGCGTCGTGCCGGAGTAGAGGACGCAAGCCGTCGCGTCGTCGAGGGCGTCCTTCGGGATCGCCTTGAGCACCTTCGCGTCGTAGCGATACGGCAACGGCTCGCGCGACTTACCGCGCGGCACTGGCCAATCGTCGGCGCGGGCGCTGGCTGCGATGAAGAATAAGACGACGAGGAGCGACCAGCGAGCTATTGGCATGGCGGTTTCCTTACGTGAGTGACCTCATCCATTGTGGACGAAAACGCGGCGTGGGACAAGTTCATTCAGCGCGGCGAATTACGGGTTTGTAAGAGAGGACGCGGGAGCGGGCGTGGGTTAACGGATTAATTACTGTTGACGGCCACGTGCTCGGGGCGTAGTTTCGAGAACAATGGTACCAGCACCTTCTAACTTCACTCTCCGCCATCACCTCAACCCCGGCGATCTTGGCGCGATCGTGCGTCTTCACGGAACGCTCTACGCACGGGAGTACGGCTTCGATTCGACATTCGAGGCGTACGTCGCAGGACCCCTCGCGGACTTTGTGCTTGTGCCGAGCACGCGGAATCGCCTCTGGATCGCCGAGCGCGGTGCGGACATCATCGGCTGCATCGCCATCGTCGGCATTTCACCGAATGACGCGCAGCTCCGCTGGTTTCTCGTGGATCCATCGGTGCGCGGGCTTGGCCTCGGTAAATTGCTTCTGCGCGAAGCCAGCTCGTTTTCCGAACGCTGCGGCTACGAGTCAGTTTTTCTCTGGACTGTGAGCGCCCTGACGGCAGCGGCGAAGCTTTATCGAAATGGGGGATTCGTGAAGGTGGAGGAGAAAGCGGGACGGCAATGGGGCGTGGAGGTGGTGGAGGAGCGGTATGTGCTCCGACGAAAAGTGTGATCCCCGATTAGCCGCTCGCCTCGGGCGAGCGTGTTCGGCGAGTACCCGTTCGCCCGAGGCGAGCGGCTAATCGAAAACGGGAGGTCTATCTTGGATTGAAAAAAAAAAAACGGTCTCCGCGTCTAAACGTGCTCAGATTCATCAACTCACCAGGCCTCGAGGACTAGCGGATGGGCTGGGCCGTTCTCGGCATTCTCGTCTTCTTGTTGGTTGCCTTCGTCGGCGCGGCGTGGTGGCAAATCCGCCGGCGCAAGTTGCATCGCTGGTGGCCGACTTATTTGAAAGAATGGCGGCGTTTTAAGGTGCCGACGCCAGCCGAGGAAGTGCATGTCATCCTTTGCATCGCCGACCATTTGGAAACCGGCTGTTACGCGGACTTCACGTTCCCCTCGGTGCCGAGCGACACGCAGCCGCCGATCATCAATCGTATCTACTTTTGCCAGCGATCGGCTCGGAGTGCCTCGGTCGTATGAAGTCCCGCTTGCCGAGGGCTCGCCCACCGCGAGCGCACTGCTGCTGGTGCAAGGCCCGCTCCTGCTGGATTGGAGCAAGCGTAAGTGGGGCTTCTTGCCCGGCATCGAGAACGCGTGCTTGCAAACCACACAGCCGCCGAGCGTGGAGCGGCTGTGGCAATGGCTGCAATCGCGGGTGCAGGTGCCAGGCCTGCTTGGTTCTTCGTCAAGCTGCACGCTTACGGCGGGCCCGAGTACGACCAGGGCATGCTCCTGGGTGCGCCGATGGTGGATTTCCACAAGGATCTGGCCGAGATGGCCCGCAAGAATTCGAAGTTCCACCATCACTACGTGACGGCGCGCGACATCGTCAATCTCATCAAGGCGGCTCCCTCCGGGTACAAGGGGCCCATCCGTGACGCACCCGAGTCGGAGCTGGTCAACCCTTCACAGTTTTCGCCAACCCGTCGCGAAACGAGATCGTCGGGTTGTATCCCAGTTCCGCCTGCGCCCGTCGAATGCATGCCTGCGACAGGCGCACGTCCCCCGCGCGCGGCGGCTGGTGGTTCGGCACGATCTCTTTGCCGAGCAGCTCGTTCAGTTGCTTCACCAATTCGAGAAGGGTCGTGCTGCCGCCCGAGCCGATGTTGTAGACTCGGCCGACGGCGTTCTTCGATTCGGCGGCGAGGCTCAAGGCTTGCACCACGTTGGCGACGTAGACGAAATCGCGTGCTTGCAGACCATCCCCGAAGATCGTCGGCGTTTTGCCCTTGGCCATGGCGTCGATAAAGAGAGCTATGACGCCGGAATAGGGGCTCTTGGCGTCCTGGCGCGGGCCGAACACGTTGAAGAAACGCAGCCGAACCGTCTCCAGGCCATAGACGCTGGTGCACGCGGTGCAATAATGTTCGCCGGCAAGCTTGGCGGCCGCGTAGGGGGAAAGCGGAATCAGCGGGTCGTCCTCCAGGCGCTCGGTGCCTGGCTGATCGCCATAGGCGCTGGAACTGCCCGCGTAAACAACGCGGCGTACACCGAGCCGGCGGGCCGCATCGAGCACGTGCAGCGTGCCGGTCGCGCCGACCTCGTGTGAAATAAGCGGCGTCTCGACGCTCTTCGCCACCGACGCGATCGCGGCTAGGTGAAACACGACATCACAACCCGAAACCGCTTGCTCCACGGCTTGCGGCTGGGCGACGCTGCCGCGGACCAACTCGTACTTGCCGTCCGCGTGGGCTAGATTCGCTGGATTGCCGGTGCTGAAGTCGTCCAGCACGCGAACGGCCTGGCCATCGGCGAGCAGGGCATCGACCAGATGCGAGCCGATGAACCCGGCACCGCCCGTGACGAGATATCGTTTTCCCACACCCACCTCCGAGAATTGGTATTCACTCCAAGTGTAACCTATAAGTTCCTTGACGTATCTTGCCGTTCCGCGATGTTCGGCAGAGTGTGACCTCGATGGTCTCCCTATGAAAAGCCTGGTCAAATCCGCCTTTATCGCTGTGTGCAAATACTGAGGTATCATGCATGCGCAGGAACGGCTGGCGTACTGGTCGGGGCGCCGCTTCATGTCGGTCGTTTTGTTTCATCGCATGACCGACGAAATTCCCGTCGACGGCTTGACCGTGGCGACAGCATGGTTTCGCAACTTCTGCAACCTGATGCGCGCACGCTTTCACGTCGTTCCGCCTACTGAAGTGCACCGCATATT
The DNA here is from genome assembly GCA_009692065.1 of Gemmataceae bacterium. Lineage (GTDB taxonomy): Bacteria > Planctomycetota > Planctomycetia > Gemmatales > Gemmataceae > SIAQ01. The sequence continues at coordinate 7,766 of SHZY01000023.1, forward strand.
GATGAATGGTGTCACTCCGCCGCTGCGCACGGCCTGGCAATCCCGAAGACACCTTCACTACGGAAGGTGCTCTCTTTCGCCTGCTAGGCCACGGCCATCAAGCGTTGTAGGTGTTCAAGATCATGGACGGCACCGTTTACTTTGCCGTCTTCAAAAACATCCAGAGCGCCGATGGCGACACCTTTGGCACCGGCTTGGCCAACGTCGACACGCGCTTCGAGGCAGGGCGCAGTTTCAAGGATGGCATGTCGCTGCGCTACGACAAGAAGGCGAAGTACCTGTACCTCTACCAGGTCGTCAATGACCGCAGCCTTGATCCTCGCATCAATCAGGTCAAGGGAGCCAAAGGCGGCGAAGGCATCAGGTATCCGCATCTCGTCCCGGGGGCCAAGCTCGATGCCAAGTCCGAATTGCCGATCAGGGACGACATTGCCAGCTTTGCACTCAAGCTGAGCGTTGACCCCACGGTCATCACTTCGTGGGGACACTTCCGCGATTCGGGTTTCGCATCGTTGCAGCATGACCTCGACAATACCAACAAGACCCATCGGCACAAGGTGGACAATGTCGAAAAAGACCGCATTGTGCGCATGGCGTTCTCGCACCTGGCCCCCAAGCAATTGAAAATCTCCAACCCCACGTACAGCCGCCACGCCCACGCGCTGGGTGAATTCGAAACGGACTTCGGCGTCGCGGACAGCTCGCACAATCTGACCAAGTCCAAGGCGCACCTGGACCTCATGGATGTGCATGCCAAGATCGACACGGAGCACCTCAAGGTAGTCGCGCATGTGGGTCGTCTGGTGAAGGCGGCCGAAGCTGGCAAGGAACCCGACTACGTGCAGATCATGTTCGCGCCGCCTGTTCGCTGACGATGTGGTCGCACGCAGCGCGGCCGATGCTTCCGCCATCGCCTTGACGGCCGGCGGCGGCAACGCGGCGGCCCTCGCTCTGGCGGTGGGCACGTCTCTCGGCGTTGGCGCCGGCCCGCAGGCAGCGGCGGCAGAAGGCGGCGTTCCAGGCTTTGCCAGCATCACCGGCGGCATGGGCGGACTCGGCGGTTCCACCGGCGGCGGGGGCGGCGGCGGCATCGGCGGGTTCCCCGGCGGCAACCAGGGACAGGACGGCGGCCAAGCCACCACGCCAACCGTTAACGTCACCACCAACTTCGACGCCTCGCTCCTCAATCAGCAGCAGCAGCGGCAGTTCAGTTTCAGAACCAGCACAACGGCCACGGCCACCACAAGCACCATGGCCATGGGCACGTGGTGCTTGTGGTGGCCTCATTCCTCTTGGGCTTGCTCGGCCTGCCCGGGCTTTGGCTACTCCGCCGCCGCCAGGGAACGCAGCCAGAAATTGTTGCCTGAGCGATTTTTACCATCAACAGCAGCAAAGCCTACGGTTTCCGCCGTAGGCTTTTTTTGTTGGCCGCGCGCTTGATTCCTATACTGAGTCAAGGAATGACCACGAATACGACATCGACGAGGAGAAGACGCATGGCCGAGAAAGTCATCATCATCGGATCGGGCCCGGCGGGCTGGACTGCCGCGATCTATGCCGCCCGCGCAAATCTGCAGCCGCTCGTGTACGAAGGCGCCGTCAATGACAAGAACGCGACCCAGGGCACGCTGCCGCTCGGTCAGCTCAACCTTACTACCGAAGTCGAAAATTATCCCGGCACGCCGACCGGCGATACGCGCAGTTACCTCGCTAGCGCGCTCAAGGGGGACCGGATCCCGTACTGGGTCAGCGCTAACAAGCCTCAGCCCAGCCACGGCATCAACGGGCCGGAACTCATGGAGTTGATGCGCCAGCAAGCGGTCAACTTCGATACCCGCATCGTAACCGACGATATCGTCAAGGTCGATTTCAAGACGCATCCGTTTCGGCTAACTTCGCTCGAGGGCCAAACGGTGGAGGCTCTGTCCATCATCGTTGCCACCGGCGCCCGCGCGAATTATCTCGGCTTGCCGTCGGAGGATCGCTTCAAGAACAATGGCGTCTCCGCGTGTGCCGTGTGCGACGGGGCGCTCCCGCGATTCCGCAACAAGCCGCTCGTCGTCATTGGCGGGGGCGACTCGGCGGTTGAAGAAGCGACCTACCTCAGCAAGTTTGCCAGCCAGGTCTACCTGGTGGTTCGCCGCGATGTGCTTCGTGCCAGCAAGATCATGCAGGGCCGGGCCTTGGCGAATCCCAAGATCACCATGAAATGGCATCGTACGCTTGACGAGGTGCTCGGCGACGACAAGACGGGCGTCACCGGCGCACGCCTCAAGAGCACCGTGGATGACGCGCGCGAGCAGCTCGACGTTGGCGGCGTCTTCCTGGCGATTGGGCACACGCCGAACACCGATTTCCTCGACGGCCAGCTCCAGCTCGATCCGAAGGGCTATGTCATCTGGACGAAAGGGCAGCGGACCAACACCAGCGTGGAAGGCGTCTTCGCCGCGGGAGATGTGGCCGACAGCTACTATCGCCAGGCCGTCACCGCCGCCGGCACCGGCTGCCAATCGGCCCTCGACGCGGAACGATGGCTGGCGGAGAAGGGGTATCATTGAGCCGCTCGGGGCGTAGCATGCGCGCCGCGCGCATGCTACGCCCTGAGCGGCTAGACAGTGGTTGCCCACGTCCAGTGCCGATCGCTCGTCGGCTGCACCGTGATCGGATCGAACCCGAGGCGGGCCACCAGGCCGCGCACTTCGTCCAGCGTCAAGGCGGCGTGCAGCGAATCACCGAACATTTTCTGCTGATGGGCGTTGGCGTCCCCCGCGTAGGTTTGCACAAGCTGCCGAAGCGACGTCTCATCCACGGGCCGCAATAGATCGCGCACGAACAGCAGGCCGCCAGGCTTGACGACGCGAATCATTTCGGCGAGGACGGCAAACGGCGTCGGGATGTGATGGACAATGCTGTTGGACATTGCCGCATCAACGTTGCCCGCCGCAAAGGGCATCCGCTTGGCATCGCACAGCCGAAGGTGGATGCGTTCGCTCAAGCCGGCACGCTCCACGTTCGTCTGGCCGACGCGCAGCATTTGCTCGGCCATGTCGATTGCCACCACGTGGACCGTTGGCTGTCGCTGGCACAACGCGATCGGAATCTGCGCGGTGCCGGTGCCGACGTCGAGGACCGTTTGGAATTTATTGTTCAGATGGAGCAAATCGGCCACGAACATCTGGTTGACGTGCGTGTGATCCATCTGATCGTAGTCGATGGCCTCTTCGGCAGAGTCCATCACTTCCGGCTCCAGAACACGCGTCAACATGATGGATCCCGAAATGTTTAACCGCTCGCCTCTGGCGAGCGCGGGCCCTATTGCCCAGCGCTCGCCAAAGGCGAGCGGCTAAACGTGGGTTGATGATCGATCAAACTGTTACCAATTCCTCGATGCGGTTGACGCCGACCGTGGCCTCCAGCTGACCGCGAGCTTCGCGTTCCGTACGGAAGACACTGGCGAGTTCCGCACGCACCTCGAAATCGTAATCCGCACAGCGATCCCACTCGCGGATCACCAACGAGGTCGCCGGATTGAGCCCGGCAATGTTGTTCAGCCAGCAGATTCCGGCGTCCAGCGTCATCTTGGCCGTCCGAGGGTGGTTCCAGGCGATATGCGTCGCCAGGCACCCCATCGGCACCGTGTGGGTGAAGCTGCCATGGATCAAGAGCGGACTATCTTTTTCCAGCAAATCGATCACGCGGTCCAGCCCCACATAGGTGATGTTGGGCAACCACGACGTCGTCAATTCACGGACGCATTCGGGTGATAGCATGGCAAAACCCTTTTGAAAGCTCCTGGCAGAGGATAGGTCCACAACTGGCCGGAATCGGCGTGATCATTATACCCCTCGGCTCGTCCGGGTGAAATGCGAGAAAATCAGATTCGGGCCCCGTGGCCTACGTAACGCATTATCTGCGTGTAAGTTAAGTTGGACCCGCGGACTGCGAAAATAGGCTGACTTTGTGATTGACTGCCGGTGAAAAAACCCCGCTGTTCGCAGGAAGCGAAGCAGCGGGGCCGGAACAGAGAAGAGGCCGAATCGAGTAGGTGGAAGTTACCCTAACCGTAAACTCGCGTCAATACCAAATTTGCAAAAATTACAATTTCTCAGCACGATGCGGACCACGGAGGACACCGATGACACGGATGGGAAAAGCGGACCGTCCCGCCTATGTTATCCCCTTGGAACTTGGCCAATTTTGGAGGACCCCCACCATGTCGATCCAATCCGTCGATCCCGATCAAGCCATCGCCCGCTTGATGCGATTCCTGTCTATCGAAGGCATCACCGGGCAGGAACAAGCGATCGGCACCGATGTCGTGCGTTGTCTACGTGAGCTTGGCATTCCGGAGGACGCCATCCGCTTCGATCACGCCAACGCCCAGATCCCGCTGCCGACGCAGACCGGCAACCTGATCGTAACGTTGCCAGGAACCAAACCGGGGCCGCGCAGGCTTTTCTCGACTCACCTAGACACCGTCCCGCTTTGCGCCGGCGCGGCACCGATCCGCAAAGGCAACCGCATTGTGCCGCAAGGGCAGACGGCGCTGGGCGGCGACAATCGCACCGGCGTCGCGTGCTTGGTCACCATGCTGGCCGAGTTGTATGCACGCAGGATTCCTTACGGCCCGATGACCGTTCTTTTCACGGTGCGCGAAGAAAGCGGGCTCTGGGGCGCGCGCACGGTCGATCTCAAAGATCTTGGCAATCCGGTCATGGGCTTCAACGTCGACGGGGGCTCACCGCGCAACATCACGATCGGCGCCGTCGGCGCGGACCGCTGGGAAGTCGAGATCGTCGGCAAGGCGGCGCACGCCGGCGTTCATCCCGAGCGCGGCATTTCCGCCACCATCGTCGCCGCCCGGGCGCTGGCAGTGATTTACAAGGCGGGCTGGTTCGGAAAAGTGAAAAAAGGCGGCCAGCAAGGAACGTCCAACGTCGGTCCTGTCGGCGATGCCCAGGGGCGATGCGCCGGCCAGGCGACCAACGTCGTCACCGATTACGTCAAGGTGCAGGGCGAATCGCGCAGCCATGACATCAAGTTCATCACCGCCATCACCTCTGCCTATCGCCAGGCCTTCAAGCAAGCGGCCACGGAGGTGCGCGACGATCAAGGCAAAACGGCGAAAGTGAAGTTTCACAACTTCCGCAGCTACTTCCCCTATCGTCTCAAACCAGCCAGCCCCGTCGTGCAGGCCGCCCAGGGCGTGGCATCGGCCCTTGGCTGGCAGACGACGCTGCACCTTTCCAACGGCGGTCTGGACGCCAACTGGCTCGCGCGGCACGGCATTCCCACGCTCACCTTCGGCGCCGGCCAGCACGACGTGCATACCATCCGGGAATATGCCGACCTCGACGAATTTCTCGAAGGCTGCAGCTACGCGCTGGCGCTCGCAGCACAAACCTAAGAAATGAACCACGGGGGGAGCACGGGGAAAAATGCAAAGAGAGGAAGAGTGGAATTGAGTTTACACTCTTTCTCTTCCCCGTTTTCCCCCGTGCTCCCCGTGGTTCAATTCTTGGTCGCGATCACCCCGTCCTCCCCGTGGTTCACTTTGCTTGGCTGGCCTTGCCAAGCGGGCAGCGGCTACGAGAATGAACCGAGCAGCCTTTTCCCCAAGGACCGCCGTGATGTCGCAAGCTCCCGCGCCGCCGCCACCGCTCGCGAAAAAACCGGACTGGATGCCGCGCATGTGGGAAGGCTGCGAGTTCTTCGCCTGGCTCAAACTCCTCTTCCGCAATCGCTTTGCCGTGCATCCGCGCCTATGGTACATCGCCGTCATCATCACGGTCATGAGCTTTACGAACACGTTGCTTCGTCTCCTGCAAGACGCGATTTATGGTCGGGCGGTCCGCAAGGTCAAGATTTCGCAGCCACCGATCTTTCTCCTGGGCCATTGGCGCACGGGCACCACGCTCTTGCACGAGATGATGATCTGCGACGAGCGTTTCGGTTACCCGACCACGTTCGAATGCCTGGAGCCGAACCACTTCCTGTTGACCGAAGGCTTCTTCACGCGCTGGTTCCAGTTCTTGATGCCGGCGAGTCGGCCCATGGATAACATGAGGGCCGGCTGGGATCGTCCCCAGGAGGACGAGTTTGCCATGTGCATGTTCGGCGTTGGCTCGCCGTACTTGACGATTGCCTTTCCGAATCGGCCGCCGCAGGACCAGGAGTTTCTCGATCTTGAGGGCGTGTCGGCAACGGGCCTGCGCCGGTGGAAGCGGGCGTTCAAGCATTTCCTGCGCAAGATCACCTACAAGACGGGCAAACGGCTGGTGCTGAAGTCGCCGCCGCACACCGCCCGCATCAAGACGCTCAAGGATATGTTTCCGGAAGCGATTTTCATCCATATCGTGCGCGATCCGTATGTCGTCTTTCCGTCCACGGTCAACCTGTGGCGAACGCTCTACAAGACGCACGGCCTGCAAGCGCCGACCTACGCCGGGCTGGAAGAGCAGGTCCTGCAGACATTCGTGCGCCTGTATGACAAGCTGGAGGAGGGCAAGAAGCTGCTCGGCCCGGAACGCTTTTACGAATTGCGCTACGAGGACCTGATCAAGGACCCGCCAGGCGAGATGAAAAAAATCTACCACCACTTCCACCTCGCGGGCTTCGAGGCGTACCTGCCGAGGTTACAGGAGTACCTCGCCAGCGTCAAGGGCTACGAGACGAACAAGTACCAACTCAGCGACGAACAACGCGCCCAGATCGCCAGCCGCTGGGGCGACGTGATCCGGCGCTACGGCTACACTGTCTAGCCGCAGCGCCGTCGGCGTGCGCGCGTGGCATGGCGCCATCTTTTTTGTGTTCTTGCCAAGAAAACAGATGAAAAAGCGCCGGATCTCGGCCATACTATTCCTTTCCGCAAACTTGACGTGCTGAAATCCCTACCGAGAGTCCACCATGAAGAACCTGCCGATCCTGCGAAGCATTTGCCTGATTCTTTTGTCGGCGCCGCTCCTTACCGCTCAAGACCGCGCCGGCGATTTGCCCTCGGCGTTCGACCTGCGCACCGTCGGCGGCGTCACGCCGATCAAACGCCAGCAAGGCGGCACCTGCTGGGCGCATGGCACCATGGCAGCGATCGAAAGCAATCTGCTTGTCTCGGGCGTCTGGAAGAAAATCGGCGACGGCGATGTGCCCTCTCTCTCCGAATACCATCTCGACTGGTGGAACGGCTTTAACCAGCACAAGAATAACGATCACCCTGACGCCATCAAGGATCGCACCGGCCTCAACGTCCACTTCGGCGGCGATTACCGCGTCTCGGCGGCCTATATCTCGCGCGGCGATGGCGTGGTGGGCGTTCCCCTCACGGATAAGAAAGCGATCGTCATGCCTGCGCTCGGCATCGCCCTGGACCCGAGCTCGTATCGCGTTGCCCTGGGTCACATCGATCCCCGCTACCAACGCTACTACGTCCGCGATATCGAGTGGTTCACCATCGGCGACAACCTCGAGAACATCGATGCGATCAAACGGCGCGTCATCTCCCAGGGCGCAGTCGGCACGGCCATGGCCGTCAACAAGGGGCTGATGGCCAAGGATTTCGTCCACTACCAACCGCTCCAACATACCTCGAAGCCGAACCACGCCATCGCCATCGTCGGCTGGGACGACGACAAGGTCAGCGCCGATCCCGACAAGAAACTGCCGAAGCCAGGCTGCTGGCTCATCAAGAATAGCTGGGGCGTCGAGCGCGGTGACAAGGGCTACTACTGGATTTCCTACTACGACAAGGTTTGCTGCCGCGACCCGGAGATGGGCGCCGTCTCCTTCCGCAATGTCGAGTCGATGAAGTACTCCCACGTCTACTACCACGACTACCACGGCTGGCGCGACACCATGAAGGACGTCGCCAAGGCGTTCAACCTCTTCACGGCGTCGGCAAATCATCGGCTCAGCAGCCTCAGCTTCTACACCGCTGCCGACGATGTCCGCTACACCGCGAAGATCTACAGCCGATTCGAGAAAGGCGAACTGCAAGGCCTACGCGCCACCAAGAGCGGCACGATTCAGCGCGCCGGGTTCCACACCGTCGATCTCGATGCGGCCGTCGATGTGAAAAAAGGTGAGACATTCATCATCTGCCTGGAACTCTCCCGCGGCGGGCAGGCGTTTGATCGCACGTCCGAGATCGAGGTTTTGTTGCAGCCGAAGGGCAAAGCCAAGCAACCAGCAGGTCCCAAGGGCCCGAATGGCGGGCCAATCGTGATCTCCAAGGCAAACCCCGGCGAAAGCTTTTACCACGATGGCACGGCCTGGCGCGATCTCTATGAGCACCGCTTCGACAATCCCAAGTGGGCGACCTTCGACAAGACTGCCAACTTCTGCATGAAGGCGCTCATCGCCAAGTGATGTGCACTCATATAGCCCGCCAATCATGGCTGGTAGGCAATAAGGCCCGCCGTAATTGGCGGGCCAGCTTTTGAATGGTTAGGCTGACATGAAGACCCTGCACCATCGCTTGACGTGGCTCGCGATCGTATTACTGGTTCCCCTGGTCTCGATCCATGCGCAACCGCCGCGCATCGATCCCGCCGGCATTCCGGGGGCGATGTTGATCTGCGGCGGCGGCGATGTCTCGGCGGCGGCCTTTGATCGGTTCATCGACCTCGCGCAGGGCGCCAAGGCGAAGGTCGCCGTCGTCCATGTCAACGACGCCGACGCCGCGGAAGCAGTGCTCAAGGGCTTGAAGAAAAGCGCGCAGCAGAAGGACGCCGCCGAGCCGAAGCTGATCGCGTGGAAGGACGCGAAGACCTTGGTGGACGATCTCACCGGCATCTGGCTGATCACACGCAAGGAGCAGCGTGTTTGGGAGGGCGAAATCAAGGACCGCCCGCTCCGCGCGGAATGTCTGGCTCTGCTCAATCGCCGCGGCGTTATTGCCACTTCGGGCAGGACATCGGCGCTGATTGGGCCAGCCGGAGTGAACTTACTTCCCGTTGTCGATCATAGCTGGTCCGAGAAAAAGAAGGTGTTTTACGACGGGGTCGTCACCATCCAATTAACTCCTGGCGCCGCGCTGGAGATCCGCGGGAGAACGCTAAGCGCCGTCGGCGCAGGAACGACGTACATGTCGGTCTGGTCCAAGGGGACTACGGTGCGAACGGCCAAACTGGAAGGCAAGGCAAAAGAGGACCTGACGGCCTGGCTGCGCTCCGCCCGCGATCGCAAGGAGTCGTTCCCGCCCAAGACGGTCGAGCCGCCCGTCGTCGAAAAAGGCACGCTCGTCATCGTCGGCGGCGGCGGGCAGCCGGAAAACCTCAACAAAAAGTTCGTCGAATACGCCGGCGGCGAGGGCAAGGCGGTCATCGCAATTTTCGCCACCGCAGCGCCCGATCCGCTGCCCAAGCGCGAAGGGCTCGCCGCCGCTTTCATGAAAGCCGGCGCCAAGAAAGCGACCGTGCTCTATGGCAAAACGCAAGCTGAAGTCGAGATCAAGGAATTTCTCGACACACTCAAAGAGGCAACCGGCCTCTGGTTCGACGGCGGTCGGCAGTGGCGCTTTGTCGATTGCTACGAGAATACCAAAGCGATGCCCCTCATGTTCGATGTGCTCAAGCGCGGCGGCGTCATCGGCGGCACCAGCGCCGGCGCCACCATCCAGGGCGAGTATCTCGCGCGCGGCGGCGTCTTCGACAATTTCGATATTCGCTACGAAGGCTACGAGCGCGGCCTCGGCTTCCTCAAAGGCGTCGCCATTGACCAGCACTTCAGCCAGCGCAAACGCCATCCCGACATGACAAAGCTCATGAAGATCTACCCGCAATACCTCGGCGTCGGCATCGACGAGGCGACCGCGATCGTCGTCAAAGGCAGTATCGCCGAGGTCATCGGCAAAAACAAAGTATACTTCTACGACGCCGCGCGCAAGGTCGAGAAGGACCAGCCCGATCACGAGGCGCTGTCCGCGGGGGGACGGTATGACTTGAAGGAGCGGAAGGTGTTGGCGGGCGAGAAATGACCATCGATGCTTACGTTTAGCGCCCGCGTGGCGCCGAGCGGGCGCTAAACGTAAACGCCCGATTACCCTGCCTTGCGTTCGAACAGCTCTCGCAACGCCGCTAGTTGTGCTTTGCGCATCGCCTCCGGCGCAAACGCATCAAACGGAATTGGATGCTTGAGGATCGCTTGCAGCACTTCGACAGCGTGTTGCCGCAACTCCGCATCGCGGCGCTCCAGGGCACTCAGGAGGGCAGGAACTGCCGCCAGTCCCTTCTTCGTCAATTCTTCGGCTGCTTTCGCCTGGTCAGCCGTCTTGAGGTTCCCGACGAGCCGCTGCACTTTCTCTTGCTCCAGGATCATCTGGGCCGTCGATGGCTTCGGCGTAGCGCCGGCGAAGTCAAGCGTCTTCGCGATCGGCTTGGGCGTTGTCGGCGGTGGGAGTTCCATGCTTTGCACGGGAGTCGCTGGCATCGGGACGAGTTCACGCACATGCTGCTCGTGGCCGCGATAGCTCGAGTCGCTAAAGCCGCTGCCGAGGTATTCCGCAATCGCCACCGGATCGCGGACGATCTGGGCCGGCGTGCCTTGCGTGCGCACCTTGCCGTCTTTGATCAGGTAGCTGCGCGTGGTGATCTTGAGCGCCTCGTGGACGTTGTGATCGGTCAGCAAAATGCCGATGCCTTCATTGCGCAATTCCAGAATGATTTGGCGGATCTCGGCGATGGTAATTGGATCGATGCCGGTGAACGGTTCGTCAAGCAAGATGAGCAGCGGCTCGCACACCAGGCAGCGTGCGATCTCCAGCCGGCGCTTCTCGCCGCCGGACAACCGGACGGCCACGTTCTTGCGCACCTTGTTGAGGCCAAACCGCATGATGGCGGATTCCATGCGCTCATAGCGCTCCGCGCGCGTCAACGATCGGCCGAGCGTCCGCGCTTGCGGCATGATTTCGAGAATCGCGAGCAGATTCTGCTCGACATTGAGCTTGCGAAAGACGCTGGTTTCCTGGGAGAGATAGCCCATGCCGAGGCGGGCACGTTGGTACATGGGCAGCGCGGTGACGTCTTCGCCGTTGAACGAAACGGTGCCGGCGTTGGGCGTGATCTGTCCCGTGGCCATGCGAAAGCTGGTCGTCTTGCCGGCGCCGTTTGGGCCCAGCAAGCCGACGACTTCGCCTGGATTGACTTCGAAATCGACGCCGTTGACAACGGGGCGCTGGCCGTAGTATTTGACAAGTCCCTGGACAGTAAGAAGCGACATCGAGAATCCTCCGTGATTTTCGCTATCGCGGGTATACCGCAAAGAGGCAACGCCGGTCAATTGCAGATTGCAGAATGTAGAAGGTAGGACAAATGGTCAAGTCCGGTCGTCTTCATTCGGTATTTTACAAGCAAATTATTGAGGCCGCTTTGGCACCGGTCGATTCGGGCACGGATGCGCATAGGGCCGCTTGCCCCAATCGCCGCGTGCTGCGTGATCGGATTCCACGTAGTTCTTGTGTAACTCGATGACGGCGTCGTCGCTCTTATCGACGTGCAGGTCGAGCCAGTAGCCATCGCCGTCTTTCTTGCAAACGCGAATGCCTGCCGCAAGTCGGCCGCGATGATCACCGCCGGCGCAATCGCCAGCCACCAGCGCAGCCATCAGGCGGTCGGCAAGGCTCCCCTTGGTTTCTTCGTATGCTTTGCCCATCGCGACAATAACCTCGCGGCCCGTGAGGGTATTGCCTTGGCAGACATAGAATCGTCCGCTCATGCCGCCCCAGTAGTTGCTCCCCGCTGGCGCGTTGACGGGATGGTGTTGAGCACTTTGTCCTTTCATGTCGATGATGGCAAGCTGGCGCAGACCGGGCGCCTTGTCGGTGCGCAGGATTTCCGCAATCGTCTCCTCCGGAGTCTTCTTGTCGGCAAGTAAATCAAGCGCCCTGGGGGCCGACGCGCGGATGTCGTAGTGCTGGGTGCAATACGCCCCAACGCCGGATCGGGCGTGAGCGACCACCTTGCCGACGGCAGGAAACTTACTGGCGACGGCGGCCCCGCACTGGCCGGTTTCGGGATCGACCGAGGCGATCGAGAAGGTAGCGATGATGCCTTGGTTTAGCGCAACGGCCTCCGACGATGCGAATAACGAAAGACACAAGAGTAATCCACAGCCGAACATCACCATGCGATTCATTGGAGCTACTCCCACAAGGATCGACCCTGACCAAAAAACGCCACGAACAACACAACCAATACGACAACGCCGAGAATCAAGAGCGTCAGCCCCCAGGTGTCGAGCCACGTGCGGCGCATCATCGGCTCGCCGCACTCGGGACACTCCGCGTCGTTCAAGGGGGGCGTCGGCGCCAGCATGCCCTGCCAGCCGCACAGCGGACATTCGTAGGGCTTGTTTCGCCACCAGCCCATGTCATCACTCCCTCATCGAGCGCAGCCGCTGTCGATAATATTTCAGCCCCGGCACAAAGAAGCCGATCGCCGAGAGCGCGCCGAACAGCAATGGGCTCCAGGTCGGACCGAGATACACCATTGGCAGCGCGCCGAAAAAACACAGCGCGGCGGCGATATAGAACCAGCCCGACAGCGTGCCGGCCTTGAAGAGAAAAACCATACCGGCCGCTATCGAAAGGATCGGCGTCAGTTCCAGCACGGGCCGGCCAAGAGCCCACTCGACTACAAAGATGCCGAGCGATGCCGTGACGCCCGCGCCCCAGGCGTGCGTGATTTGCCTTTCGACAAACGTCACCGGTCCGCCGCGCCGGCGCAAATTCATGAAGATGATGCCCCAGGCGACCAGCGCGATGCTCCACAGGGCCATGTACGGCCAGTGCTCGCGCATGACCGGAAAGTATCCGGCACTACCGGCAAAGTGCATCACGCTGGTAAGGGCACACAGGGTAAAGATCTTGAGGCTGTGCCACATCCACAACAGGCCCCAGTTTTCCAGCACCGGCGCGTGATGTGTTTCACGCAGCAGCCGGGTGAAGAAATAGACCAGGCTACTCGACCGCGCCGACACCGGCTCGCCGTTCAGAAACGCCTCGAGGTCATCCGCCAGTTTTGCCGCGCTCCGATAGCGATGAGCGGGACTTTTCTCCAGACACTTGCGGCAAATGAACTCGAGATCGAAGTCGATCTGCGGGTTGAGCGCGCGTGGCCGAACCGGCTCCTCGGAGCGAACCAGGAGCAGTGTTTCGACCGCCGACGCTGCTAAGAATGGGGGCCGGCCCGTCAGCATCTCGTAAAGGATAGCGCCGAGGCTATAGACATCGCACGCCGCCGTCGGGTGCTTGGCGCCCTCGGCCTGCTCCGGGGCCATGTAGCTTGGCGTGCCGATGATTGCGTCGGTGCCGGTCAAACTCTCGCCTCCTTCGACGCGCTTGGCGAGGCCGAAATCGGTGACGAGCGGCTGACCATTCTCATCAATGAGGATATTCGACGGCTTCAGATCGCGATGCAGAATGCCCTTCTCGTGGGCGTGCTGGACTGCCTTCGCAATGGCGATCATGTATTTCGCCGCCTCGCGCGGGTGCAGCGGCTTGTCGGCCATAGCGGCGGCGAGCGTGCGGCCTTCGACGTACTTCATGCAAAAGTACGCCTGGCCGTCCTGCTCGCCGACCTGGTACACCGGCACGATGTTCGGATGGGTCAGCCCGCCGGCCGCCTGGGCCTCGCTGCGGAAACGCCCCTGGTCCGCCGTGGTTGCATGGACGCCGCGCAGGATCATCTTGAGCGCGACGTGCCGCTGGAGCGATTTGTCCCACGCCTTGTAGACTACGCCCATGCCGCCACGACCGACTTCTTGCAGTAACTCGTATTCGCCGAAGGTTGTCGGCAGTTGCTGGATGATGTTGGAAATCGTGGCGCTGGGCTGGGCGATCGTAACCGGCGGCGTCGATTTGACGAAGTCGATCATCTGGCCGACGGCAAAAAGTTGCTTGATCTCATCGACGAGATCGGGATGCTCGCGTGCGACGCAATCCCAATCGACGGTTTGCTGCTTCGACAGCGAGTCGAGGACGAGCGCCAGGCGTTCGTCGCGGTTTTTTTCAGCGTGTGACGCGGCAAGGGTCATGAATTCATCTAAACGGAACTGGTTGCCTGATCCAACAGCGCCTGCACGCGCTCGACGAGCGCGAGGCAATGTTCGAGCGCCGGCGGTCCGTGTTTTGACGCCAGCGCCCGGATCGCCTCGGCCAGGCGCAAGCTGCTCTCGGCGGCCGCGCTGTCTTCGCTGGTTTGCGTCAGGCCGGCGCGGAGTTGTGCGATCACCTGCGGCGGAGCGCCTTCGATCGAGGCGGTCATTTGCTCGCTCGCCTGCAGGGCGGTGGCGACGGCGTCGAACAGCAACGCATGCGTTTGCCGTTGGCCTAGTGCTTGCCGCAGCAACTCCGTGCCCAAGGCCGCGGCCGAGCGGGCGATGTGCTGATCGTCGGCGTTGAATCCGGTCGCCTTGTCGAAGAGCTCGATGACGACGTGCGTTCCCGCGGCGACGGCCAGCGGCACTGCCAGAAGATTGCGGTGCGAACGCTCAAAGGTCTGCAACTCCACCGAGCCGGAGGTGAACTTCTGTAGGTCGTTCATCAAACTCGGTTGCCCCAAGCTGGCGGCGCTGCCGGCGACCGAGCGCGCGAACGGCACCGTGAGCGACGGAAGTACCTGGCCGTCCGCGTCGTACGCTCGGCAGATCTCGGCGGGCTGGCGCTCGGCGTCGTAATGCCGGACCAAGAGCAGGCCGTCGGCGGCATGCGTCACTTGCATCAGGAAGCGCACCAGGCTGCGAATCGCATCGGGCAACGGCACCGGATCATTGAGCGCGGCGGCCGACTGCACCAGCGGCACCACCTGCTCGACGGCGCCGCGAAACGCCACCAGCGTCTGATGCAGCCGGCGCATCTGCTTGGCCGGGCGAATCAGGTCGAGTTGCTTCTTCACCGATTTGGTCAACGACTCGCGGCTAAAATCGTGGTTCTTGTCGAGGTAATCGCGCACCCCCATGCGCATGGCGTCGAGAGGCGTGGCCATGTTGGCAAAGCCGGTGATCATGATCGCGACGATGTCGGGGTGAAACGCGGCGAGATCTTGCAAAAGCTGTAAACCGTCGTCGCCGGAGCCGAGGTTCCAGTCGAGGATAGCCAGATCGATCGGCTGCTGATTGGCGATCTTGAGCGCCGCTTCAGCGTCGGAGGCGGTGGCGATGTTGCAATCGAGGTTAGCCTGCGCGAGCCATTCGCGAACCGTCTGGCGAACGGAGCTCTCGTCATCGACGATGAGGATGGTGTCCTGCATACTCGAAACCTCGGACCGGTACTCGTCTCTTATCAGTATATCGCAGGAAGAAAATGAACCACGGGGAGCACGGGGGAAGATTCGAGGAACCCAGCACACCAATTCCCCCGTGCCCCCCGTGGTTCAATTGTATTTACGCTGCCGCCTCGAAGATCGTTGCGATGCCTTGCCCCGCGCCAATGCACATCGTGGCCAGCCCGAGCGTGGCCTTCTTGTCGAGCATCGTGTTGATCAGCGTGGCGGCAATGCGGGCGCCCGATGCGCCGAGTGGATGGCCGATGGCAATGGCGCCGCCGCGGACGTTGACCTTTGCCGGATTCGCGCCGAGCAGTTTGATGACCGACAGTGCTTGCACGGCGAACGCCTCGTTGATTTCGATCAGGTCGATATCGCTGAGCTTTAGTCCGGCCCGTTCGAGAACCTTGTGCACCGCCGGTACGGGACCGATGCCCATCACGGACGGATCGACGCCGGCGACGGCCATCGCGAGGATTTTCACCTTTGGCTTCAAGCCCAACTCCCTGGCGCGCTCGGCGGACATCACCAGCAGGGCAGCGGCGCCGGCGTTGAGCGGGCTTGAGTTGCCTGCGGTCACCGTGCCGCCGTCCGGCGCGAAAGCGGGCTTGAGCGCACCGAGCGATTCGAGAGTGGAATCCCGACGAATGCATTGATCCTGCGTAATCAGCACGCGCCGGCCCTCCTCGTCCCGGCCCCAGGTCGGGATGATCTCATTCTTGAACGCACCGGAATCAGCCGCTTGCGCTGCCTTTTGATGGCTGCGGACCGCGAATTCATCCTGCTCGCGTCGGCCGATGCGGTATTTGCGGGCGAGGTTCTCGGCCGTCAGTCCCATGTACTGGGTCGCGATGCTGTGCTGGAACTGGAAGCGCAGGCTCGGGTCGAAGCCGGCCTCCATGGGGATGTGGTGCATGTGCTCGACGCCGCCGGCGATTTGCACATCGACCGCGCCGGCCATGATTGCCTGGGCCGACTGATTCAGCGCCTGCAAGCTGGACCCGCACAGTCGATTGACGGTGGTCGCCGGCACCTCGACAGGGAAGCCAGCGATGAGCGCGGCCATGCGGGCGATGTTGTAGCCCTGCTCGCGCTCTTGCTTGACGCAGCCCCACTGGATGTCCTCGATCTGGTTGGCCGGAAACGGCACACGATCGAGCAACGCCCGCATCACGTCGGCGGAGAGATCGTCGGCGCGAATGTCGCGGAAGGCCCCTTTCTCCGCATGTGCACGGGCCACGGGAGTTCTGACGGCTTCAATCACGACGGCCTGGCGCATCGGGTAATCTCCTTCCTCAAAGTTGACTCAGTGCTTGGGAAACAATGTCAGGCTGCTGACAACACCCAACATTTCCTGCAATACGTTGCAGTCTCCCGTTACGTGAAACGTTGCCCAAACAGCCCCCACGCGCGGGGAGCGAGATGGGCCGATCAATTCGGCTCCGGCGGCGGCATCGATCTCATGTCGGCCGACGTCGCGCTCATGTCCGGGCTCAGCATACTCTTGATCGGCAACTTCAGGACGAACTTGCTCCCAACGTTCACCTGGCTTTGCACCACGATGTCGCCGCCGTGCTCACGCAAGATCTTGCGGCTCACCGGCAGCCCCAGGCCGGTGCCCCGCGAGCCCTTCGTGCTGATGAATGGCTGAAAGATTTCACCCACTTGTTCCGGTGCGATGCCCGGGCCGTTGTCCAGGACCACGATGCGCACCCAGCCTTCATCGTCCAGGCGCGTGGCGACCGTGACCTGCGGGTCCGGACGATCTTCGACGGCATCGATCGCATTGCCGACGATATTCAGCAGCGCCCGATGGATCCCCTCGGGGTCAGCCTGCACGCTCGGCAAATTCTCGGCGAAGTTGATCTCAAGCTTGACGTTTAGTTCCTTGGCGCGAGGCTCTAGCAATTCGCCGATGTCCTTGACGATTTCATTCAGATCGGTCGGCTCCACCGCGGGGACTCGCTCCTTCGAGTAATTGAGCATGTCCATCACGAGGTCGTAAATCTTGCCCTGGTTCTTCTCGGCAATGCGCCTGCCCTGCTGGATCAGATGGTCATTCTTGTCCTTGAGCCCCATCTTGAGGATGTCGCTACCGGAGCGCAGACCTTGCAGGATGTTCTTGATGTGGTGCGAAAGTGCGGCAACGGTCTGCCCGATGGCGGCGAGGCGCTCGGCTTGCAGCATTGCCTGATAGTAATGCGTCTCCTCGACCGCAAGGGCCGCCTGATGCGCGATGGCGACGGCCAGGGCCAGGTGATCGTCGCTGAATTTGCCCTTGGTGTTGCCCACATCGCCTCGCGCCGTCAGCGTATCGAGATAGAGTACGCCGATCGACTCATGCCGACCTTTCATCGGCACGCAGATGACTTCACGAATGCCAAGCTGGAGGATGCTCTGCCCGCTGGAGAAGCGTTCATCGTGCGCGGCGTCGGATGCCAAGACGCCGATGCGTTCCTTGAGGGCGTGATCGACGATGGTGCGTGACAGGGCAAACTTCTCCTGCCGATCCTCCGGCTTGCGCCATCGCAGCGCCTTCGGTTCCAGCGCCCCACTGCTGGGATGGCGCAACAGGATGCAGCCGCGGTCGGCGACAACCGAGCTGAAGATCAATTCGAGGATGCGCTCGAGCAGTTGATCGATATCAAGGATATGGCTGGTCGCCTGGCTGGCCTCGTACATGATGGTGAGGTTGGCCAGGGCGCCGCGCAGCCAGGGCGAGCTGTTTTCCGGCTGCATGAGGAACCGGCTGCCTTCGCCCTCGCCAATGGTCTTGATGATCGCGGACGACAGCTCGACATCGGCCCGTGTGATGAGATTGATCTGCTCCGCGAGCTCGCTGGTTTGGGCGGCGTTGTCATCGCGCCCGGTGCTGAAGACCAGCACGGTCTGGCCGATGGCGATGCAGTCGCCCGCGCTCAGGTCAACCTGGGTGACCTTGTGATTGTTGACGAAGGTCCCGTTGACGCTGTCGAGATCGAGGACACGAAAGCCGGCGCCGGCACGATGCACCTCGGCATGCCGGCGCGAGACCTCGGTGTCGTGCAACCGGATGGTGTTGGACGCATCCCGGCCGAGCGACACGACCGCTTCGGTCAGGTCGAACTGCTTGCCTTCATCGGCTCCCTTGATGACGAGCAAACGGGGCACGGGATGTTCCTCACGTTTACGATTAGCGACTAATGTTGTGGCACGGTCGGGAGACCGTGCCACAACGGATCACGCTCGGCGAACGCTAAACGAATAACACTGTACCTATATCACATCGCGTCCAACTCCGCGATCATTTCCTGCAAGCTGGTCAGTAACCGGTCGGGTCGCGACGTCTCCAGGTCCCGGCGAGGCTCCGAACCGGTCGCCACCGCCCAGACCGTTACGCCCGCCGCGCGCGCCGTCTGGATATCGACCGTCATGTCGCCGACGTAGAGCAAACGCTCCGCCGGCACCCCGAGCCGATCGATGGCGAGCAGCAACATGTCCGGCGCCGGCTTGGGCTTTGGCACATCGTCGGGACCGAGCACCGCCTCAAAATACGCCGCCAGGCCCAAGTACTTCAGGATCTCTGCCGAGAAAAACCGCGGCTTGTTGCTGCACAGCCCTACCTTCTTGCCACGCTGATGCAGACCCGAAACCAGCGCCGCCGCCCCGGGGAGCAGATGCGTCATTGTCAGCATGACGTTCGGATGATGAACGCGATAACGTGCCAGATCCTCTGCAAGCTGCCCGTCCGGGACCGTGTGTTCCAGCAAATACTCCGCCCCGCGGCCAACGTAATGCTTCACCTCATCGAGGCTTAGCTCGCCAAGGCCGCGCAAGCCGCGCACATGATTGACGCTGCACGCGATGGCGGCGTAGCTATCGGCCAGAGTGCCGTCGAAATCGAAGACGACCGCGGCGTAGTGGTGGATCGAATCATACATCCTGTGGTATTTCTCCAATCATTGTGCGTCCGCGCCCGAGCGTCAGCGAGGCGGCCTACGCGGCCCCTCGCTGGCGATCGGGCTCGGATTAACCGAGGAACTGCTCGTGGATGTTTACCCCGACCTCCGCACTCCACGCTTCCACCAGCCGTCGAAACACCGGTTCGAATCTCGTCAGCACTTGGCCATTGATTCCACGAACGCAGGCAAGGGAGTACGTTGTACACGTCAGCAGCGCTTCGTCGGCCTGGTAGCAGTCCTCGAGCGAAATCGGCCGATGAACGAGTGGAATGCCAAGTCGGTCACATAGCTCCGTCACCACCTTCAAGCTGACGCCCGGCAGGATGCTGTCGAGCGGCGGCGAAATCACCGTGCCGTCTTTAACGATCAGAAAGTTGGCCGACGCGGTCTCGGTGACGTGCTCGGTGAGGTCGAGCAGCAATGCCTGGTGGTTCGTGCCGACTTCCTGTCCCGCCAGCCAGTAGTGCAATCGGCTACGATGCTTGGTATGCAGCGGAATGGACGCACCCGGGATTTGCCGAACCTTCGGCGTTATCAACGACACTCCTTCCTGAATCCAGGGTCGATAGCGCGCGAACGGCAAGGGAAACGTATGCATCCCAAGAGTTGGACAAACTTCGACATCAACGGATCCACCAAGATAATAGCCGATCGGCCCCGGCGTGGCGAACAGCACCAGCGCTAGATCCTGATTCGTGTCGATCAGCTTGGTGTTGCATTGGACAAGTTCGTGCGCCTGGACAGTGATGGTTTCATCGGTAAAAGGCGGATGGACCGCCATCGCATGGCAGCTTTCACGGAACCGGGCCAGATGGTCATGCCAGCGATAAAGCCGATGCCGGAACGTACGGCAAAGGTCGGTGACGGTCGCCCCGAATACGAAGCCGGCGTCGTTGAACGCCAGAGACGCTTCCGATTGCGGCACGAGGCTTCCGTTCATGAATGCCAGTGATTCGGCCATGATGCGTTAATTATAGTCACCCAATCCGCATGGCTTTCCCATTTCCGCGACGTTGATCTATGGCGCGATCCTTTTGAATAACCCCAGTAGCCAATTCCGCTCGATGAAAGAGAGGACACGGGAGATCGCACGCCGATGGCGAAACAACTTGGCCACATTGCTTGCCTGCTCTTTTTGCTCGCGCTCGTCGGCTGCAAGAGCCTGTTCGGCAATCCGGGCGTGCCGGCCGATCCCATCTTCGGCAACCGCAAGCCGGTCGAGACCAAGGCGTTAGCCGGCCCGCCTAGTCCCCGGCCTTTCACGGAACCGACGCCTCCAGTGAATTCGTACGGGGCCGAGCGCTAACCGTTTCTTCAATTTGCGATTGTTAATTGCTAATTGTCAATTTCTGACAACTCGGCCCTTGCCTTGTCGTGCCCTATCCATCATGCTAATGGCGATGACATCGATTCACCGTTTCGCCGCCGGCCCGCGCGGTTCTGCGAACCGCGGCTAAACGCGCACGACAGGAATTCGTCGCATGGCCACCGAAAACGAACCCGCGTCAGCAGCGCACCAGCCGTACGTTCCCGACAACGTGACGATGCCGGAGTTCACGTGGTCGGCGGTGCTGGTGGGCGTCCTGCTCGGGATTCTTTTCGGCGCGTCGTCGCTGTACCTGGTGCTCAAAGTGGGCATGACGGTGTCGGCGTCGGTGCCCATTGCTGTCCTATCGATCACACTCTTCCGGTTCTTTTCACGCATCACCGGTTTTCGTCGCGCCACCATCCTTGAAAACAACATCGTGCAGACGACGGGATCAGCGGGCGAATCGATCGCTTTCGGCGTCGGCGTCACCATGCCGGCCTTGCTGCTGCTCGGCTTCGAGATGGACGTGATCCGCGTGATGACCGTGGCCGTGCTGGGCGGCTTGCTCGGCATCCTCATGATGATTCCGCTGCGCCGGGCCTTCATCGTCAAGCAGCACGGATTGTTGACCTATCCAGAAGGGACCGCGTGTGCCGAGGTGCTCGTCGCCGGTGAAAAAGGCGGCTCCACGGCGCGCATGGTCTTCGTCGGCTTCGGCGTCGCGCTGGCGCACAAGTTCCTCACCGCGGCGACCAAGCTATGGACGGAAACGCCTTCCGAAAGACTCTATACCGAGGCGGCGGATGCTCCCAAGCAAGGGCTCAAGGGAGCGGAAATCGGCGGCGAGCTGTCGCCGGAGCTTTTGGGCGTCGGCTTTCTGATCGGTCCGAAAATTGCCTCGCTGATGCTCGCGGGCGCCGTCCTGTCGTACTTGGTCCTCGGGCCGCTCATCGCGACTTTCGGAGAGCAACTCACGGTCGCCGTGGCCCCGGAAAAAGAAAAAACGATCGGCAAAATGGCGCCTGGAGAGATCAAGAACAACTACCTGAAATACATTGGCGCGGGAGCGGTGGCGGCCGGCGGCATCATCAGCATGTGCCGGGCGTTGCCCCTCATTTTCAGCTCGATCTTCTCCGGCCTGCGCGATCTGCGCTCCACGAGCACCGGCGTCCAGAAGGCGACACGCCGTACCGACCGTGACATGTCGATGGCCGTGGTCCTGTTCGGCAGCGTCGGCATGGTGGCGGCGCTGATGTTCATTCCCGCCCTGGGGCTTGGCTTCGGCCTTTACGGGCTTCTTGGCGCGGTGATGATCCTGGTCTTCGGCTTCCTGTTCGTGACCGTTTCGTCTCGATTGACCGGCGAGATCGGCTCATCCTCCAACCCGATCTCGGGCATGACCATCGCGACCTTGCTGTTGACGTGCATCATCTTCTTGATCGCGCAGCAGACCGGGCCCGCGGCCATGTTGACCGCACTGACCGTGGCGGCCGTCGTGTGTATCGCGTCCTCGAACGGCGGCACGACCTCGCAGGACCTCAAGACGGGCTACCTGATCGGCGCCACACCGCGCCCCCAGCAATACGCCATCCTGATCGGAGCGTTAACCTCCGCTCTGGTCATCGGCGGCACCATGCTGGCCCTCGACGCCGCCGGCACCCATTACACCGTCCATGGCTTTCCGAAGGACGTGACCCTGTCGATCCCGGACGACGCTCCGAGCGTTCATGTCGGCCAGCCCTACGAGAAAAAGGACACGAATACCTATCGCGTCGTCCATGTCCGCGAGGAAGATCTCGAAAAACTGAAAGTCGATATCAAGCCGGGCCGTTATCTCGTGGACGGCCAGGGCAAGCCGCACTATCGGACGGATATGCCGATCGACCAAAAGTCGAAGAAGATGGACGACGGCACCTCGGTCAAGGGCTTCCAGGCGCCGCAGCCGCAACTGTTCTCGTCGATCATCAAGGGCATCCTGGGCGGCACCCTGGAGTGGGGCCTGTTCGGCATCGGCGCGCTGATCGCCATCGCCATGGAGCTGGCCGGCGTACGTGCCTTGCCCTTCGCGGTCGGCATGTATCTGCCGATCAGCGTGTCGATCCCGATCTTCATCGGCGGTCTGCTCCGCTGGGGGGCCGACAAATTGCGCGGCGGTTCGGCGTCGGACGTCGAAACGGAAACCAGCCCCGGCGTGCTTCTCTCTAGCGGCTTCATCGCCGGCGGCACCGTGTGCGGGCTCATCATCGCCTTCTTCACGTTCCTGCCTTACTCGTTCACGCGTGTCATCGATTTCTCGCACGTCCTCGGCGCGAGTAACGTACTCCAGACTGACAAGGCCAAGATCGACGAAGTCAAGAAAGCTGCGGACGAAGCCAAAACCAAGGGCGAGGCGGACGAGGCAATCGCAGAAAAAGCTGCGCAAAACGCCAAGACTGATGAGGAGAAGCAGAAAGCGTTTGCCGAAAAGGCTGAGCGTATCGAGGAAAAGCAGAAGGCGATCGACGGCATCCACGGCGAATACTGGCTCGAATCCGGAGCTGGCAAGATCTTGGCCCTACTGGCGTTTGGCGTCCTGTGCGTCTTCCTGTTTTGGCAAGGGATGCAGACAACGCCCAAGGACGTTGTGAGTCCGCCGCCGCCAACGACGTGATGTTTGCAATCTTCGTTTAGCGCCCGCACGACGCATGCGGGCGCTAAACGAGGACAGCCGGAAACCATTCACCATCGTTCCGCCCCGAGGAGATATCTGATGAAACGGTTCCTTTGCCTCCTAGCACTCACCGCGGTGATCACCATGCTGCACCCCAAGCAAACCCCCGCTGACGAAGGTCTTTGGCTCTTCAGCAATCCGCCCAAGGAGCATCTGAAGAACAAGCACAACTTCGATGCCCCCCAAACCTGGTACGACCACGTGCAGAAAGCATCGGTCCGCTTCAACTCCGGCGGCTCCGGCTCCTTCGTATCTGTCGACGGCCTGGTGATGACCAATCACCACGTCGGCCTCGGCGCCTTGCAAAAACTCAGCAAGAAAGGCAAGGACTACGTCAGGGACGGCTTCTACGCCCAGACGCTGGCCGAGGAATTCAAGTCGCTGGACGAAGAGCTGAATGTCCTCATGAACATCGTGGATGTGACCAAGGAGGTCAAGGGCGCCGTCACTCCGGACATGAAGCCGGAGCAGGCGTTCGAGGCTCGCCGCGGCGCCATCGCCAAGATCGAAGCCGCCGCGACCGGAGCACTCAAGGAAAAGGCGACCAAGGACGTTGGCTATCGCGCTGATGTCGTGACGCTGTATCAGGGCGGACAGTACCATCTCTACACTTACAAACGCTACACCGACGTTCGGCTGGTGTTCGCCCCGGAGCAGCAGATTGCCTTCTTCGGCGGCGATCCGGATAATTTCGCCTATCCGCGCTTCGATCTCGACGTCTGCTTCTTCCGCGTCTATGAGAACGGCCAGCCCGCCAAGGTCGAGGATTACCTCAAGTGGAGCAAGGACGGTGTCTCCGATAACGAGCTCGTCTTCGTCTCCGGCCATCCCGGCCACACCGATCGGCTCAACACCGTGGCTGACCTGGAATACCAGCGCGATGTCCGTTATCCGTTTGCCCTCCAGCGGCTCAATCGCCTCGAAGTTATGCTGTCGATCTACAGCGCTCGCGGCGCCGAATTCGAGCGCAAGGCCAAGAACATGCTCTTCGGCGTCGCCAATAGCCGCAAGGCGTATTATTACGGCCTGGCCGGCCTGCAGGACGCCGCTACCATGGCCCGAAAGAAGGCCCAGGAGAAGGCGTTGCGCGAGTCGGTGGCCCAGAACGCGGAGCTAAAGGTCCTCGCCGGCGCCTGGAAAACGATCGAGTCGATCCAGAAAGTCCGCGCCGCCAATGCCAAGCGCTTCAATCTGCTGGAAGCCGGCATGGCTTTCAACACCCCGCTCTTCAGCTACGCCCGCACCGTTCTTCGTGCTGCCGAGGAATTGCCGAAGCCCAACGAGAAGCGCCTGTCGGAGTTCGGCGAATCGGGGCAGGCGTCGCTCAAGATGAAGCTCTACTCCAAGCAGCCGCTGCACCCGGACTTTGAAATCGCCAAGCTCGGCGATTCGCTCGGCTGGCTCACCGAACAGCTCGGCGCCAAGGATCCGCTGGTGCAGAAAATCCTCGCCGGTAAGTCTCCGCAGGTTCGCGCTGCTGAGCTCATCAATGGCACGACGCTCTTCGACGTCGCCGCCCGCAAGAAGCTCTATGAAGGCGGCAAGGACTCGGTCAGCGCCTCGACCGATGCGATGGTCCTCCTTGCCAAGCTTGTCGATCCGGAGGCCCGCAAGGTCCGCAAGAAACTTGAAGCCGATTATTCCGAGCCTAACGAGCAAGCCTACGACAAGGTCGCCCAGGCCAAGTTCGCCGCCGAGGGGACTAGCACCTATCCTGATGCGACCTTCACGCTGCGGCTCTCCTTCGGCCCTGTGAAGGGCTACGTCGAGGACGGCAAGAAGATTCCGTTTCAGACGACGTTTGCAGGCTTGTATGCCCGCGCCGATGAGGAGAAGAACCGTGCCCCCTACGATCTGCCCCAGCGCTGGGTCGATCGCAAGGACAAGCTGAACCTGAAGACGCCGTTCAACTTCGTCTGCACCGCCGACATTATCGGTGGCAACTCCGGAAGCCCGGTGGTCAACAAGGCGGGCGAGGTCGTCGGCCTGATCTTCGACGGCAACATCCAGTCGCTGGTATGGGACTTTGTTTACACGGATGAGCAAGCCCGCGCCGTCGCCGTCAGCTCGCAAGCGATCCCCGAGGCGCTGCGGGCGGTGTATGACGCGACCCCGCTGGCGCAGGAGTTGGTGACTGGTATGCGGAAATGAAATCGATCCGAGCCGGAGCGCCCAGCTAAGGGCACCACGGTCGCCCCTCGCTGGCGCTCGGGCTCGGACGGTGAGAGACTGCGTGGTTTGTGGAAGGTGCGCATTTCGCCATTCGCGCGTTTGTTTGCGCAACGGTCTGGACACCGTTTCCTCACGCCGCTATGCTTCCGCCGCTCAACTTGGCGCGGAGGCGATCATGCGAATTCGTCCGATGCTGTGCTGTCTGGGTCTGATCTTGCTCACCGGCTGCCCGCCGCGCTCCTTTGTCGCGCCGGAAAGCCTGCCGACGCAGCAAGTCGCGTCGTGCCTACAGGAGCCACGCAAGGCGGCGCCGACACGCGTCAATTATCCGCCGGCGTCGCAGGATGCCTCCAACCGCGTCCTGTTGATCAAGGACAAACTCATCAATGACAACCTCAAGTTCGGGCTGAAACCCTACGTGCTTGCCATCGGGTCCAACGATCCGGAAGTCTTCCACGTCGGCGCCAACCAGATCTTCATTAGCGAGGGGCTAGTTCGGCAATGCCAGACCGATGGGCAGTTGGCTGCCGTCCTCGCCAACGAAATGGGCCGGATGATTTCCGAACGTGAATCGGTCATCAGTGATGAGGTCCGTCAGCCGGAGCGTTTGAGGCCAATCGACTTCCCGATCGGCAATAGCGTCAATTCGCGCGACGCTGATCCCGTGCGGGTCGCCGAGCTGGCCTATTACGAGAAGCAATATCCGAAACATACGAAGCCGCTGGCACGCCCCAATCCGCAACAAGTCGCGCGGACCATCCTGGAGAACGCGGGCTACCAGCGCACCGAACTGGACGCCGCGGCGCCAATCTTGCAAAACGCCGCCCGCATTGCCGTCTACGAGAGCCAGTTCAAGGGCACCACCAAGCAAGCCGACTGGAAGACGCCGTGACCGCCCGCGCATATATTAAATGGTTGCCCCAAAAACCCACCGCGATGAGGCCTTCTCCATGCCTGCGATGACGATGACCGAGAAAATCCTCGCCCGCCATGCCGATAAAGCCAGCGTTGAACCCGGCGACAACATCTGGGTCGATACCGACATCCTCATGACCCACGACGTGTGCGGTCCAGGCACCATCGGCGTCTTCAAGCATCACTTCGGCAACGGCGCCAAGGTCTGGGACCGCGAGAAAGTCGTCATCATCCCCGATCACTACATCTTCACCGAAGACAAGATGGCCAACCGCAATGTCGATACGCTGCGGCAATTCGTCAAGGAACAAAACCTCCCCTACTACTACGACGTCGGCACCGATAAGTACAAGGGCGTATGCCACATCGCCTTGCCGGAAGAAGGCCACACGCGTCCCGGCGAGGTACTGTTCGGCACCGATAGCCATACCTGCACCGCGGGCGCATTCGGCGAATTTGCGACCGGCATCGGCAACACCGACGCCGGCTTCGTGCTCGGCACCGGCAAGCTCTGGCTGAAAGTGCCGCCCACCATGCGTTTCGTCTTTCACGGCGACCTGCCGCCCTACCTCATGGCCAAGGACTTGATCCTCGCGGTCATCGGCGACATCGGCTGCGACGGCGCCACCTACAAGGCGATGGAATTCGACGGCGACGGCGTCTTCGCCCTCAACATCGAAGAGCGCATGACCCTGTGCAACATGGTCATCGAAGCCGGCGGCAAGAACGGCGTCATCGCTCCGGATCAAGTGACGCTTGATTATGTCAATGCCCGCAACAAGTCGAAGAAGCCGTACCAGGTCGTCAACTCCGATGCTGGCGCCAAGTTCTGTTTCGAGAAGGTCTACGACGTGAGCAAGCTGGAACCGGTGATCGCCAAGCCGCACAGCCCGGACAACAAGGCGACGGTCTCCGAAGTGAAGGGAACGAAACTGGACCGCGCTTACATCGGCTCGTGTACCGGTGGCAAGATGACCGACTTCCGCGCCGCTGCCCGGATCCTCAACGGCCACAGCGTCAAGATCGACACTTTTATCGTCCCCGCCACCAGCGAGATCGCCAAGGGCTTGAAGCTCGAATCGATCAATGGCCAAACGCTCGAACAGATTTTCCTCGCCGCCGGCGCCAAGATCGGTGAGCCGTCGTGTGCGGCCTGTCTCGGCGGCCCCAGCGACACCTTCGGCCGACTTAACACGCCGATCAGTTGCATCAGCACCACCAATCGCAACTTCCCAGGCCGCATGGGACACAAGGAGGCGAAGGTGTTCCTGGCTAGTCCCCTGACCGTGGCGGCGAGCGCGCTGGCGGGGACGATTGCGGATCCGCGCGATTGTTTGCAATAACCCATCGCCGTTTACGTTTAGCGTTCGCATGGCGCCATGTGAACGCTAAACGTAAACAAATACCACCCGATCGACGAGACCCACTACCATGCAAACCACCATCACCGGCAAGGCCTACGTTCTCGGCGATAACGTCGATACCGACCAGATCATCCCGGCGCAGTATCTCACCTACAATCCATCGCTGCCGGAAGAGTACAAGATGTTCGGCAAGTACGCCCTCTCCAGCGTGCCGCCGGCACAATCCGGTCTGCCGAAGGGGCACGTGCCATTTCACACGAAGGACGAGTTCCTCTCCGATTACCAGATCATCATCGGCGGCAAGAACTTCGGCTGCGGCTCATCGCGCGAACATGCCCCGATCGCGCTCGACGCCGCCGGCATCAAGTGCGTCGTCGCCGAGTTTTACGCCCGCATTTTCTTCCGCAACTCCGTCAACGGCGGCTATGTTATCCCGTTCGAAACGCCCGATCGGCTTTGCGAGCAGATTTGCACTGGCGATGAATTGAATCTCGACGTCGCCGCCGGATTACTGACCAACGTGACCACGGGCGAGAAATGGAAACTGAAGCCGCTCGGTGAAGTGACGCCGATCATCGACGCGGGCGGGATTTTTTCGTATGCGAAGAAAGTCGGCATGTTGAAACAGTAGCCGCTTGCGGCTTAGCAGGCCCTGCTACGCCGCAAACGGCTCATCCCCATACTCATAAAACACATTCCGCTGCCGTGGCACATATCCCAGCTCACGGATCGCATTCTTGATTTGCTCCAGCGTCAGATAGTGAACGGTCCCCGCCGAGGCGACCACGTTCTCCTCGATCATCAAGCTGCCCATGTCGTTGGCGCCGAACATCAAGGCGAGTTGACCCACTTTCAACCCCTGCGTCACCCACGATGATTGGATGTTCGGAATGTTGTCGAGATAGAGCCTCGCGATCGCCTGCGTGCGCAGATACTCGAATGAACCGGTGGGCGGAATATGGCTCATCTCGGTGCGCTCCGACTGGAGCGTCCAGCAGATGAACGCGGTGAAGCCGTGCGTCTCGTCTTGCAGTTGGCGCAAACGGTCGAGATGCTCGATGCGCTCCGCCAGGGTCTCGACGTGGCCGAACATCATGGTGCAGGTGGACCGGCCGCCGAGCTGATGCCAGACGCGATGGACATCGAGCCATTCGTCGGTCAGGCACTTGTTGGTGGTAATTGCCTTGCGCACGCGATCGACGAGGATCTCACCGCCGCCGCCGGGCAAGCTCCCCATGCCGGCCGCTTTCAATCGCGTCAGCACCTCGCGCAGGGGCAATTTGTTGATCTTGACGAAGTTCCAGATTTCCGGCGCGCTGAAGGCGTGCAGATTGAACTTCGGAAAATGCGACTTCAGATCGCGCAACAAATCCTCGTACCATTCGAGCTTGAGCGACGGATGATTGCCGCCTTGCAAGAGGGCCTGATCGCCGCCGAGCGCGATCGTCTCCTCGATTTTCTTGTACAATTCCTCGCGAGACAACACATAAGCGTCGGCATCGCCTGTCTTGCGAAAAAACGCGCAGAAGTCGCACACGGCCGCACAGACATTGGTGTAGTTGATGTTGCGATCGATATTGTAAGTGCGAATCGGCTCCGGATGCAGCCGGCGCGTGACAGCATCGGCCGCGCGGCCCAGGGCGTTCAGGTCCTTGCAATCGAAGAGCGCAACGCCCTCATCAAGCGTGAGGCGTTCACCGGCCACGGCTTTGTCGAGGATTCTCTGGATCATGTTGTTATTCATATGAACCCCAACCGCAATGACGCAATGGTTGGCAACAAGAATGCCTTTGCAAAAACCGCGGCGATTTGCTAACATCACATTTGGTGCAAGTTTAATGCGGAGATGCGAATCATGATTGATCTTTCGAACGACATCCATTCGTTGAGCGATTTCAAGCGTAAGACTGCCAAGTTTATGACGCAGATGAAGAAGACCGGACATCCCGTCGTCTTGACCATCAATGGCAAGGCCGAAATGGTCGTGCAAGATGCCGCAAGTTATCAGCGATTGCTCGAGTTGGCTGAGCGGGCAGAGATGAAGGAATTTCTCCGCAAAAGCCTTGACGACGTCGAGGCCGGACGCACCGAGCCTGCAATCGAGGTGCTGGAAAAGCTGGCGCGGAAACACAAGCTGACTTCCAAGACCAAGTGATGCCATGGCCTATCTGGTCGAGATCACCGCGACGGCAAAAAGCGAAATCGATGAGGCCCTTGCATGGCGCGCCCGGCGTTCGATTCGAGGCGCCATCGGATGGTACGTCAAACTCATGGCAGTAATCAGGTCCCTGTCGGACGATCCGGAACAATGGGGCCTCGCTCCTGAGAGCGAATGGTATCCTGGAATTCGCCAACGCCTCGCAGGCAAGAGACACCATCAATACCGCATCCTATTCAAGATTCAGGGCGATACCGTCTACATCCTGCGCGTGCGCCATGGCTCCCAGGATTTGCTCAGTTCAGACGATCTGTAATGCCGATCCTGGCGCAGAATGCAAGGGACTCTCAAGTCCAAGCTTCTCCACAACCGCTGGCTGCATGGTGCGTTCCTGGCACGCATCCTGAGCGCGGGGTGCCCCTCCCGATTTTGGCAAGAGATCGGAGCACTGTGGCACCGGTGTTGAGAGGAAAAATTAGCCACGGAAGAAACACGGAAAGAAGGCCAGAATTGGTTTGCGTCACTCTTGCCTATCCTTCTTCTCTTTTCCGTGTTTCTTCCGTGTTCAATCCGTGGCCAAAGGATTTTTTTTTTTGGGCTGCCAAAATCGGGAGGCACACCCCTGAGCACGCTGGACTCAGGTTACCAGCCCCCATTTCTTCATCTTGCGATGCAGTGTGGGCGTCTTCATGTTTAACGATTTTGCCGCAGCTTCGAAATCTCCATTGGCATCCGCCAGGGCCTGTTTGATACGGTCCTGTAGCTTCCAATCCTGGATCATGCGGTAGAGGGTGCGCTCGCCGATGCCGAGGATGCGGGCGGCCTCTTCGCGATTGCCTTCGGTTTGCTCGAGAGTCCTTTCGCTGTAGTAGCGTTCGATCTCGCTTAACGGTCTGCCGACGAGATTGTCGGGGCCGGCCGCACGCGTTTGGCCTCGCTTGAGCGGGCTGCCTTCCTCGACATCGTTGAGATTGAGCTGGCCGTCCAGATCGAGCACCACCATGCTGTCGATGGCGTTGCGGAGCTCGCGGACGTTTCCCTTCCATTCATATGCCTCAATCAACTTGCGCAAGGGTTCCGCGATGCCGGTCACTTTCTTGATGTGCCGTTGATTCGATTCCTTGATGAAATGGGCGGCCAGGAGCGGAATATCGATCCGGCGCTCGCGCACGGGTGGCAGCTTGATCGTGACAACCTTGAGTCGATAGTACAAATCCTCGCGGAAGGTCCCTGCGGCGACGGCGGCTTCCAGATCGCGATGCGTTGCCGAGATAAGCCGCACGTTGACTTTGATCGGCTCGTTGGACCCGATCCGCGTCACCTCCTGGTTTTCCAGGACGCGCAGCAGCTTCGCTTGCAGGTTGAGCGGCATGTCGCCGATCTCGTCGAGGAAGAGCGTGCCGCCGTTGGCGTATTCGAAGCGCCCTTTGCGCAGCTTGTCGGCCCCGGTGAACGAGTGGGGCTCATGGCCGAACAACTCGTCCTCCAAGAGGTTCTCATTGATGGCCGTGCAGTTCATCGGCACGAAGTGTTTGGACTTGCGCGGGCTGTTGTTGTGGATGGCCTTGGCGATGAGTTCCTTACCGGTGCCGGTCTCCCCCTGAATGAGGACGGTGGCGGAGGTCGGAGCGATGCTTTTGACGCGGTTGATGACGTCGAGGAACTTGGGGCTGTTGCCGACGAGCCCCTCGAAGCCGAACTTCTCGTCGAGTTGTTGTTTGAGCTGGCGGTTGTCCTGGGTAAGGCGGAAGCGTTCGGCCGCCTTGTCGACCATGGTGCGGAGTTCTTCAAGGCCGACCGGCTTCTGCACGTAGTTGCCCGCGCCGGCGCGCATCGCTTCGACCGCGGTCTGCACATCGCCGTGGCCGGTGATGACGACGACCTCCACGTCGGGAAATTCGCTCTTGGCCTGGCGGAGCAGGGTCAGACCGTCCATGCCTTCCATCTTGAGATCGGTGAGGATGACGCCCGGCTCCTGGCGTTCGAGGACGCGCAGTCCTTCGGCGCCGGAGTGGGCGGCAACGACGTCGTAGCCGGCGCGTTCGAGCGCCTCCGCCATCGTCTCGGCGAGGGCGACTTCGTCATCGACAATCAGGACCTTCAGTTTTTCCGCGGACATGGACCACTCCTGGTTCCCCTCTCCCTCCGGGAGAGGGGTTAGGGGTGAGGGTGCTGGGCACGCGAATTTATGCGGAGGCCAGGCACCCTCGCCCCCGGCCCCTCTCCCGGAGGGAGAGGGGAGAGTCATTTTAGGTATTTCGCGAAGAACAAGCCAAGCGAGGCGCTCGGCGAAAGCAGGGCAAGCTCGCGTGGAGTCTGCGGATTGTGCGGGCGGTTCCGATCAAGTGCGTTCCGGAAAACGCCGATGACATCAAGAGGAACTGTGCCGACATGTCAAGTTGCGTGTTTCGTACCGCGTTTTCGGGGGCCGATGCCATGACCGATACGAAGGAACTCTTGCAGAAGATTGCCGCGCTGCGGACGCGTTTGAGTGAACCTGCGGTGCC
Source organism: Gemmataceae bacterium (assembly GCA_009692065.1). GTDB lineage: Bacteria > Planctomycetota > Planctomycetia > Gemmatales > Gemmataceae > SIAQ01. Next base: position 40,096 of record SHZY01000023.1, read on the forward strand.
GGCGACCGCAGACCCAGTCCGCGCCATCGAGGCCAAGGTCGAGCGCGGCTCGCTGCACAATGCCATGCTCGAGAGCGCGCTCCGTCATGCCGATCCGAGCCCGGTCCAGGCGGCGCTGGCGTCCTTCCGCCTGACCGCCCGCGGCATCCGACTGTTGCGGCAAGGACGCGAGATGTTGCAGTCCCTGCGAACGATTGCCGACGACGCGGAATTTCAGCAGGCCGACGAGGCGGACGCAATCGCCCTTTGGCATCGCGAAGGCATGGCGATGATCGAGGTGATTCTGCGAACGATACAGGCGATGCCGGCGTCGGTCAGCGCGCAGTTGCGCATGTGCGACGGGCTTGAAGTTGTGCTGGCCGAGGTCGAGGAGCGGGTGAGCCGACTGCACAGCAATCTCGCCCAGCGTAAGCACCAGGCGGCGCGGATCGACGAGTTGGCCGATTATCTGCGTGCGCTGGCGTCGAAGCAACCAGTCAGCCTGACGCCGCTACAAGGACTTGCCGACCTAATCCTTGACGAGGCGCGTGGCGCCCAGCCGCTGCGATTCTTGTACGCTGCGCCCACCGACCCCTCACGCTTTGCTGCCGCTCACAGCTTGACGGTCGCCCAGGTGCTCGCTCGCCTGATATTTGACTGCTCGGAATGGCAGGCCCAGGCCCAACTCGCGGTGATGGTGGCCCTCGTCCACGACGTTGGCATGACGCGCGTTCCCGCCGATTTGCTGCTGACCGAAGGCCCGCTCGACAGCGAGCAGCGCCGGCTGATCGAGAAACACGTCGTCATCGCCGAAGCTATGCTGCTGCCACTTTGGCCCGGGGGCGGCTGGACCATCGAGGCGGCGGCTTGTCATCACGAGCGCAACGACGGCACCGGCTACCCGCTCGGACAGCAGGAAATCCACCTGGCGCCGTTCGTGCAGTTGCTGGCCGTCTGCGATGTCTATGCCGCCCTGTGCACGCAGCGCCCGCATCGCCCCGCTTTCGATACGCGCACCGCCTTGACCGAGACACTGCTGCTGGCCGAACGCGATTACCTGCACAAGCCGTCGGCGGAGCGATTGCTGCTGCTGTCGTTCTATCCCGTCGGCTCCATGGTCGAACTGAATGACGGCGCTGTCGCCCGGGTCATCGCCACCCATCCGGGCGAGATTGGCCTAACGCATCCGGATCGGCCCATCGTTCATTTGATCGCCGATGCTCAGGGGCAAGCGATCGAGTGGCCGATTGTCCTTGATCTCTGCGAGCAGAAGGATCGCAGCATCGTCCGCGGCCTCAAAGCCGAGGAACGACAGGCGATGCTGGGCAAGCGGCATCCGCAATGGATGTAACGCGGCCGAGCCGCAACCAAAAAGACGAATCACGAAAACACGAAAGGACGGCATCACGAAAAGGAAAAAGAATTGGATACTTGAATCCCCCGTCTTTGCTTGCTTGTTTCGTGTTTTCGTGATTCGCCTTTTGGGTATCGACCACTCTCATGCAACTTGAAACTGACAACTACTGGTCCGCGACCAAGCATCCCTGGGCGTGCGTGCTCTTCGTCTTGCCGCTGCTGGCAATCTACGAGATTGGCTTGTACATCACGGGCAATGCCGCTCGCAACGGTGCTGATGCGTGGCTGCGCGCTGCGTTGGCGGAGATCGGCGTCTCGCCGGTTTACGGGGCGCCTTGTTTGCTTGTGTTGGGCCTCATGTTGTGGGGACTCGTGCGACGGCAGGATCGGCCGAGCGATAAGGTCGGCGTCTGGGTCGGCATGATCGGCGAAAGTGCCGCGTATGCTTTACTGTTGCTGGCGCTAAGCCAGGGCTTGTGGCATGTGCTCCTGCGGGCCGATGACGTTCTTGGCCATCCTAGCCAACGTATTGCGATTCTGGAGATGAGTGCTGAAAATAACGTGGATGACCCGAAATTCGTTTGGCTGCGGATCGTGAGCTTTTGTGGCGCGGGCATCTACGAGGAAGCCCTCTTTCGCCTGCTGCTGTTCGCGGGTTTCTTGCGACTCTTTGCGTGGACTGACGAGAGCGCGTCACTGCTGCCGATCACGCTGGCCGCCTTCGCGTCGGCACTGCTTTTCGCCGGCGCGCACCACCTGGGGCCGAACGGCGATCCATTCAACGTTTACGTACTGGCGTTCCGTACGTTTGCCGGTTTGTACTTTGCCTGGCTCTATCATGCGCGAGGCTTCGGCATCGTGGTCGGGGCGCATGCGGGTTATGACGTGTTGGTGGGATTGATGATTTAGTCCATCTTCGCTTAACGCCCGTTCGGCGCCATGCGGGCGCTAAACGAAGACCTAAGCCGGAAACAACTCGCGATTCGCAATCACCGTGTTCCACGGTCGAATCACATATTTCACGAAGATGCCGGCCGCGTTGAACGGGTCGGCCTTGAGAAACCCTTCCGCTTCTTCCTTGGTGGCAGCTTCGTAAACGATGAGCGCGCCGTAGTCGTCGGTGAACGGACCGGACGCGGCAAGCTGGCCGTTTGCTTTCAACGTTGCCAGGTATTGGCGATGCGTGGGCCGGATCTCGGCGATCTTCGCCTTGTCCTGGTTGTATTCGATGATGGCGGCGAATTTCATGGCGGGACCTCAAGCGTTCGTAGTCTGCACAGGGATTTTTTCAGGCGAGGCAGCGCGCTGAAGCAGTTTGGCGTGGAGCGCCAGGTAGCCGGTTGTGAACACGATGTCGCCGAGAATGGTCCAGACGATTGTGAGCCTGAAGTCGCCCAGCACTGCGAAGGGATGGGCGCTGAACGCCGTCTCCCCCTGGTAGAACGGCAGCGCGGCTCCAAAACACGTCGCCAGGCCGCCCAGATCGCGCGAATAGCGGAATTGATCCTGGATCAAATCGTAATACATCGGCTGAAACAACCATTCGCAGAAGTTGGTCACGAAGAAGAACTGCAAGCCTCCCAGCGTGCCGGCCAGGCAGACCGCTCCGATCGAACTCTTGTCGGAGAGCCAGCGCCCGACCCACACGTAGATCATAAAGCTCGCATACACAAAGACGCGCGATGGATGGCCGAGCGAGTAATTGAAATCAAAGCCGGAGAGCACCCATAGGCAAAGATCGCTGACCACCATGACGCCGAGTGGCAGCAGATAGGCGTACCACGCCTTGACACGGGCGCCGCCGAACAGGCTGCAAGCGCCGACTGATGAAAAGTTCGTCGGGTGCGGTACGATGCGCAGTAGCACGGCGAGGACGCCGGCGGCGATGGCGACGCCAAGGGCCAGGGGGCGGTAAGCGGGTTCCTGGTCGGCAGGGGTTTTCTGGGTATTCATGATTTTATCCTACGAATCGTGAATGTTGGAAGCAATTGCGCCTCGGATCTTCGTTTAGCGCCCGCATGGCACCGCGCGGGCGCTAAACGAATATAGGAATTACTACTTGTCACGCAACTTCACGAACCGCTGGTAGTATCCCTCGACCTGCCCGCTGACGGCGTCGCCTTCGTGCAGCAGCATGCCGTAGCGCAATACCAGGTGTTCCCCCTTCTTCAGTCGCACCAGCTCGTTGTTGCCCTTCACGGCCGGGAACTTGGCGTGCTTATCGCGGCCAAAGGGGTTCGCCGCCATCAGACCGTAGCCGCGGACGTGCCAGCAGGTGGGGTGCGGGTTCTTCGGATCGACGAGCACGGTCAAGCCGACCTCTTTGCCGCCGACGGGGCCGGAGTAATCGCACCAGGCGGACACTTGGCCCCAGCATTCCTTTTCGCCGATCTTACCCTCGGCATTCTGAATCTTGCCTTTGCCCGTCTTGCCCGCGTTGATGACGTCGTTGATGCGAATGCCGAAGGCGCCTTCCTTGGTGTCGCCGAAGGTGAGATTGCAGACAGTGGCGTGCAGGTCGCACTGGACGACGATCAGGCGGGCCTTGCCGGTGGCGTACAGATGAATGGCGCGTGTTTCATCCATGATCTTGGTCCCCTCGGCCGTACTCCATTCGTTTTTGGTGACGACCGACCCATGGCCCGGCGCATTTTTCGGGTCGCCGACGGCGGTAACGACCATTTTGCCATGCCCCTTGGCGATCGACCAGAAATCGACGCCGGCCACACCTTTGATCTTGGTTGGAAGTTCGATGCCTTCGGGAATGAGGTCGCCGTGGCAAAACCACGCAGATTGCTGATGCGGATGGTCGATGGCTTCACCGGGCTGGGCTTTTTCCATGGGCCAGGACCGTGTCAACGGCACGCCGCCAGGGGCATTGACGGGCCAAAAGATCGGCTTGGGCCGGTCGGCGCCGATTAGATAGCGCGTCACCAGATCGTCGTCGATGGAAAATTCGAGGGCGTCCTTGGTTTTCTTAATCTGCACCTTGCCTAGTTGCTGTGCGTGGACCGGTAGGACACTTGCCAGCAGTATGGTGGCGAGGCTGGCGGCGAAAAACGATTTCATGATCATGAGAGGGACTCCAGTTGATTGCTTGGTTGCGGATCATTTCATCGTATCCGCGTTCCTTTCGCCAGTGAAATGTTGAGAAAAAGGGGATTTGCTGAAACGAGCCGCGGCCGTCAGGGAGCGTAGGATCGATGCCCCGCACCGCTTCCTGACGGTCGCGGCTCGTTTTTGAAACCAAACTGCCCATTTGCCCATTTCCCCCTCGCCTTGATTTGTTTTTTTCCCCACCATAGAATGCTCCTACAGACCAGCTTTGTGGCTGCACCAATGTCGCGATCGGAACCGTAACCCACACGACGTGGAATCGCCTTCCCTTCACACGAAACGGTCCAACCATGGCGGAGAGTGATTGGCCAATGTACGAACGATTCACCGACCGAGCCCGCAAGGTGATGCAGCTCGCCAACCAAGAGGCGCAGCGCTTCAACCATGAATACATCGGGACCGAACACATCCTGTTAGGCTTGGTCAAGGAGGGGACCGGCGTTGCCGCCAATGTCTTGAAAAATCTCGACATTGACCTACGCAAGATCCGCCTGGAAGTCGAAAAGATTGTCCAGGCGGGGCCCGACATGGTCACGATGGGGAAACTCCCCCAGACGCCGCGGGCCAAAAAGGTCATCGAATACTCCATCGAGGAGGCCCGCAATCTCAACCATAACTATGTCGGAACCGAGCACCTCCTGCTCGGCTTGCTGCGCGAACAGGAAGGCGTGGCGGCCCAGGTGCTCATGAACCTCGGGCTCAAGTTAGAGGACGTCAGAGAAGAAGTACTCAACCTGTTGGGGCATAACATGGAATCCAGTGAATCAGGCGGTGGCGGTGGCGGCGGTGGCGGTGGCGGCGGCAGCGAACGCACCGCAAGCAAGACCAAATCCAAAACCCCGGCCCTCGATTCCTTTGGACGCGATCTCACCGAGCTCGCGCGCCAGGGCAAGCTCGATCCCGTCATCGGCCGGCATAACGAAATCGAACGCGTCATCCAGATCCTGAGCCGACGCACCAAGAATAACCCCGTCCTCCTCGGCGAAGCCGGCGTCGGCAAGACCGCCATCGTCGAAGGCCTCGCCCAGATGATCGTCGACGGCAGCGTCCCCGAACTTCTGCGCGATCGCCGCATCGTCGTCCTCGATCTCGCCATGATGGTAGCCGGCACCAAGTACCGCGGCCAGTTCGAGGAACGCATCAAGGCCGTCATGAACGAGGTCCGCCGGGTCAAGAATACGATCCTGTTCATCGATGAATTGCACACCCTGGTCGGCGCCGGCGGCGCGGAAGGTGCGATCGACGCCTCCAACGTCCTCAAGCCCGCCCTCGCGCGTGGCGAAATCCAGTGCATCGGTGCCACCACGCTCGATGAATACCGCAAGTACATCGAAAAGGACGGCGCCCTCGAACGCCGCTTCCAGCAGATTATCGTCAACCCGCCCTCGAAGGAAGAAGCCGTCGAAATCCTCAAGGGTCTGCGCGACCGCTACGAAGCCCATCATCGCGTGCAGATTCGGGACGACGCGCTCGAGGAAGCCGTTGAGCTGTCAGATCGTTACATCACCGGTCGCTGCCTGCCTGACAAGGCGATTGACGTGATCGACGAATCGGGCGCGCGCGTTCGGCTGCGTGCGATGACCCGGCCGCCCGATCTCAAGGAACTCGACTCACAGATAGAGAAGATGAACCAGGACAAGGAAGCCGCGGTCGCTGAGCAGGACTTCGAGAAGGCCGCCGACCTGCGCGACGCGGCCGACAAGCTCAAGAAAAAGAAGGACGGCATCACCAAGGAATGGCGCGACAAGGCCAAGGAGATCGACGGCGTCGTCGATGCCGAGGTCATCCGCGAGGTCGTCAACAAGATGACCGGCGTGCCCTTGACGCGCATCAGCACCGACGAGACCCAGCGTCTGCTGGCGATGGAAGACGAGCTGCACAAGACCGTCATCAGCCAGCACGAGGCGATCACGGCCATCGCGAAGGTCGTCCGCAAAAGTCGCGCGGGCATGAAGGATCCCAAGCGCCCCATCGGCTGCTTCATCTTCGCCGGCCCGACCGGCGTCGGCAAGACGTTGCTGGCGAAACGGCTCGCCCAGTTCATGTTCGGCGACGAAAACGCCCTCGTCTCGCTCGACATGTCCGAGTACATGGAAAAACACAACGTCAGCCGACTCACCGGCGCTCCTCCCGGCTACATCGGCTACGAAGAAGGCGGCCAGCTGACCGAGAAGATCCGCCGCCGGCCTTACAGCGTCGTCCTCATGGATGAAATCGAGAAGGCCCATCCCGATGTCTGGAACATCTTGCTCCAGATCTTCGAAGAAGGCCGGCTCACCGACAACGTTGGCCGCACCGTCGATTTCAAGAATACGATCATCATCCTGACCACCAACATCGGCGCCCAGGAAATCGCGGGTAAAGCATCGCTGAACCCGTTCGGCAAGCGCGATGCCGAGACGACCTACGAAAAGATGAAGAATACGCTCAAGCAGGAGATGGAAAAGACGTTTCGGCCAGAGTTCCTCGGCCGGCTCGACGACATCATCGTCTTCCGCAGCCTCGTGAAGAACGATCTCAAGGAGATCGTGGACATCGAACTTGCCAAGGTCCGCAAACGCTTGAAGGAAAAGGGCTTTGCCCTCGAATTGAGCGACGAGGCCAAGGATTTCGTCATCGAAAAGGGCACGAGCCTCGAATTCGGCGCCCGCCCGCTCCGCCGGGCGATCGAGAACCTGCTCGAAGACCAGCTCGCCGAGGACCTGCTGCGCGGCACCTTCATCGGCAAGACGATCATCTCGGTCCGCGTGGGCGAAGTCGCCGGCGAGAAGAAGCTCATCTTCGAAGGCTCGGGCGAAGTCGTCGAACTGGCCGAAGCGGTGACGGCCGCGAAGTAATACCGCCCCATTCAACCTCCGAACGCCAGCGCGGCGGCCAAAAAACGCCGCGCTGGTACGAAGGCTCGGTTCATTTCAATTCATGGCCATCCGGCCGTCTGCCGAATCTTGTACCGATCCAATCGCAATGGCAACCAAACCCTGATTTTTGTTTGACACGAAAAAGGGCATTGTTACATTTGAAAAAGCTTCGATTCAACCCGGGCCTCCAAGGATTCTCTCGGCGTGTGCACACTCCACGAGCTGCGATTGAGGTAACCCCAAGATGGACAGACTTCTTTGGCTCCTGCTGGTCATTTCATGCGCCCTGGTTGCCAGCCTGCTGGGCGGATTGCTCCGTTGGGCGCTCATCGATCGACACAAGAAGCCCGTCAAATTACGCCGGCGTCGCGGCCGCGACGACGATGAGGACGAGGACGAAGTTGAAGAAGACGACGACCAGTCTTCGTCGCGAAACAAGAAGGCGCAAAAAGGGCTGAGCCCCGTCGCCCTCTGGATCTTCGCCGGCGTGGGCGGCGGCATCCTGGTGATGCTTTTCATGTGTGGGATCATCGGCCTGATTGCGAAGGCCATCAGCGATTCCAATGAGGTAGTCGCCAAAGACGGCGATCCACCCAAGGACGGAAAACCGGTCGAGCCAGTCGCCGAAGACCTGGGGCCGAAGGAAAAACAGACCCAGATCCTCGGCGCCGCCAACAACCAGACGTTCAGGGACGAGGCCCCCGCCGGCGGCCGGCTGATCGGCTTCGAATTGGGCCTTAGCGAGGCCTTCAACGTGGACATGGTACGAGCCGTCCAGCCGATCTACGGGACGCCCAACGGCGAAGTTGCCGGCCGACGCTTCGGGGCCGATTTTACCAAGCCGGTGCTGGTCAAGGCCAAGCCGGGCTATGCCGTCGGCGCCCTCAACGTCAAGGCCGGCCTGATCATCAACGGCTTTTCCGTCACCTTCATGCGCGTCAAGGGAGACGGCCTCGACCCGACCGACTCCTATTCAACCCAGTGGATCGGCGACAAGACCGGAGGCAACGGCCCCATACTTCTGGCCGGCGACGGCGCCACCATCGTCGGCGTCATCGGCAGGCACAACGCCAGGGAATGCACGGGAATCGGATTGTTGAGAAAGAAATAACGACCGCTCATTAGGTGAATAAACCTACGAGCCGGTGGGTTGATCCCGCCCGCGTTCTCCTCTTGCGATATTGCCGTGGGTTGATCGATTGCGCAACAACGCATCGTCAGGACTGCCCCCTTCTCTCGTTCTTGCTTTCTCCTTATATCAATCCCCAAAGGAGCCAACTCATGAGCCAAATTTATTCGGTGATCGGCACGCGGCCGATCCGTCACGATGGCGTCGATAAAGTCACGGGCCGCGCGCAGTACGGCGCGGACTTCCAGGCCGCGGGGCTGTTGCACGGGCGAATCTTGCGCAGCCCGCACGCGCATGCGAAGATCAAAAAGATCGATGTGTCGAAGGCGCTCGCGCTGCCGGGCGTTGAGGCGGTCATCACCTCCGCGGACTTTCCCGATCCAGGCGACCGCATGGCCAACCTCGGCGAAGGGGCAATCAAGCTGCGCGATTTGAGCAGCAATTGCCTGGCGCGCGACAAGGTCTTTTACAAGGGCCAAGCCGTCGCTGCCGTCGCCGCCGCCAACGGGCACATTGCCGAGGAAGCGTGCAAGCTCATTCAAGTCGAGTATGAAGTGCTGCCAAGCGTCACCGAGGTCGTCAAGGCGATGCAGCCCGGCGCCCCGATCCTGCACGACGACCTCGTCACCGAATCGATGGCCGGCCCGGCGGAGAAGAAACCGACGAACATCGCCAAGCACCTGCAATACAAGCTGGGCGATCCGGACAAGGGATTTGCCGACGCGAGGATCGTCATCGAGAAATCGTTCAACACCGCGACTGTTCATCAGGGCTACATCGAGCCGCACAACGCGTCTGCCCTTTGGAACGCGGATGGCGCGCTGACGATCTGGTGCTCGACGCAAGGGGCGTTCACGGTGCGGGCCCAGGTTGCGGAGCTATTGCAGATGCCAATCGCCAAGGTCAAGGTGGTGCCGATGGAGATCGGCGGCGGTTTCGGTGGCAAGATTCGCGTCTATCTGGAGCCGGTGGCCGCGGTGCTGAGCAAGAAGACGGGCAAGCCAGTCAAGGTGCTGATGGATCGCGCCGCCTGCTTTGAAGCGACCGGCCCGACGCCGGGGTCGTTCATCAAAGTCAAGGTCGGCGCCGATGCGAATGGCAAGATCACCGCCGCCCATGCCTATCTCGCTTATGAAGCCGGCGCGTTCCCCGGCTCGCCGATCTGGGCCGGCTGCGTTTGCATCTTCTCCTGCTACGACATCCCGAACCTCTTGATCGACGGCTACGACGTTTGCGTCAATAAACCCGCGACCTCGGCCTATCGCGCTCCCGGTGCGACCAACGCTGCCATGGCGATGGAGACGGTCGTCGATGAGATTTGCGAGAAGCTCAAGATCGACCCGCTCGAATTCCGTATCAAGAATTCCTCGAAGGAAGGCAGCCGCCGCGCCGACGGCCCGGTGTTCCCACGCATCGGCGGTGTGGAAACCCTGCAAGCCGCCAAGAACCATCCGCACTACAAGGCGCCGTTGACGCAAGGGACGAACCCCGCCTTCCCTCGCGGCCGCGGAGTCGCCGCCGGCTTCTGGTTCAACATCGGCCTCAAGTCGAGCGTCAGCGCAAGCGTCAACGGCGACGGCTCGGTCAGCATGGTCGAAGGCTCCACCGACATCGGCGGCACGCGCACGTCCATCGCCATGCAACTGGCTGAAACGCTCGGCATCCGCGCGGAAGACGTCAAGCCCTCCGTCGCCGACACCGACTCCGTCGGCTACACCGACGTCACCGGCGGCAGTCGCGTCACCTACGCCACGGGCTGGGCCGCGTTTGAGGCCGGAAAAGACATCCAGCGGCAGATGATCGACAAGGTTGCCGTGCTCTGGAAAGTGAAGCCGGAGGAACTGGAGTACAAAGGCGGCGCGGTCGTTTCCAAGTCGGATGCCGCGAAGAAGATAACCTTCCAGGAAGTCGCCGCCGAGGCGCAGAAGCATGGCAGCGTGATAATCGGCCGGGCCAGCGTCGATCCGCCGTGGCCGGGCGGCGCGTTTGCCGTCAATATTGTCGATGTCGAAGTCGATCCGGAGACCGGCAAAGTCAACATCCTGCGTTTCACCGCCGTGCAAGACTGCGGCAAGGCGATTCATCCCAGCTATGTCGAGGGCCAAATCCAGGGCGGCTCGGTGCAAGGCATCGGCTGGGCGCTCAACGAGGAGTACGTCTACAACGACAAGGGCGTGATGGCGAATGCGAGCTTCCTCGATTACCGCATGCCGACGGCTCTCGACTTGCCGATGATCGACGCGGTGATCGTCGAGGTGCCGGACCCCGGCCATCCCTACGGTGTGCGCGGGGTCGGCGAGGTGCCAATTGTACCGCCGTGCGGGGCGATTGCGAACGCGATCTACGCCGCGGTCGGCGTGCGGATGGACGTCCTGCCGATGTCGCCGCCGCGGGTGTGCAAGGCGATGATGAAAATGAAATCGTGAGTCGGTCGGGCCGAAATGGTCACAGGTCGATGTGTCTTGTGGCGGGTGTGTTGGGCATCCGCCATCCTTGGGTTTCTGTTGCGCCGCCGCTGCCAGTCAGTACCTGGCGTGCTTCGGGGGATTGGAAGACAATTCGCAGGAGTTGGTCCGCATCCCGCGACTGAATCAGCTCACCGGCTTCCCAACCACTCAAAATCGATACCTCTTTTCGCAACAGGTCGGCGAGTTCCTGCGGACTGAGCCCTAATTCCTGCCGTCGTTGTCGAATCTCGTCTGGTTGAAGCAGCCCCGCTTATTTTCGAAGGGCACGACTAATTTGCTCGCTCGATTCATCGTCGAAATAGAGCTGCCCACAATTTGAACACTTGGGAGTGACAAGATCAGGAACATGAACGTGATAGGTGCGACCGTCGTGATCGATTTCGACATCGTAGGTCAGCGTCGCCAACGACACGGTCGATGTATGGCATTTGCTGCACTTCGTGCAGATTTTTCGTTCCATGACTACCATCCTCAAGATTCCTGACGATGCGCGCTGACAATTTCGATCCAAGGCTCCACGGGGTCGTCGTCTACAAGTTTGACTTCCACGAAAATCCCGTGTGTAAATCCGGGTAGCCCTTCACGGGCAGCTGGCTTCGGCTTGCCCGGTTTTCGGCCACTGCTTATCATGTCGCGTTATGACGACCGCAGGGACGCTACCGTGCGCAGGATGCGCCAGGCTGGAACAACAGTTTAAGGAACTCCAAGCTCGGTTTGCG
>SHZY01000169.1 GCA_009692065.1 Gemmataceae bacterium
ATAAAGATAGCACATCAGAAATGGCCATCGACGGAGCGCCGGATTTTCGGTGCCGGATTTTCGACAGCCAGGGTCAAAGGCCGAAAGGCCAACCTTCGTCCGAGATTCCCAGCGCCAAGCAATCAAAAAGCCTGTTCGCCGCTTAGTTTCGAGCGCGGCTGAGTTGTTTGACCATACGGGCTTGCGAGCGTGCTGAAGAACCGCGAGGATCGGCCGCTCTTGTTGATTTCCAGCGACATGAATCACTTCGCCACCGATGCCGAGAACCGTCGGCTGGATGCAATCGCTTTGGCGGCGCTGGAGCGGCTCGATCCGGCAGCACTCTATGAAACCGTGACCGAGAACCAGATCAGCATGTGCGGCCTCTTGCCGGCGGTGATCGTGCTGGAAACGCTGCGCCTCTTGAACGGGTTGCACAAGGCCGAGCGCGTCGGCTATGCGACCAGCGCCGACGTTAGCGGCGATACGAGCCGGGTCGTTGGATATGCGGGGATGTTGTTCAGTTAGCGCCCCGCCGCTTGCGGCGTAGCAAATCCCTGCTACGCCGCAAGCGGCTATTCGACCAACCACGCCGCCGGGTTCTCGACCGCCTTCACGAGCGATTGAAGGAACCTTGACGCCGGCGCGCCATCCACGATCCGGTGGTCAAACGTCAGGCTCAGCGTCACCATGTCGCGCGGCACGACCTGATCCCCTACCACCGCCGGCTGCTTGCAGATGCGCCCGATACCGAGGATCGCGCATTCAGGGAAGTTAATGATGGGCGTGAAGGCATCGATGCCGAACGCGCCGAGATTGGTGACCGTGAACGTGCCTCCTTGCATTTCGTCAGGCTTCAACGTTCGAACGCGGGCGCGCTCGGCAAGATCGCGTGACCGCGCCGCAACCTGGCGCAACGTCAAGCCGGCAACATCACGGATCACCGGCACCAGCAAGCCGGCGTCGGTATCCACGGCGATGCCGATGTTGATCTCGGGGACGAGCACGATTCCCTCATTCTGCCAACGTGAATTGAGTTGCGGATGTTGCCGTAGGACTAGAGCCGCCAGCTTCACAAAGAAATCCGTGAAGCCTGGGGACGGCGAACTCGCGGCCTTGAACTGATCGCGCAGGCTCACCAGATGTGTCGCATCCGCCGTGGTGTTGAGCGTGACCGCGGCGGTTGACTGCGCGCTGTGCAGCATGCGCTCGGCGATGGTGCGCCGCCGCGGAGAAACGAACGCGGGCTTCGAGGGCGTTGCCTGGGCAAGAACATCGCGTTCACGGATTCGGCCGTTGCGGCCGGTCCCTTCGATGCCCGACCATTCGACGCCACGCTCTCTTGCCGCTCGCCTAGCGCGGGGCGTGATCGGCCTTCGACGGGTGGAGGTTGTCGGTTGGGCCGCGGGAACGACTTGAACTACCGAGCCTGTGACGTTCGCGAGGGAAACGCTCTTCTTCGCTAACGCTTCAGGCTCGGATGGTGATTCGCCGGGCGCCAGGATCGATCCGAGCAGTGCGCCCACTAGCACGGTGTCGCCGTTTTTTGGACAATCGAGAGTGATGTGCAAGATGCCGCTGTCGGTTGCCTCGATCTCCTGAACGGCCTTGTCGCCCTCAAGCGTGAAGATTGGCTCGCCGGCGCGCACCGCCTCGCCATCGCCTTTGAGCCAGCCATGAAAGATGCCTTCTTCCATGTTCCAGCCGAGTCGAGGCACCAGGATTTCGATGGCCATAAACGCTCCTACTCCGCGATTAACTCTCGCACCGCCTGCGCGATGTGGTCGGCATTGGGCACCACGGCCTTTTCCAGCGGCGGGCTGTACGGCGTCGGGGCGTGAGCGCCATGTACGCGGCGGATCGGCGCATCAAGCTCGTCGAAACCGACGTCGGCGATATGAGCCGCAATCTCGGCGCCGAGCCCGAACGGACCGAAGGAATCCTCGGCGATCAACAGCCGCCCGGTTTTGCGCACCGACGTCAGGATGGTTTCGACATCTAGCGGCGCCACCGTGCGCGGATCGATGATCTCGATCGAAATGCCTTGGCTCGCCAATGCCTCACTGACCTTGAGGGTTTGATGCACCATCGCGGCGAGCGCGACCACCGTCACATCTTTACCGGGCCGCACGATGGCCGCCTGGCCGAACGGGATTTCATAGTCCTCCTCCGGCACCGATCCTTTGACGTTTAACACCTCGCGATGTTCGAGGAAGACGACGGGATCGTGGCAGCGCAGTGCGTGTGCGAGTAGTCCCTTGGCGTCGTAGGGTGTCGAGGGAACGACGACGCGCAGACCGGGGACGTGGGCAAAGATCGGGTAGTAGCTGCCGGAGTGGTGCGTCGCCGCCGAATGGCCGATGCCGATGCAGCCGCGCAGGAGGATCGGCATCTTGAGTCGGCCGCTCGACATGTACTGCATCTTGGCGATCTGGTTGATGATCTCGCCCATGGCGTCGAGCACGAAGTCGGCAAACATGAAATCGACGATGGGGCGTGTGCCGGTCATCGCCGACCCGCACGCCAGCCCGACGAAGCCACGCTCGGAGATGGGTGTGTCGCACAGGCGCACGGGACCGTAGAGCTCGTAGAGTCCGGCGGTGGTCTTGAAGTTGCCGCCGCGCTTGCCGATGCCTTCGCCGAATACGTAAATATTCGGGTCGCGTGCCATGGCCGCCGTCAACGCTTCAAGCGTGGCTTGCATGAACGTAACTGTGCGGGTGGATGGCGGCGGAGCGGGCGGGGCCGCACGCTGGGCAACCTCCGCAAAAACATGCGTCGTCGCCGATGCTGGTTCGGGCCAAGGGCTTTTCTCCGCGAATGCGTTGGCCTCCTCCACTTGCTTGCGAACCTCGGCATCGATTGCGTCCAGCTCTGCTGGTTTCGCAGCCTTGGTAGTCAGCAGTTGTTCGCGCAAGCGCTGGATCGGGCAACGTTTCTTCCACTCTTCGACATCCTCCTTGGTGCGATAAGTGAAATCACCCATGCCCTCGGCGTGGGCACGCGTGCGGTAAGTGCGGCACTCCAGCAGCGTGGCGCCGCCGCCGGTGCGAGCACGCTGGATCGCCTCGCCAGCAGCGCACTGGACGGCCAGCACGTCGTTGCCATCCACCAGGACTCCTGGCAACCCATACGATGCCGCACGCCCCGCGACGTCTGTGTTGCCGGCCGAGTACTCGAACGGCACTTCCGTGGCAAACTGGTTATTCTCGCACACGAAGACCGTCGGCAGCTTCCAGATGCTGGCGAGGTTGAGCCCTTCGTGGAACGCGCCATTGTTGACGGCGCCGTCGCCGAAGAAGGCGACGCCGACCTGGTCAGTCTTCATCAGCTTGAAGCTGTACCCTGCCCCCGCGGCTTGCAGGATGCACACCGCGACAATGCCGCTCGTGCCCATCAGGCCGACTTCAGGCGAAAAAAGATGCATGCTCCCGCCGCGGCCTTGAGAGCAGCCGGTCGCTCGGCCATACAACTCCGCCATCAGTTGTTCGGGCGGCACGCCTTTGGCCAGCGCGTGCCCGTGCCCGCGATGGGTGCTGAAGACGACATCGTTGTGTCGTAGGTGAGCGCAGACGCCGGTCGCTATCGCCTCCTGCCCGACATAGGTATGACAGGCGCCGTGGATGAGCCCGCGCTGATGGCAGCGCGCGAGTTGCTCCTCGCACAGGCGGATGAGCAGCATGCGGCGATACAGAGCGAGCATTTCGTTTTCCATGGGTTGTGAAATCCCGAGCGTGATTAGCCGGCGGTGCCGATTGTGCCCCCGGCGTTCATCGCCAGGTTGCCGCCGTCCATCGGGATGATGGCGCCGGTGATCCACGACGACGCGTCCGACGCCAGGAATACCGCGAGGCCCTGGATGTCTTCCGGCTGCCCCATGCGTCCGCGCGGGATGCCGCGCAGCCATTGGGCTTCGAGGTTCGGGTCGGCGTCCATCCGCTTGCGAAGGCTGGGGTTGACGACTTGGGCCGGCAGGATGGCGTTGACGCGAATGCCGCGCGGCGACCATTCCGTGCTCAACTCGCGCGTCATCTGCACGACGCCGGCCATGGCGATGCTGTAGGCGATGTGGCCGCGGCCCAGAGCGCTCACGCCGGCGATGGAGCCGATGTTGACGATGCTGCCACGGCCGGCCTTGAGCATGCGCCGGCCCGCTTCCTGGCACATGCAGAATCGGCCGACGACCAAGTTTTGCAACACCTGCTTGAGCATCTCCACCGCGATTTCCTCGGGTTTGCCGAGGATGCCGTCGCCGGCCACATTGCCAAGAAAGTCGATACGGCCAAACGTTTGATCGAGTTTGACGTATAAGGCGCGAATCGATTCCGGCTCGGACACATCGCACGTAATCGGGAGCGCACGCCGGCCGAGTTGGCCGATCTGCGCAGCCGTGTCGGCGACGCCTGGATTATTGCGGTCGGCGAGCACGAGATCCGCGCCATGGTTTGCGAGCGCGAGCGCCATGCTGCGGCCCAGGCCGCTGGCGGCGCCCGAGACGAGGGCGACTTTGCCGGTCAGATCGAAGAGCGATTCGGGCATGAGGTTCTCCTTCGCCGCTTGCGGCTTAGCATTCACGCGGTACAACGCGCATGCTAAGCCGCAAGCGGCTTCCGATCGGTTTCGCGGCGCAGGAACAAGGCCATCACCGCGCCGGCGAGCATGATGGCGGCCATCGACCAGAGGCCGAATTCGCCGAGAATCATTGCGCCAACGATGCCCCCGATGTTCGCGACCGAATTGATGAGGGCGATGCCGCCCGCCGCGGCAGCGCCACTCAAGAACGCCGTCGGCAGGGTCCAGAACATCGGTAGCATGCTCATCATGCCGGTTTGCGCCATGCACAGCCCAACCAGCGCCAGCACAGGCGACGAGGATACCGCGCAGACTGCCCAACCGCAAGCGGCTAAAAGCGCCGCAAACCCAACGTGGAGCCGGCGTTCCCCCGTGCGGTCCGAATTGGCGCTCATGAGGGTCATGCCCACAAAAGCGCATGTGTGAGGAAGCGCGGTCAGCAAACCGACTTGCAGGGCGTTGGCCCCTTTGAACTGATCACTTATCAACGTCGGCAAATAAGCGCCGGAAGCATTGGCGCCAACCGCTACCGTGAAATAAAGACAGATCAGGTACCAGACGCGCCATTCAAAGAGAGCCTGCAATCGCTCGGCGCCGTGATGCTGCACGCGGGTCTGCTCCTCCCCTTGCATGCGCTGGGCGAGCCAAGCGCGTTCGTCGTCGTTCAGCCAGCGCGCTTCGGCCGGCCGATTGGTCAGCCAATAAAGGACGGCAAAGCCCAGTAGCACGGAAGGGAACCCCTCAAGGAGAAACAGCCACTGCCAATCGGCGAGCCCGCCATATCCACCCAGAGAGTACATGATGGCGCCGTTGACCGGGTTGCTGAGCGCGCCGGAGAGGGGAATAGCGCCCATGAACACGGCCGTAACGCGCGCACGTTCCCGCGCTGGGAACCAGAAGGTCAGATACAGGATGATGCCCGGAAAAAAACCCGCCTCGGCAATTCCCAGGAGAACGCGGATGGCGCTGAAACTCCAGAAGCCGGTCACCGCCATGGTGGCACACGCAACGATGCCCCAACTGATCATGATCCGCCCGATCCAAAGCCGGGCGCCCATGCGGCGCAGCAACAGGTTGCTGGGGACCTCGAACAGCAGGTAGCCGACATAAAATAGGCCAAGAGCAAGGTCGAAGTAGAATGGGGTCAGATCCAGGTCCGCCTCCATGCGCCTGCGTGCAAACCCGGCGTTGCCGCGATCCACGATATTGAATGCGTACAAAAGGCAGAGAAACGGGATCAACCGCCAGAACACTTTACGCAGCGTCTGGCGCGCAAACGGTCCGTCATCGGCCTGCGGCAGTTCAGCGGCAACGGAATTCGGCGGCGGCATGGGGGCTCATTTCACTTAGTTCGCGATTTACTACTCGGCTTCAGCGCCAAGCCCCAATCAGTATACGTAAATCCATCCGCCCTCACGTCCAGGACGCATTGCTTATCTGTGGCACGGCAAATAGAATTGGATTGGTGCTACTTCGATTGGCCCTCTCCCTTTTTTGCCGCCGGGACTCTCCAAATTCGGGGAATTTGAGTTGTCGATCAGGATTTTTCAACGGACCGAGAACGTTTCCTTCCTGGCAGCGTCCGCCCCGGCACGCTTCTCGGAAGTTGCCTTTCACATTCTCGCCGGTTTACATAAACTGTGGACAGGGGAAGGTAGACCTTCCCGCCCGAGGCCCTCAGCGTTTTACTTCGGAAAGGAACTTGCATGGCAAGTGCTGTAATCAAAGAGCCGACCCGGACCCGCGAGCCACAACCACAGGGCGAGGAGGTCCGTTTTCAATATCCCGGCATCCCAACGACTTGCGACGGCGCCGAAGCCGTGGTGCATGTCGAAATCCACGTCGCGCAGGCGGCGGGCGCGTACCCCATCACCAGCTCCACCACCATGGGCGGGGGGTTCAACGCGGCCGTCATGAACGGCGTCAAGAACCTGTGGGGCGATTCGCTTCTGTTTTTTGAACCGGAAAGCGAACACTCCGCGGCCACGGTGTGCGAAGGCTTTGCCGTCGCCGGTGGGCGGGTTACCAACTTTACGTCGGGCCAGGGTCTGGTCCTGATGAAGGAAGTGCTCTACACGATCTCCGGCAAACGCTTGCCGGTGTTGATGAACATCGGCTCCCGCGCCTTGACCAGTCAGGGGTTGAACGTGCATGCCGGCCATGACGACGTCGCGTCGGTCGCGGACGTCGGCTGGGGCATGCTTTTCGGCCGCAATGCTCAGGAGGCCGGGGACCTGTGCCTGATCTGCCGTCGCGCCGCCGAGGCCAGTCAGACGCCGTTCTTTAACATCCAGGACGGCTTCCTCACGACGCACACCGTCGAGACCGCGCGCCTGCCCGAGCCGGCGTTTATGAAGGAATATATCGGCGACCCGAAAGAGAAGCTGATCAACCTGATGGATCCCGCCAACCCGATGATGTCGGGTGTCGTGCAGAACCAAGACTCCTACATGAAGGGCAAGATCGCCCAACGCTGGTATTACGATCGTATCGACGCCATTCTGGAGGATTGCTTCGAGGTCTTTTACCAAAAGACCGGCCGACGCTACAGCTTCGTCGAGCCGTACTGCTGCGACGACGCCGAATTCATCATCGTCGGCATGGGCAGCTACATGGAGACGGCCATGGTGACCGTCGATTACCTGCGCAGCAAGGGCATCCCCGCCGGCTGCCTGAACGTGTGCGTATTCCGCCCGTTCCCCGGCAAGCATATCGTCAACGCGCTGAAGAACTGCACCGCCTTCACCGTGTTCGAACGCATGGACGATCCGCTGTCCACCACCGGCAACCACCTGACGCGTGAAATCAAGGCCGCGTTCTGCGATGCCCTGGGCGGCGCCAACGGCATGGAGAAGATCGACCGCATCCCGCGCAACTACCACGCCGCCGCCGGCCTGGGCAGCCGCGATGTCCGCCCCGGCGATATCATTGCTGCCATTGAGAACATGCAAAAGCCCGACGGCCAGCACTTCTTCTGCCTCGGCATCGACCACCCGCTGGCGCTCAAGCGCGGTGAAGACCCCGATCTGAGGCCCAAGAACGGTTTCTCGATGCGCGGCCATTCCGTCGGCGGGTTCGGCAGCGTCACGACCAACAAGATCATTGCCGTCATCGCCGGCAACATTTTCGGCAAGGACGTACAGGCCTATCCCAAGTACGGCTCCGAAAAGAAAGGCTTGCCGACGACCTATTATCTGACCATCGGCGACTCGCACATTTACACGCACAGCGAGTTGGAGCACATTGACCTTCTGTGCGTCAACGATCCGACGGCCATGATGAATCCGCTCACCCTCGACGGTCTGCAAAAGGGCGGCAGCATCTTCATGCAATCGCCTCACGCGGAACCCGCCGACGTCTGGAAGCACATTCCGGCCAGCGTACGGCAGCTCATCAAGGACAACAGCTACAGCATTTACTTTTGCGACATGGTCAAGATCGCTCGCGAAATGGCCTCCGAGGCTGACTTGCAGATGCGTATGCAGGGCATCGTTCTCCTCGGAGCCTTCCTCAAGTTGACGCCTTATTCCAAGGACAGCAACATGAGCGAGGAGCAGGTGTACGAGGGCGTCGAAAAGGCCCTCCAGAAGTACTTCGGCAAACGCGGCGATCGCGTCGTGCTCGACAATCTCAACTGCGTCAAACGCGGCTACAAGGAAACCAAAGAGATCCCGGCCGCCATGATCAAGGCTTAAACCGCCCGGCCGCTTGCGGCTTAGCAACGCTCTTGCTAAGCCGCAAGCGGCCCGGCAAACCATAGGAGTTTCTGAAAAATGACCACTGCAACCCCGTCCATGAACGAAGCCAACGAACGCGATCCGTTCAACAACAATAGTTACGGCACGACCGTTGACCTCAAATACAAGCTCGTCAATCTCCCGGTCCTCGACGTGAATGATTTCAACGAGCGCATCATCCGCGGCTATGAAGAAGGCTGGGGCGAACGCGATCTGCCCGCCGACCTTAGCGTGGCCCGTTCGCTGATTCCGGCCGGCACGGCGACGTTGCGCGACTTCAGCAACATCTCGCCCGAGATTCCGCTGTACATTCCGGAAAACTGCACCGGCTGCATGGATTGCGTGACCGAATGCCCCGACACCGCCATCCTCGGCAAAGTGCTGTCGGAGGCCGAGTTGGAGGAAAAGATGAAGGGAGTCCCCGAGGCCGACCGGGCACGCTTCAAGCTGGAATGGGCGAAGACCAAGAAATACTACGACGCCTACAAGAAGAAGCTCGGCGACGGCGGCATGTTCAACATCATCATCGACCCGTCCAAGTGCAAGGGCTGTGCCGAATGCGTGACGGTTTGCGATGATGACGCGCTGAAGATGATCGCGAAAAACGACGACGTGATGAACTGGTCGCGCAAGACGCACCGCTACTTCAAGAACATCGGCCCCTCCAACGACAAGTACATCAACGACAACCTGCTCATCGACATGATGCTGAAAGAGAAGACGCATCTGTATGTCGGCGGCGCTGGCTCCTGCGCCGGCTGCGGCGAAGGCACCGCGCTCCGCATGCTCTGCTCCGCCACCGGCGCCAAGCACGGCGACCAGTGGGCCCTCGTCGCGGCCACCGGTTGCAATACCGTTTACACCTCGACCTATCCGTACAATCCGTACCTGGTGCCGTGGACGAATTCACTTTTCGAAAACGCCCCGGCCGACGCCATCGGCGTTCGTATGCGCTGGGACCAAATGGGCTGGAACGACAAGCCGATCTGGTGCATTGGCGGCGACGGCGCCATGTTCGACATCGGCTTTCAGGCACTCTCACGCTTGTTCGCCAGCGGCATGAACGTCAAGGTCTTCGTGCTCGACACGCAGGTCTACTCCAACACTGGCGGCCAGGCCTCGACAGCCAGTTACACCGGCCAAAACACCAAGATGAGCGTGCATGGCAAGACCTTTGGCGGCAAGCAAGAACGCCGCAAGGAAATCGCCCAGATCGCCATGATGCATCCTCGCACCTATGTGGCGCAAACGACGTGTGCGCACATCAATCATTTTTACAAGTCGGTCATCGGCGCCCTCGAATTCGACGGCCCCGCCATCGTGGTGTGCTACACGACCTGCCAGCCTGAGCACGGCGTCGCCGACAACATGGCCGGCGAGCAGGCTCGCCTCGCGGTCGATAGCCGGGCGTTCCCGCTACTCGTCTTCGATCCGCGCAAGGGGGACAAGATCAAGGAAAAACTGACACTGCAAGGCAACCCGGCTGTCAAAGACGATTGGTTCAAGAACCCGAAGACCAACGAAGAGGTTTCCTTCATCGATTTCGCCCGCAGCGAAGGCCGCTTCGCCAAGCACTTCGACAAGGACGGCAACCCGTCCAAGTTGCTGCTGGAAGCCAAGCAAGACCGCCTGGAGAACTGGCACCTGCTGCAGGAACTCGCGGGCATTCGGTAGGAGAAGACACAAAGACAAGGAGAAGGGGAGACAAGGAGACAAGCTCCGTGTCTCCCCTTTTTTATGAGCACTATCGTAGCAACTCACGACTTTGCACCCGACGGCGTAGTAGCTGCGCAGGATTTCCTGAAACGCACCCGCGCCGAGCTGAGGCAACTGCGCAAAGTCCGCATCTGGAAAGACAAGCTGCAAGTCATCGACGTGAACAAGGATTGCTTCGAAATCCGCGGCATCGGCTATCTGGATGCGAACATCGTGCCGCTCCTGCGCATGATCAACACCGCGTTCGATCCCACGAAAATCCACGACCCGATCGAGTTTGAGTACAAGGAATTCGACACCGGCCGCCGCCATTGCTGGGCGGAGGATCGCGTGATGTGATCCGGTCTTCGTTTAGCGCCCGCATGGCGCCATGCGAGGGCTAAACGAAAACCGAGTTACCCCGGCCCGCTGCCATAGATATGCTGAATCGGCGTCTTGTGTCCCCAGGCGATCTGGTCGCGTGTCAAGCCGAATGCCGACGCTACCCTGTCGCGCTCGGCGGGGCTTGGCGTCCAGCGGCCCAGGATAATGGCCGTCACGCGCGGCTCGTCCAGCCCTGCCAACTCGGCAAGCTTTTTGACGTCGATCTGGTGCGCGACGCATAGTTCATCCACGCTCTTCAATGTTTCCATCGCTAGGGACTCCTGCCAAACTGCGGCCCATGGCCTTGTATGTTCGAGATGATCGACTTGTGCCCCCAGGCGATCTGCTCGCGCGTCAGCTTGAAGACTCCCGCTATCTTATCGCGCTCGGCTGGGCTTGGCGTCCAGCGTCCCTCGACGATCGCCAAAATGCGTTTCTCATCCAGGCTGGAAAGAGCCGCGAGCTTGGCGATGTCGAAACCGTGTTCTGCGCACAGCTCCTCCACCGTTCTCAAATTGTCCATCGTCAGGCCTCCTTCAAGCATTCGCAGCGGCAGCTTCGTTCAGGAGTCGGGCCGTCCGCTCCATCTCCTCATCGGTATTGTAGAAGTGCGGTGCAATGCGAAGGTAGCCCCCGCGTTCCGTCGTGATGACGTTTTGCTTGAGCAGAGCCCGCCGCAGCACATTCGCGTCCCCCGGCACAACCAGTGAGACGATGGACGACCGCTGCGATTCCGCCCCAAACACCGGGCGGCAATGCCTTGGATTCAGCACGCCGAGAAAAACATCTTGCAGCCGAAGAATCTCGGCACGAATCGCCTCGACACCGTATCGGAGAGCCAGGTGACGAACGGAGCATTCCAGGGCCGCGGCCAAGGAGATCGGTGACGTGCTGTATTCGAAGCGCTTGGCCGAGGGGAACTCGTTCCATTCGTGATTCAGGTAATCGGTCCCCTGCTGCATCGATTCCGCGCCCGCCATGGCAAGGTCGAGCTTCTGCCGAAAACGCTCCGAGGTGTAAAGCAATCCCGTGCCGATCGGCCCCATCAGCCACTTCCACCCCGACGACACCGCGGCGGCAATGCCCAGCTCCTCCGGATACACTGGCAAAGCGCCGAGGCTCTGAGCAACGTCGAGCACCAGATCGATGTTGTGCGTCCGGCAGAAAGCCGTAAGCGGCGCCAGCTCGGCGGCATGACCGCTGGCAAATTGCACATGGCTGAGTGCGACGATGCGAGTCCTCGTCGTCACCCGTTCCTCCAGATCGCGCATCGTCCAGGCCACGGGCCGACCGACTGGCGCCGATTCGGTAATGTCGCGGTCCGGCAAGAGAATCAGCTCGACGCCGCGCCGTTCCTGCAACTTCCACGGGTAGTGATTGGCCGGATATTCATGGACATAACTGATGACCTGGTCGCCGCGCTGAAACGGATAACCGTTGGCGATCAGGCTGATGCCTTCCGTCGTATTCTTGACGAACGCCAGGTTTTCCGCCGACGTCTTCAGCAACTCGGCAGCCGCCGCGCGAAGCCCGTCGAGGATTGCATCGTATTGGGAAAAAACGAGGGCGCCCGTGCGGCATTGCGCGTCGGCGACCTCATGTTCCCTGCGCAGCGCGCCGCTGTAGAGGGGGGCAATGCCGCAGTGCGTCAGGA
>SHZY01000170.1 GCA_009692065.1 Gemmataceae bacterium
TGCCATGGCCCCGATCAGCAGAATCGCAAGGCGGGTTTGCGCCTCGATACGCCGGAAGGGGCCGCGAAGGTGGTGAAAGGCGAAAGCGTTGACGCAACGAAGCTCTACAAACGGATCACGCATGCCAACCCCGACAAGCGCATGCCCCCCGCCGACGCCAATTTCAGCAAGGTGCTCACGGCGAAGGAAATCGACATCCTGAAGCAATGGCTTACAGGCGGTGCGAAGTACGCGCGCCACTGGGCGTTCGAGAAACCGTTCCAGGCAAAACTCCCCGACGTCGCCGATCCTGAGTGGCAGCGGCCGATCGATCGCTTCATCGTGGCCCGTTTGCAGAAGGAAGGCCTCAAGCCGAATCCGCGCGTCGACCGGGCGACCCTTCTGCGACGCGTCACGCTCGACCTGACTGGTCTGCCGCCGACGCCGCAGGAAATCGACGCGTTTCTCAAGGACAAGAGTACTGATGCCTACGAGAAGGCCGTTGACCGATTGTTGCAATCGCCTCGCTACGGCGAGCGGATGACTCTCTTCTGGATGGATCTGGCTCGTTACGGCGATTCGAGCGTCTACCATGCCGACGGCAACCGCGACATGTGGGGCTGGCGCGACGGCGTCATTCGCTCCTTCAACGAAAATCAACCATTCGATCAGTTCACCATCGAGCAACTCGCCGGCGATCTGATCCCGAACGCGACGGTGGCTCAGAAAGTCGCCTCGGGTTTCAATCGCAACCATGCGACGACCGACGAGGGGGGCGTGATTCCGGAAGAGTTTCGCGTCGATTACGTCGTCGATCGCGTAAAGACGGTGTCGAACACCTGGCTGGCGCTTAGCATGGAATGCAGTCAGTGCCACGACCACAAGTACGATCCACTCTCCCAGCGCGAGTACTACCAGTTCTACGCGTTCTTCAACAGCACGAAGGACGGCGGCATGCAAACCCGCGGGGGCAATTCCGCGCCGGTGGTGACGGTGCCCGACATGGAAGCCCTTGCCAACCTGAATCGGGTCAAGGCAGTACGCCAGTTGGCCGAAAATGAATTCGCCAAATATCGCGCCGCCTGGCAGCCTGGAAAGGAATTCGCGGACTGGTTGGCCAAACAGAATTCGAAGGCCGCGCCGCTGTCTCTGTCTCCCGGGTTCGCCGTCCATCTCGCTCCGCAGGACAAAACGAGTGTGCTGGTCGCGTCGAACGGCCAAATCGCCATCGCTCCCGCGCCGCTGGTAGAGGCGAAACGCCCCCAGGGCGCCGGGGTCAAGTTTGATGGCAAAACGGGGCTGGCGTTCGGCAAGGCGTTCGAATTCGACACGGCTCAGCCGTTCACGTTTGCGGTTTGGGTCCAGATTCCTCCCAAGGGGGGCGGCGGCCCGATTCTTTCCAGCATGGACAAAGACGAAGGATTCCAGTTCAGTATCGACGATTTCAAGCCGACGATTTGGATCAAGAACGGCACCTCGCTCAAAGTAACGGGCAAGGCGAAGTTGACGCCGGGAGCCTGGCACCACCTCGTCTTCAGCGGCGACGGCAAAAAATCCGCTGCAGGAGTGCGGATCCATGTCGACGGCAAGCATATCGACACGCAGACCATCGAGGATCGCCTTGGTGATGCGCCCGGGTTCGCACGGCGCAAGCCGCTCCACCTTGCCGAGGTTGTCGGCGGCGCGAAGTTCAACGGCTCGCTCGACGCCGTCGCTTTCTTCCGCGGCCAATTCACCGACGAGCAAATACTGCTCGCTGGCGGCGATCTCGTCGCGCGATTGCTCGCTCGGCCGGAGCGATCGAACCGGGATACCATTCTTGTCGATCACTATCTGCGAACGGCCGATGCTCGCCATGCGCAACTTCTCAAAACGTTCAGCCAGTCGATCGACGCCGAACGCGGCTTGAAGGCCGGCACGACCAACGTGATGGTCATGGAAGATCTGCCTCAGATGCGGCCGACCTACATTCTCAATCGGGGCCAGTATGACCAGCCGCTCAAAGATAAGCAGGTGCAACCGGGCGTTCCGGCGAACCTGCCGCCGCTGCCGAAGGATGCCCCTGCCAATCGCCTTGGCATGGCTCGTTGGCTCGTTCAGCCGGACCATCCGCTCACGGCGCGCGTCGCGGTCAATCGTTTCTGGCAGCTCTTGTTTGGAGAAGGATTGGTCCGCACGAGCGAAGATTTCGGATTGCAAGGTGAGATGCCGAGCCATTCCGAACTGCTCGATTGGCTGGCGGTCGATTTCGCGACGAGCGGTTGGGATGTCAAACGGGCCATGAAGCAGATCGTCACGAGTTCCACCTACTGCCAGGAATCGCGGCTGACGCCGAAGGTTCGCGAGGCTGATCCGCAAAATCGCTTGCTTGCTCGTGCGCCACGCCTGCGTCTCCAGGCCGAGTTCATTCGCGATAACTTCCTGTTCGTCAGCGGACTTCTGGTCGACAAAGTCGGTGGCAAGAGCGTGAAACCGTATCAGCCCGATGGCCTGTGGACTGAACTGTCGATGGGGGGCCCTGGCTGGGTCGCGGACAAGGGAGACAAACTCTACCGCCGATCGATGTACACGTACTGGAAGCGTTCCGTTCCGCATCCATCGATGATGACGTTTGACGCCCCAACGCGTGAGAAGTGCTCCGGCTATCGTGCACGCACGAATACGCCGCTGCAGGCATTGGTGACGCTGAACGACCCGCAGTTCGTCGAGGCGGCCCGAGCGTTTGCGCAGCGAATCGTGAAGAAGGGAGGAGCCGGGCCTCGCGAACGGATTCAGTTCGCATACATGCATGCTCTTGGCCGGCCAGCATCCGAAAAAGAAGTCGGCCTCATCGAGAAACTCCTCGTTTCCCAGCGAGGCCGCTTTGACGCCGACCCCAAGAAGGCGGATGCCCTGTTAAAAGTCGGCGAAAGCCCGCGTGATCCGTTGATACCGGCTGTCGAACACGCTGCGTGGACGGTGGTCGCTAGTACGATCATGAACCTGGATGAGTTTCTGGTCAAGAACTAACGCAACTGAATAGTGACATTGATCCGTGAACGAGGATTATCATGAACCCGCAAATCTCCCGCCGACTGTTCCTGCGACACTCCGCGACGTCTCTCGGCGCCGCCGCTCTCACGGGGCTCGTGCAGCCGAAGGTCGTCGGCCAGGCCCCGGCGCCTGATGGCCTTCACTTCCCCGCGAAGGCCAAGCGGGTAATCTATCTGTTCCTCGCCGGCGGTCCGTCGCACATCGACATGTTCGATTATAAGCCCGCCCTGCGCCGTATCCATGGCATGCAGTTGCCCGCGTCGATCCGCATGGGGCAGCGCATCACGGGCATGACCAGCGGGCAGTCGTCGTTCCCGTGCGTCGCCCCGATGTTTCGGTTTGCTCGCTATGGCCGCATGGGGACCTGGGTCAACTCGGACCTTCTGCCCCACACCGGCGGCATCGTGGACGAACTTGCGATTGTCAAGACCGTCTACACCGAGGCGATCAACCACGACCCTGCGATTACTTACATCACGACCGGTGCCCAGCAGCCAGGCCGGGCAAGCATGGGGGCATGGCTTAGCTATGGCCTCGGTTCGGAAAACGAGAACATGCCGGCATTCACCGTCATGATCTCGCAGGGCAGGGGACAACGGCAGGCGCTCTTCTCCCGGCTGTGGGGCAGCGGATTTCTCCCCTCGCGGCATCAGGGCGTACAGTTCCGCAGTGCGGGCGATCCGGTGCTCTACCTGTCGAATCCCAATGGCATCGATCCGCAGGCCCGGCGTGAACAGCTCGATGTTCTTGCCGAACTCAATCGTGGTACCGCCGACCGCTTCGGCGATCCCGAGACCCAGGCCCGCATCGCCCAGTATGAGATGGCTTACCGCATGCAGACCGCGGTGCCCGAACTCGTCAACCTGTCGAGCGAACCGCAACGCGTCCTCGACATGTACGGCCCGGATGTCCGCCGGCCCGGCAGTTTCGCCGCGAATTGTCTCCTGGCGCGGCGCATGGCCGAGCGCGGCGTTCGCTTCATCCAGCTCTTTCACCAGGGCTGGGATCAACACGGCGCCTTGCCGCGCAACCTGCGCATGCAATGCGAAGATATCGATCACCCCTGCGCTGGCCTGATCCGCGACCTCAAAATGCGCGGAATGCTCGACGACACGCTCGTCGTGTGCGGCGGCGAATTCGGGCGTACCATCTACAGCCAGGGCAACCTGACCGCCACCGACCATGGCCGCGACCATCATGGTCGTTGCTTCACGACCTGGCTCGCCGGTGGCGGCGTCAAGCCCGGCGTCGAATACGGCGTCACCGATGACTTCTCGTACAACATCGTCGAAAACCCCGTCCACATTCGCGACCTGAACGCCACCATTCTGCACTGCCTCGGCATCGACCACCGCCGCTTGACCTTCCGCTATCAGGGGCTCGATCAACGCCTGACCGGGGCGGAAGAGGCGCGGGTCGTGAACGAGATATTGGCGTAGGGCCTCGTTGCAGCCTTGATTTTGGGGTTGTGCCGCATCCTGCAACTGCGTCATAACTTCGATCTTGGGTCTTGGGGACGACGTGCAACGAATTCTCGGCAAAGAAGCTCTTGGCGCCCAGTACCTTGCGCCGATTCGTTGCACACACAGACAGATACGGGCGTGATCTCTGGCCTTATCAACAGACGCTGCTTCGTGATACGATTCAACGCGGGTGATCAGCACTTGATCGCAGCGCGTTGAGCGATTGGCGCATCAGCGATCCCCTTTTCCGTTTGCCTTTTTCTTCTTGTCCTTGGCAAAAGGCCTGAGCGGCAGCACGTGGCTGCGCTCGGCCCAAGCTTGCCAGCGCGCGGCGAGTTCCCGAACGCGCTCGGGTTGATCCTTCGCAAGATCCGTGGACTCGGCGCGATCCTCTTTGAGGTTGTAAAGCTCCCAGGGGCCCGGGTGCTTGGCGACGAGTTTCCAAGGATGAATGAGGACCGCCTTGTTGCCTTCGTGCTCCCAATAAATCGCTTCGCGCTCGATGGCTTTGCCGGCGAACGCGGGGAGCAGGCTTTTCCCTTCTAGCGGCGTGATCTTGCTTCCTTGGTGCTCCGTGGGATACTTGGCGCCGGACACGTCCACGCACATGGCCATGATGTCGATGAGATGGCCGGGTTGACTTCGCAGTTGGGCGACGGGATGCTGGAAGTGCGAAAGATGATCGCGGCCGGGAAGTTTCCCGGCGTGACGAAACAATCGGACGGGAATTCGGTACTGAGAGGCGACCACATGCCGCACCAGGGACTTTTTGGTTTGCGTCTGGGAACCTATATGCACTTCGCAGCTCTGTATCGGATGTCGCCGGAAGGGCTCAAGTTTCCGGGCAAGGAGGGCGATGGCCTGACCGACGAGCAGCGACCGATCCTGCAGAAGCTCGCCTGGGAGATGGTTTCAAAATACCCCTACGCCGGCATCGCGAAGTTTGAAGCTCCTCGACCGAAAAAGGCGGGCGAGAAAAAAGTGGGTAAGGGAGATGGTCATTCCTCTCCCTCCCCGTTGTCGCGATGGGGTCAATTCCCCATATTTACCGGCGAGCCTCTTTCAGGCACCGGGCGACCCCATGAACATTGCCCACATGAGGGGGCCGATACGTTCCCACCACAGGCGAGATTTGCTCGGAGGAGCCCGTGGGTCGGACAAAAACACAAAGCCCATCTTGCTCAGGTGCTTTCCGTGCAGCCGCCAGTTGTCCGAGACCCGTTTGCGTTTGAACTTCATGCACCGGAGACGCATGCGTATCCAGCGGTCCAACGTGCGAAACTGGTCCACGACACTGGAGAACGGGGTGTCGAAATAGTTCGCTGTCCCCCGCACCAAGCGCCATATGGCAGCCGCGCGCCGGCCTGAAGCCGTAGGAATCATCGTGAAAGATCCGCTCGAAGAGCGGGTTCAGGAGTTGCCTGAGCACCTCCTGAGCAATGCGGTCGCGGACTGCTGGAATACCCAGTGGGCGCGTCTTGCCATCGCCCTTGGGGATATGGACGCGGCGCAAGGGGTGGGGTCGGAAAGACCCGTCCTTGAGTTGCCGCATCAGGGCCAGTTGGTTCTATACGAGATTCTTCTCGTACAGAGAAATACTGACCTTATCAATCCCCGCCGCGCCGCGATTACGTCTCACGTTGCGGAAGGCGGTGTGCATGACGGCCGGGGTAATACGCCCGGTCAACGAGTGTGCTTTGATCTTGGCCATGTCACGGCCCTTTCCTGCTGAACTCCAAGGAACGTTCGCCCATCGCTGCGGAGCCGATGAAGCCGTGGAGGATGTTTCTTAGCGGGCGCTTCCCGTCCGAGTGAGGCTCGGACAGCCGAGAGTCGGCGGCGGGATTGGCGCGCTAGCTGCCCTCGTGGTTTTACGACGACGCCTCGATTGTTCACGGTCCCTCCTTTCGCTGGTGTGCCCCACGTTGCCGTGACGACGCACCGGGCTACTCTGGAGGAGTTGTCATCCCCGAGCGTCCGCGCCTGGAGAGCGTGGACGCGCCGTCGCATGAGCAGGACCGTTTCGCCGTGGACTTATCGGCCTGCGTTGTTCGAGGCGAACCTCGAAACGGCGTGGGACTCTCACCGGTCAGTGTGGTCAGCCGTTGTATCCTGGCGAGGTCACGCATCACCCTGTCAGTCGTCCGAGCTAGCCGTATGACGCTCGGTAGGAACCAAGCACGAGCTTGGCCAGTGCTTCAGCAGGTCAGGGAGCCTGGCACACCGACAAGGCCGAAGTGGCCCCTCCAGGATTGGCCTTGCCTGGCCCCTCCGTCACCGCCCATTGCTGAACGACGCTGGCTGCGTAGGTCCTTACGGACTTCGAGCAAGGTTTTCTGAACGGACACGGATCCGCCCAGGTAGGATTAGATCCTCCTTTTGGGAGACAGCACCGTTTGAGACTGAGCTACCACACCTGCGGTTCGGCGCGCGATGGCCGACCGGCAGTATCTCTTGAGTCATCCGGAGATCAAGAAGCTCTCGCCTTGAAGGGCACGCCCGCAGGCGTGGATCAAAGGAGTCTGAGTAATATTTGTTGCGTCTCAGCCAGACACCCCCGCTTTTTTTACAGGAGTCTGAATCATGAATCCGCTTCGTTTGCTGTGGCTTCTTGGATTAGTGGCCAGCGTCGCAATTTTTGCAGGGCCTGGCGCCGCGGACGTTCAAGCTGGGCCTGGTGGAGGCACCAAGGAAGAACAGGCGGAACTCTGGTTTGCTTTTCGCGAGATCATCGAAACACGCTGCCTCAAATGCCACGACGGGCCAACCTCCCCGTCTGGGGTGAACCTGAACGATTACCGGAACTTGACCAAGGCCCACGGCGAAGATCGCGACATTTTCGAGTTCGAGTGGCTCCAGAAGCCTTGGTACTACGTCAAGCCGGGAAACGCACGATGCGGTGCTGGCCGTTGACCTGCGCCAACTCGGCTGGGAGCAGACGGCATGGGCCGAGATACTTCAGGTCTATCCCTACGGATGGATCGCGGACAAGGCCCTGACCGCCAAACTGGAGGAGCTGACCGGCACGCCGCTGCCGGTGGTGCGGGCCGATTGGTTCGCCCATGCGGGTTCTCGTCCGCCGCTTTATCACCAGATTCTGAAACTTCCGGAGAACGGCGGCGTCCTGGAAAAAAGGCTTGGCATCGATTTCCAGAAGAACTTCGCGGAGAATAAGCTCGTCCGCGCCGGCTACCTGGGCGCCAGCACGACCACGTCGGGCTACCGGGTCGTCGAACGCCAGGAGATCAAGACCTACGCTGGCGGCTATTGGCGTTCCTACGATTTCGGTCAGGGCATGAGTCCCGG
This sequence comes from Gemmataceae bacterium, assembly GCA_009692065.1. GTDB lineage: Bacteria > Planctomycetota > Planctomycetia > Gemmatales > Gemmataceae > SIAQ01. Next base: position 7,782 of record SHZY01000170.1, read on the forward strand.
CGGCAAAGGCAATCCGTTGCTCCATCCTCTTGGTCCGTTTCAGGAAAAACATCCCTTCGAAGAGAAAGCCTTCATCCGCCAGGGGAGTGAAATCTTGTTCAACCTCCCCAACGGTTTGCAAGGCTATCTGGTGACCGATGCCGAGGACAAGCGTCTGAATGAACCGCCGACCTCCTTGCTCAAAGACAAGAACGAATTCTCCGGTTCGCCGGCCCTTGTCAACGGCATCTCTTGCATCGCCTGCCATGCCCAGGGCATCAATAACGTCGTGGATCAAGTACGCGACGAAGCGATCGGCAAGCGCTTTGCCGGGCGCCTTCTGGATTGGACGGAAGCCTTCTATCCCCCCAAGAGCGTCATGGACGATTTTCTGAAACGCGACCGCAAACGATTCACGAAAGCGATTGAGGAGGCGACGGACTCGTTCACGTTCCAGGGCAAGAATGTGGTCCCCTTGCCGAAGACCGAGATGATCCACGCGTTGGCTTTCTGGTACCGTCAGAAGGTCGGTCTGGAGGAGGCGGCGCGCGAACTCGGTTATGCCGAGACCGATGCCTTCAAGAAAGATCTGCTCGATCGACATGAAGCGGTCAAGGGGCTGGGCTTCAAAGTATCGCTTTTGCAAGAAGGAGGCCGGGTCAACAACTGTTTCAGCGACTGGCCCGATTTCAACCGCATGATTGGCCTGGGCTGGCGCATCGCGAAGTTCGGCGATCGCCTTTATTTCGATGAGGCAGGCAAAGCCGTGCGCGTGCCGAAGGGCGAAGGAGACAACACGGGCGAAACGAATCATCCGTACGCCATCGTCTTGCGGGACACTGAGCACGCTATCAGCAAGGGGATGCCAGAGGAGTGGATGCACGCCAAGGATCAACTCATGCATAACCTGCGCGGCCCCGCGGAAGAAGTGCGCGTCCTTGCCACGGCTTTCTGTCCGAAGACCAAGGTTCATGAGCCGATCATTTGGGCCGTGAATTTCGGCAAGGGCCGCATTGTGCAGACGCCGATGGGGCACGATTTGTTCGCCATGCGCTGCGTCGGCTTCATCACGACCATGGAGCGCAGCACCGAATGGGCCGCCATCGGAAAAGTGACGTTCCGGATCCCAGTGAGCTTTCCGGGGCCAGCAAAAGCCAGCCAGATTGATGAGAAAAAGAAGTAGCTTGCACAAGGTCGGAAAGGTCAAACAGATTCAACGCTCGCAGCGAGATTTTTGCTGGGGACAACACCGTTCGCATGGCGAAAGTTCGTAATCTATTCACTACATGCAACAATGAATTCTCCAAGGGCTGAATGAAAGGATCGTCATGAGAAATTTGCTTTTCTCCGTTTGTATGGCCGCACTCGGTTTGAGTGTCGCAGGCACGGTACGCGCCGATGTCAAGTTGCCTGCGGTGATCGACAGCCACATGGTGCTGCAGCGAGATCGCCCGCTGCCGATCTGGGGCTGGGCTGATCCGGGCGAGGAAGTCACCGTAACTCTGGATTCACAGAAGGCCAGCACCAAGGCCGACGACAGGGGGCAGTGGAAGGTCACGCTGAAGCCAGTGCAGGCCGACGGCAAGAAGCACACGATGACCATCGTTGGCAAGAACAAGATCGTTCTCGAAGACCTGCTCATCGGCGAAGTCTGGCTCGGCTCCGGGCAGTCCAACATGCAATGGTCGATCAATCAATCGCAGCGGAAAAAGGAATACACCGCGGCTGCCGACAAGCCGCTCGTTCGCCTCTTCAACGTTCCGCTCGTCCAGAACAGCACCCCCGCCAAGGACGTCAAGGCGAAATGGGCCGTCTGCTCTCCCAAGAACGTCGGATCGTTCTCCGCCGTGCTCTACCATTTCGGCGTACGTTTGCAGAACGAGCTTGACGTCCCTGTCGGCCTGATCAACGCCTCCTGGGGCGGATCGCGCATTGAGCCGTGGCTCGTCGAGGAGAAATCGTCGGGAGGGATGTACAACGGCATGATAGCGCCTGTGCACCCGTTCGCCTTGCGTGGGTTCACCTGGTATCAAGGTGAAAGCAATGTCGGCGAAGGAATGAAGTACCGAGATAAGATGGATACACTCATCAAGGGGTGGCGCCGCGTCTGGGGCGCTGACCTGTCGTTCTACCAGGTCCAGATAGCACCGTTTTCGGGCTACGGGGCCGACAAGCTGCCGCCGCTGTGGGAGGCGCAGGTCGCCGCCCTGAAAATCCCCGGCACCGGCATGGTTGTCTGCACCGATCTCGTTGACAACGTCAAAGACATTCATCCCAGCAACAAGCAGCCCTACGGCGAACGCCTCGCCCTCTGGGCCCTCGCCAAGGATTACGGCAAGAAGGACCTCGTCTATTCCGGTCCGCTCTACAAGGGCATCAAGGTTGAAGGCGCCAAGATTCGCGTTTCGTTCGCTCACGTCGGCGGCGGACTGCAGGCTCGCGGCGGTAAGGCGCTGAGCGAATTCGAGATCGCCGGTACGGATGCCAAGTTCGTGGCCGCCGAGGCGACCATCGACGGCAGCACCGTCGTCGTGCAGGCGCAGGGCGTGGCCGAACCAACCCAGGTTCGCTACGGCTGGCGCAACACGGCAAACCCGAATTTGATGAACAAAGAAGGCCTGCCGGCTTCGCCGTTCCGCTCGCTCGATTGGCAGGGCGGCACCGCGGAGTAATGCGGGTCACTTCCCGTCGATCGCTTGTGGCTTCGCGTTTGCACTATCCCATGCAAGCGTGAGTCGCAAGCGGCGATTGTTTGGCGATCTTCTTTTTTTATTTGGAGACGACGACATGAAGCTGAATCCGACGATCGTAATGATGACCTTGCCTCTCATCGCCATGGTGGGGGCCACTCAGGCAGGCGAGAAAGCCGACCGCGTTTACGAAATGCGGACCTACTACGCCCCCGAAGGTCGGCTCGACGATCTGCACGCCCGTTTTCGCAATCATACCGTGAAGCTCTTCGCGAAACACGGTATGACCAACATCGGCTACTGGACGCCGATCGAAAACAAGGACAACAAGCTCCTTTATATTCTCGCCTATCCCAGCCGCGAGGCGGCGAAAAAATCCTGGGCCGCGTTCGGTGCCGATCCGGCGTGGAAGGCTGCCAAGGAGGAAACCGAGGCGAAGGGAAAGATCGTCGCGAAGGTCGAATCGGTGTACCTGAAAGCGACCGACTATTCCCCCGAACCCAAGCCGGCGGCGACGGGCGAGCGCATCTTCGAACTACGCACGTACATCGCGACGCCGAAAAACCTCGACAATCTCAACGCCCGCTTTCGCAACCATACCGTGAAGCTCTTCGAGAAACACGGTATGACGAACATCGGCTACTGGGTTCCTCTCAAGGGCGAGAAGGGGGCCGACGACCTGCTCGTCTATTTCATTTCGCACAAGAGCGTCGAAGCCGCGAAGCAATCCTTCGGTGCATTCCGCGACGACCCCTCCTGGAAAGCGGCGTTGAAAGCTTCGGAGGAAAAGGCGGGTGGACCGCTAACGATACCAAAGGTCGGTGTCAAATCGGTCATGATGAAGGCGACTGACTATTCGCCGATTCGGTGAGGAGTTTTTCGTCGGGGCGGCCTTGTTTCCCCGCTTGCGGCTTAGCGTTCGCATGGCGCCGCGCGAACGCTAAGCCGCAAGCGGAAAACCGCCGGATTCGGTAGTTGCTTCTACGAATACAACTCCCGAATCCCGTTCTTGAGTCCATAGATCCGATCGACTTCAACATCCGTGAGCGGACGGTCGAATACCGCGAAGTCATCCATGTAACCGACATAGTTGGCGCCAAGCACCAGCAACACCTGCCCAGGATCCCAGTCGAACGTCAGGTTCCATTTTTCGATTGCGTCTTGCAGTTTGCCATTGAGGTACAATCTGCCTACCGGCGGCTTGCTCTTGTCGTTGATGTTTTCCAGCGTGAACACGACGTGCGTCCATTGTTCGCGCGAGAAAGGCGCACGGGCCACCTGCACCATCGGTTTCTTGTCATTGGGGATGTCCGCCCAGGCCATGTTCTTCGGGTTCCAGATGGGGAAGAGTGGACGGATGGCGTAACGGAAGTAACGCGGCGTCTCGTCCTTGGACCATTCCAGGAAGATGTAACCTTTGTAATGCGCCCCTAAAACTGGACCACCAAAATCGATTTCATATGGCAAAACCGAATCGGAATTCGGTCGCCGCGAGGCATGATGGTGGATTTATCGATTTGTGCCACTCAGGAATGAGAGGGCGACTTCCTGTCGCCCCATTCCGTC
>SHZY01000171.1 GCA_009692065.1 Gemmataceae bacterium
ACCGAGAATTTCGCGGGGGCCAGTTGATTCGGTTGCGTCCGCTTTTTCTTCCGCTGCTTCTTGCCCACGACGACCTCTCCTTGGCGAGTGCCTCTCGATTCATCTTGCGTAGCAATATATGATGGTGGCAAGGTCAGCGGTAGGGATCTGTCCATTCCAGAAGTTCGTTGCAGATGCCAAGGGGAGCCATGCAATGGCGACGAAAAAACGCAAAGGGGATCGTCGGAAACAGTCATCCCCAGAGGATACCAACGTCATCGGGTTTGATCCTGGGTAGTGAGTGGCTTGATGAACAACACCAAAACGACAGAGAGAATCGCAAGACTGGCGAACACGCTGAAGATCACGTTGATTGGCACTTGTCGGTCGCGCAACACACCGAAGCCCCAGTCGGCCAGCCCACCGCAACTGATGCTGACGAAGTTCATGATGCCGTAGCCGGTCGCACGCAATTCCGGTCGCACGATCTGGGACAGAATGGGCATGTTGTTGCAGTCGAAGAAGCCCCAGCCCAGGCCGAACAAGATGAGGAACGCCACGGCAATAGCGAGAGAACCAGCGTTGCCAACGCCGAAGATCGCGGGGACGATCAGGCTCATACCGATGGCGCTCACATAAATCCGCCCACGCCGATTCTGCCGCATCCACCGATCCGCCAGCCAGCCGCCGGCCACGGCTCCGACGATGGCCGCGACTTGCCAGTAGAGCGTTGCCGCCACCCCTGCCTGCCCCTGGCCGATGCCGAACTCCCTCTTGAGGATTGATGGCATCCAATCGCGTACTACCCAGCCCGCCAGTGCCGGCAGCGTGAAGTACACAACCAACAAGATGAAGGAAAGGCTTGCGAACAATTCTTTCGCCGCGACCAGCGGGGAAGCCTGGGGAACCGCAAGCTGCTCCTCCGACCTCGCTGCATCTCGCAGCAGAACCACCAGCGGCACGGCGTAGAGCATGCCGAAAACGCCGCAGGCCGTGAACGTGAGCCGCCACCCCACATTCGGATCGGCGGCGGCGTACCCGCCGAACCCGCCAGCGATCACGCCGAAGTAGATGGCGATCTGGTGCAATCCCACCGCCCGCGAACGGGTAGTGCCGACGTGGTAATCGGTGATCAGCGCCAGTGCCGCCGGAATGTAGAAAGCCTCGCTGACGCCCATGAGCGACCTCGCCCAGAGCAACTCGCTGTAGGTCGTGACGTGTCCGGTCCACCACGTCACCACCGACCACACGAAGAGGCTGCCGCAGATCGTGAAGCGTCGGCTGAATCGATCCGCGACATAGCCGCCGATGGGGCTGAGGAACGCATACACCCACTTGAATTGGCCGAGCATGACTCCCCAATTCTCCTCGGAGCCAATGCTCGGGATGTCTGACATCACCGAAGACTGCATGGTCGCCAGCATTTGCCGGTCGAGGTAGTTAAGCAGAGCGACGGGCATGAGCAGCCCGACGACCAGCCAAGCTGTGCGGATCGAGGTGATCGGTTGCATGGCGGCGGTCACTCCTTTTTCCTCGGCGTCACGTTCCACACTTCCGGGGACCGGACACCGGGACGCACCTCGCCACTCGGCACGACCCACGACGTATTCCAGAGAACGCACGGGACCGTCACCCGTGGTGCGGAAAGTTCACCGGCCTCGACCCACTTCTCGATCTTCGAGTCGTAGCGGAGGACTTTTTTGCTGAAGCCTCGGTGTTTGTCGGGACCAACCCCGACCTGCGAACCATCATCGCCGCCGAGAACGTAAATGCCCGCAGCATCAGTTGGCGCTGGTGATGGCGCGGCCACAATGGCGTGGGGCAAGTCGGCAACTCGCTTCCAGCCCTTGCCGGGGTCGTAACGATAAGCGTCCTTCAAGTAACGACGCTCAATCTTCTCGCCTTTCCCGACGACGAGATCCGCGCCGCCCACCAGCCAGAAAGCTCCATCATGTCCCGCTGCGACGGCCAACATCCTTCCACTGCCAGGGAATACTTCGATCAGCTTCCACGTCGGCTCCGTTGCCGCCAAATCGATCTTCCAGGCGATCTTCAATGTGTCCTTGGAGTCGGGCTTCTCCTGGCCACCGGCGACGTACAAGGTATCGCCAACCAACGCTCCGCAGGCGTTGGCGAGGGGCTTCGGCAGGGCCGGGAGTTTGGTCGTGACGAGTTTGCCTTCGTTCCAGTCGAGACGGAAGGCATCAGCGTAGTGTCGGTCCCCGTCGCCGCCTCCGACGCATATCACGCCACTACCATGCGTCACACTGACGCCGTACCCCAGTGGCCGGGGCAACTTGCCCGCGATCTTCCATTTGCCGTTTGGCATTTCCAGCACGAAGGCAGTGTCGTACCAGACCTTCTGCCCGCCATCCCACGGCTTCTTGTCAGGGAAGTTGGCCCCGCCAGCGACAATCATCGCTCCGTTGCTGACCCCGGCGAACGAGCCGGCGAAACCCTCCTTGTCAGGCAAAGACGGCAACCGCTTCCATTCGCCGGCAAGAGCGGTGGGGCCGGCGAAGATCGTAACCATCATCAAGAATGTCCGCATCGGAGTTGCTCCGCAGAGAGTTTCACGCTCAAACTCGAAGTACGGTTGCCATCGCAATAGGGCCACTCGTAGTGAAATGGGTTTCGCGACCTTGAGGCCGGGAACGAGCTGTGGATCACCGCCGTCTGACAAGGAGGACTCGAACCAGCCTACTTGTCCTTCTTCTCAAGGCGATCTTTGCCCTCTGTGAGCCAATCAAGCGTGAACCTGGCGAAGACGATGCGGCCTGCGTTATCGATCTCGTAGAGGCAACCGATGGTTCCATCTGGGAGGACGGTCAGACAGGAGTAGGCGAAACTGTCCTTGCAGAGAACACGGCTCACGGGCCACGTCTTCCCTTCGTCATGGCTGAGGAATACGGTTCCGTTCTCTCGTTTGTTGCTTTGCGGGCCGGAATAGAGAATGCGGCTCTTCGCGCCGTCCGCTGGGTCGGTGAGCCTAAACACCGACCCCATGCACCCCGGATCGCGCAGTTCCGGCACGTCCTCGACCTTCGACCACGTCACGCCACCGTCTTCACTCACGCAAGTCTTCCGCACAGCCTTGCCCGCCCAACGTCGGACGTTGAACTGAATCGAGCCGTCCTTCAACTCCACGAATTGAGCTTCGTTCACCGTGCTGGTTTGGCCTCCCTTGGGAGCGTTGATCAAGCCGCCGGGGGCGACCTCGCCCATTTTCCACGTCTTGCCCTTGTCGTCGCTGTAGGCGGCGTAGATGTTCCACAAGCCGAACGGCCCCTCGTTGAACGGGATCAGCAGCCGGCCCGCGTATTTGCCGTTGCGGAGTTGGATGCCGAGGCCCGGTCCACTTGCCACGGTCGTCACCTTCTTCTCCCGTTTGGTTTCCTTGGTCACGTCCCGAGGCTTTGACCATGTTGCACCGTCGTCGTCGCTGGTGATGACCCAGTTGCGGACAATCAGGTCGCCGTCGTAGCCCGTCTGGATCTTACCGCTCCGTTCGCCCACGCCTGCCGGGTAGGACTGGTACATCACCAGCACCAGTCCGCTTTCACGCTCAACCACGGTGCAGGGGTTGTTCAACGCCTTGTTGCCGTCCTCCGCGATGACGGCAATCTTGCCCCAGGTCTTCCCGCCATCGACGCTGCGTTTCAGGACGATCTTGTTCTTGGCCTGATCGGCGTCTGCTGCCCGGCCCTCGGCGAGAGCAAGGACCGTACCTTTCTTCGTGACGACGACCGAAGGGATGCGAATTGACTTGAAACCGTCCGTCTTCGGCACGAAAACGTTCACGATTTCGGGATCAGCCGCCAAGGCCGCGATTGGGGCCAGAAGCAGAAGAAGTAGACCGATGCGAATTCCCATCATGTGATGTCCTTTCGAGATGCAAGGGCAGAGACGCAGCCAGCGAGACGCTTTGTCGTCCAGCGGCAGCAAATGCTCAAGTGATCTGCTCGGAGTGCCGTCGCCGCACCATGAAAACGAACAATGGCTACCGGATGATCTTGCTGCGGCTGCCCTTTTTCGGCATCAGGATAAGATACGCAATGCCTGTAATGCAGGCTGCCCAGCGGAGAGGCGAACATCGGACGCTCAACTCCTGAGCAGTTTCATGAATGAGGGACACAATGCTACATCGAATACTGTTTTTCGCGCTGACCAACCTGCTTATCGGAACATCGTCTGCCTCGGCAGGGACCATCTACAAAGTCACCAGCCAAGACGGCGACAAGGCCATCACCTACGAGGTTCGTTTCGGCGGCGGCAGACTCATGGATCAGTTCACGGCCTTCGATCCTGAAACGAAGAAGTTCGTTTACTTGCAGTGGGAGCACAAGGGCAAACCGCCAACCCCGGCCATGAAGGTGTGGGATCATCGCACTGGCGAAACCATCCTGCTTTACCGATTCCCCGACGCAAAGAATCCTCTACCTGTGATTCCCTCCATCGACGCCATGAAGGTATGCCCGCTCACGAACGACAAGAACTTCAAGGCGAAGCCGCATATCATTGTTGATTGAGGGATGGGCAAAATGCAGCCTTCACTCGCTGACGAGCGGGTGCTGCGCAGGATACAATCGAAAGGAAAGTCGTCATGCCAAAGTTCTTGATCGAACGAGACATCCCTGGAGCGGGGAAACTGTCAGCCGCAGAATTGCAAGCAATCTCGCAGAAATCTTGCGGCGTGCTTCGAGGGCTGGGGCCGCAGATCCAGTGGGTTCAGAGCTATGTGACCGGAGACAAGGTGTATTGCGTGTACATCGCTCCTGACGAAGCGATGGTCCGAGAACATGCTCGGCAAGGCGGATTTCCTGCGAATCGCGTCTCTGAAATAACGTCGATCATTGATCCAACGACGGCTGAAGCAAGCTGAGTTTTTGAGGAATCAATAGAAACCTGGGGCGTAGGGACGAATCGGGCCTACGTGAGGAAACCCCGGTCACTTCCTTGTTTCTGCCCGCACGACCTTGATCCACTCGACCTTCATCTTGAACGGCCCGGCCTTCTTGTCGCCCAGGAGGAAGCCCAGGCCATTGACTGCGCCGTTCGGGTGGCTCTGTGAATTCACACGAAAGTACCTCTTTCAACCGATCCGGCAGGCGAAATTCCGCGAAGCTGTCGAAAGTAAAACGTGTCACAAGATCTGAGTTGGTAAAGAGATAATGCCACAATCTGATGTTCGGCAAGGGGTTGCGGAAATGATTGGTTTCGGCCTCCGAAGCCGAAGGTTACTGGTTCGAATCCAGTCGGGGATAGTCGAAGTAAAGCCTTTTCCGAACTGACCTTACAGTACCTTCCATTGGTTGGAAGTGCGGCCTGAATGAGTGACGAAACCCGGTAGTCTACCGCATTTGTCATCAGGAGCACATCCATGCCACGTCATCCACGCATCGGTACCGGAGGTCACACCCTACGAAAGGAACTCCAGGTTCCCGGTGGCATCGTCGTAAAGCGCCCCGACGACCGCGATTCTTCCGGCGCGGACCAACTCGGCCAGTGTCGGGCTCTCCCGTAGGATCGAGTCGACCAAGCGGGCCACGTTTCGGCGGGACACGATGGCCACATGGACGGCCTTCTCCTGGGCCGACCGTTGATTCAGGCCGACGCATTCGGCCGGGGCGATCGATTTTTGAATGTGCTCGACGATCATTCCAAGGTTTCCTGTCCCGGTCTTTGCGCGCTGCGAATCCAGATCGGCGCTGGCACAGACGTCGTCCACGACCGCGTGCACCACTCGACAGCGGGTATGCCCCATCACGAGGATCAGCTTGGCCCCGGCGACGACGCACCCATACTCCATGCTGCCTAGTTCATTTCCATTGGCCACGGGTCCGGCGATGCGGACGCTCAAGATGTCCCCGACTCCGGCATCGAAGATGTGCTCCACCGGCGTCCGGGCGTCGATGCAACTGAAGACGAGGGCCAGCGGGTGCTCTCCGTCGGCGGTGTCGGACACCTGCCGGCCGAAGTCTCGGGTGAGCTGTTGGCCGGTCCGGAACCGTTGGTGCCCACTCTTGAGGATGTCGAGGACCTGGGCCGGGGTCACTGCCTCCTGGAGTTCGCGCGTGGAGTAATCGACGTACTGGATCTGGTCGTGCAGCTGGTACTTCGTCCGGAATCCAAGCAGGCTGACCTCGATGCCGCGGGCCGGGGCGGTCACGTCCTTGAAGTCACGGATCAGGTCGAGGACGTCCGGGTCGATGTAGTCGGTGTGCGAGGCGTCGAGCAGGAGGTGGCCCCCGGCCGGTACCTGATCGAGAGTCCGCGCCAGGGACGCCCGGTTCAGGAAACTCACCTGGTTGGCCAACTCGATCTTCAACACATCCCCGCCCAGGTGCTTCTCCACGATCGTCCGAATCGGTCGGCGGAGGTTGCTCCACAGAATGAAACTCACGGCCACACCGAGGCCGATCAGTACGCCGACCAGCAGGTCCGTCAGGACGATGGCCGCGATCGTTATCGCGAAAGGAGTGAACTGGTACTTTCCCTCGGCCCACATCTGCCGAACCAGCGCCGGACTGGCCAGCTTGATGCCCGTTACGACGAGAATGGCGGCCAGGCATGAAAGGGGGATCATGTTCAACCGCGCGGCCAAGAACAGCACGCAGACGAGGAGCAGGATGCCGTGGAAGACGGCCGACAGCTTGGTCCGCCCGCCGGCGTTGATGTTGACGGAGCTGCGGACGATGACGGAGGTGACTGGCAGGCCGCCAAGCAGTCCGGACACCACATTCCCAACGCCTTGCGCCCAGAGTTCGCGGCTCGGGGGTGAGCTGCGTTGTTGCGGGTCAATCTTGTCGACCGCCTGCAAGTTCAAAAGCGTTTCCAGGGAGGCGACGGCCGCTATCGTGAGCGCTGCCATGTAGACCTTCGGATTCTGCCATTGGGAAAAGTCTGGATGCTGAAGGTTAGCCCAAAAGTCCTCAAGGAGCGTCCAAAGGTCCGCGGCTTCGCCGGTCGCCGGCACTTGAACGAGGTGGCTCAGGGTCACGGCCCAGCCGGCGCCAAACGGCTGGAACACCAGGCTTAGCCCGACGCCGAGCAGAACGACGAGCAGGGCCGACGGGATGGGCGAGTACTTCAGAACCTTGATCTGATCCCAGCCGACGAGGAGTAGGACCGACAAGACGCCGATGACGGCGGCCCCCGGTTCCAGCGTGCCGACGTCTTCGACAAGCTGCGCGAACCCGTTCGGGGTGCGGTGGGAGCCGAGGACGTAGAAAAACTGCTTGCAGATCAGGATGACGCCGATCGCGGCCAACAGTCCCTTGATGACGCTGGTTGGGAAGAAGGCGGACAGGAACCCGGCCCGCGCGACGCCCATGCCGATCTGGATCACTCCGGCCACCACAACGGCCAGCAAGAACGCCTGGAACGATCCGAGCAAGACAATCTGAGCGGCCACGACGGCGGTCAGCCCGGCCGCTGGCCCGCTGACACTTGTTTGTGAACCACTCAGAATCCCGACCAGGATGCCGCCGACGATCCCGGCGACCAGCCCGGAGAACAGCGGGGCGTTGGACGCCAAGGCCACTCCCAGGCACAGGGGCAGCGCGACGAGGAACACGACGAGGCCGGCCGTCAGGTCGCGGGGCACGGTCGCGTAAGCGGGTGAGGTTGGTAGTGTCATTGATGATTCCTTTTCCGGCCATCTGCCGCTTGCGGCTTAGCGCTAAGCCGCAAGCGGCAATATCGTGCTACGGGTTGCGCGCGTCCTCGACTTGCTTCAGCTTGTCGTGCCGTTCCCGGAGGACCGCCCGCGCCGCCGAGTGCCGCGTTTCGAGATAGGTCTGCGGGAAGAGCCCGCCGCCTAGGATGAGGGCTACCAGCGTGAGCACCGCGACTCGCTCCCGGGGCGTGATCCAGAGCGCCACCCCCGTCACGTGCCGGCAGCCGGTGAAAAGCATCAGGTACGCCCGCACCACGCCAATCCCGTTGACCGCCGCGGTCAGGACCACCACCAAGCCGACGGCCTCGTGCGACCCGACCGCCTCGTCCAACAGCAACTCGGCAGCCACGAACCCGGAGGTGCCCGGGAACCCGACCGCAGCCAGGCCGGTCAGCAGAAAGCAGATTGCCAGCGCGGGCGATTGGCTGTACAAACCGCGAAAATCTTTCAGGCTCAGCGACCCGACCCGGGCCTCGATCGCCCGCAGCGTTAGCCCCAGCCCGGTTAGCGAGACGGCCGATGACATCCACATCACCAGGGCTCCTGTTACGGCGATCGGCGTGTGCAATCCGAGCCCGACTAGCACCAGCGACGCGTGACTGACGAACAGGTAGGCGAAGAATCGGCGCGCATCGTGCTCCACCACTCCGCGCCCGGCTGCGTACGCTGCCGTCCCCAGCGCCAGAATCCCAAACGCCTCAAGGGTCCACTCCGGGGCGACCGGGAGAACGAGCCGAACCGCCGCGTACACGCCGGCGAGCGGGGTGACGACGAGCAGCGCCGAGCCGAACGGCAACTTCTCGAACAGGTCTGTCACCCAGACGTGGGCCGGGACCGCCCCGGTCCGCACCAGCACGGCCGCGAGCATCAGGACAGAGCCGACCTCGGCCGCCGCGTCCACGCAAGCCCAGCCGGCGCCGAGCAAGACGACAAACAAGCCGGCGTGAATGGCGTAAAGCCGGGCCGGCCTTCCGCGCCGCCGTATCTCGAAGTACGGTAGGACCGCGTCGAGAGCGAGAAGCCCGATGAGCGGCCACGGCGCCACGCAGGCGAACGCCGCCAGCCGCACGGCCGCGCCGACCAGCAGGCCGGCAAATGAAAATCGGCCCATCTTCGTGCGGGCCGTCGCCAGGGCAGTCAGAAGGTGCAGCAAGGCGACGAGTGGAAGCAACGGAGCGCTCACCGTGTCCACCGCCAGGATCGTCCTGTCGGCCCAGTCCCACGGCCACCAAGCAGCAATCGCCGGCGAGTGCCCAGCGTAGTAGCCCGCGCAGGTCATCAAGGTACACGCGAGAGTCGCCCCGGCGAACCCGAGGCACCACCGGGACCGCTGCAGGGCGTCATCAACGAACCCCACGTAGGCCGCCCCAATCAAGGGCACGACAAGGCACAGTTCCAACCAGGGAAGGCCGAACGGATTCATGATTGCGGCCCCGTTGACTCGGATGCCGGGCCAGGCGCCGGGACGGCGGCGGCCTCCTGGGTCTCCCCGTTCAGAGTTGCCGCCCACCACCGCTCCACCCGTCCGCACCAGCCAAACAGCTGAACGAAAGGGCGGGCGACATAGTCGGTCAGGAGCGCGTCCAGGTAGCCCCGTTCCAGAGCGAACCGATAGAGCCACGCTTGGGCCGTCGCGGGAGCGAACTGCAGAAGCCCCGGAGGCCGCGGCAGCTTGTCCCCGATCGCGTTCTCCAAGCCCCGATAGTCCTGGAGAAGCGTCGGAGCACGCAGGAACTGCAAGGTGCGGAGACAAGCGTGACCGAGCAGGTGGACGAAAGCCACGTACCACAGAGCCGAAATCCAATGCCCCGCGCCGATCTCGGCGACGATCAGCCCGACCTGGGCCAAGGACGCGAACGACAGGACCGACTTGATGTCCGTCTGCACTGCCCCGACGAGGTAGGCGTACACGGCGGTCAAGATCCCCAGCCCGACGACCGCAGCCGCCAGCCAGACCGACGCCGCAATAAGCGGGTTGATCCGCAAAAGCAGGAACGCCCCAAGGTGAACGGACAGGGCCCCGTAAAACACCGCGCTGGACGGGGTCGGCCCCTCCATCGCGCGGGGCAGCCAGCCGCTGAAGGGAATCAAGGCCGACTTCCCCGCCGCCGCGATAAGTAAGAGGAACCCGACAGCAGTCGCCTGGCCCTCGGTCAGGATGGACCGGCCGTACGGCCACGGGTCGGTGCCCAGGATCCGGTCGAAGTCGCCCGCTCCGACCATGTCGTGCAGGACGACCGCCGCCAGGAGCAGGGCGGCATCGGCAATGCGGTAGGCGATCCATACCTGCAGCGCGTTGCGGGACGGCGCCGGCCGCTCATGAAAAAACGTCACCAGGAGTGCGCTCGAAAGCCCGACGAGTTCCCACCCAAAAAAGAGTGTCTCGATCGTATCCGCCAGCGTGGCCGTCACCATCCCAAGCAGGAACAGGGCGAGCAAGACGAAGAACCGGTTGAACCCTGATTCCTTGTGGAGGTACCGAGCGGCGAACGTTCCGATGGTTCCGCACAGTAAGAACGACAGGAGCGCAAGGGCCGCCGATAGCAGATCGAACTCGAAAGCAATGGCGAAATGATAGTGGGCGTGGTCCATTCCGGGGGGGCGAAGGGCCACCCACTCCCCCAGATCGACTACTGCCGACCGGTCGCCAGCGAACGGCATCACAACCAGCACGGTGAAGCAAGACAACAGGCCGGCCATGATGGCAACCCGAACTGCCCGGACGGTCGCAGGTTCTGACAGCCGCCAGCCGAGGAGGGGGGGCACGCCCAGCACCGCGACCAGCAGCGCCGGAGCGGCGACCACCAAGCACCCAAGAATCGTCATCAGGCGTTCTGCGTCTAGCATGAGCTTCCACCTAAGGAACATGAGTCAGAGACCAAGTGTTGCTGCTAATTGACCTCTGATTCCCGAAGCCTGATCTTTGACTCTTGATCCCCGACTTCCCGATAACCGTCGCCTCAGATATTGCGGGGAATCCTGCTCCCGTTGGTTTCGGTCGTCGAGAGTTGGTACTTTGCCAATGGGACGAATTGTCCAGACTCCAAGTCGTAGGCAAACACTTCGCCCGTTTCGATCTTGTAGACCCAGCCGTGCAGGCGGAGGCCGCCGCGCACCAGTCGGGAGCCGACTGCCGGAAGCGTTCGTAAGTTCTCAAGCTGCACCAAGACATTTTCCTCAACGGTGGCAGTCAACAACCGCTCCCCGTCGAGATGGCCGTTATTGTCACGCACGATGCGGCGGGTCATCTCGGCATGGCACAGCCACGACGAGACGGCAGGGAGTGACGCGATCTGCTCGGGTTGGAGCAACCCCTGCATCGCCACGCAGTGGGAGTGGCCACAGATGATGATATCCTTGACGCCAAGAGCGGCCACGGCGAACTCGATGGTCGCCGCCTCACCGCCGTAAGCCGAACTGTGCGCCGGGACGATGTTCCCGGCGTTGCGCAGGATGAATAAATCGCCGGGTTGGGCCCTGGTCAAAAGGTCGGATCGATGCGGGCGTCGGAACAAGTGATGAAGAGGGTTTCGGGTGTCTTCCATTTTGCCAATTCCTCAAACAGCCCTTGCATTGGGCGAAAGGTGTCTTACTGAAACTGGTGAATGCCTTGGATCAGTTTTTGCATGGTTGAAGCGTGCCTCTTAAGAACACTTGTCTCAGTCTGGTTATCCTGGGCTTCGATGCCTGGGTTCCCACACACGGAGAGTGGGAACGAGAAGCTGGGCTGTGCCAAAAGTTGTGGCGAAACTTCAAGGATGTTCGAGGTTTGTCCGCGACGGGCCGAAGGGGCTGGGCACGAGCCAAGCGCTCGCCAAACGGAAAGAGTCAGATAGCCGGTTTGTCGGTTGCCCAGGCGGCACGTGTCTTCTTGATCGCCTTTCGCAGTTCACCGGCGACCATGCTTTCCTCCTCCAGAAAAACCATCGCGTCGGTCAACCAGGTAGCCAGTATTGGGTTGCAGCAGGTGGTAAAAGACCCGTCGACCCTGGCGACGTTCGTTCACCAGGCGGTGGGCGCGTAGGAGCATCAGGTGCTGCGACACGCCCGAATGGCTTATGCCGAGAGCGGCTTGCAGCGAGTTCACGTCGCGCTCTCCATCCCGTAACTCTTCGATAATGTGGATGCGGTGCGGATGCGAAAGAACGCCCAAGAACCCTGCAAGCTCCTTTGCGACCAGATTGCGGTGAGGCATCGGTCATATGTCTTTCCACTAATGTCCCGTTGAGACATTGCTGACCAGATGCAAATTCTTGCCGCGGCTTATTTTATGACGAATTTCCATCTGCATCGATTTCAACTTTCCCGCGCGGAATCTCGTAGACTTTTCCACGAATGCCTGTGGAAAGGACTTGACGA
>SHZY01000172.1 GCA_009692065.1 Gemmataceae bacterium
GATGGCGTTTCGCCCGATGACCCCCGCCTGCCGGACAAGTGGAGCAAGACCCAGAACGTGAAGTGGGTCGGCGACGTTCCCGGCTGGGGTTTGTCGTGTCCTGTCGTCTGGGGAGATAAAGTCTTCGTGACCACGGTTGTCAGCGATGGAGAGCAGGCCAGCCCAAAAAAAGGTTTGTACCTTGGGCAGGGAGTCAGAACCCCCGCCAAAGGGGTGCACCATTGGCTGGTATTTTGCTTTGATTTGAAGTCGGGCAAATTGCTCTGGAAGCACGAGGCGCATGTCGGTGAGCCAAAAGTGCCACGCCATCCCAAGAGCGGTTACGCGGCGGAAACGCCGACCACCGATGGCAAGCGGCTTTATGTGCTGTTCGGCGACCTCGGCCTGTATTGCTACGACCTTGATGGCAAACCGGTCTGGTCCCACAAGATTGAACCGAAGAAGACTTTCCTCGACTACGGCGCCGCGGCGTCGCCGGTCATCCATGAGGGGCAGGTCTTCGTGCTGTACGACAACCAGGAAGCATCGTACCTCGCATCGTTTGACGCAGAAACCGGCAAGCAGAGCTGGCGCACCGAGCGAGCGGAAAAGACCACCTGGGCAACGCCGTTCATCTGGAAAAACAAGGTCCGCACGGAGATTATCGTCTGCGGTAAGAGCAAGAACCGCGCCTACGACCTCTCCGGGAAGCTGCTCTGGGAGTTTAACGGCCGGATGTCGAATCTCGTCATTCCATCGCCGTTTGCCGCCAATGATCTGCTCTACATTTCATCCGGGTACGTAGGCGATGCCCAACGCCCGGTTTACGCCATCAAGCCTGGCGCCTCCGGTGACATTTCGCTGAAGGATGGTGCAACGTCCAACGAATTCATCGCATGGTATCAACCCAAGGCGGGACCCTACAATCCCTCGCCAATCGTTTACAACAAAAACTACTATACGCTTTTCGATTTCGGTTTCCTGACATGCCACGATGCGCTGACGGGCAAGGAGATTTACGGCCGAGAGCGGCTCAGCTGGAGTTACACTGCCTCCCCATGGGCGTACAACGGGAAACTGTTTTGCCTGGGTGAAGATGGGAATACGCGCGTTCTCAAGGCCGGCTCGAAGTTTGAGGTGCTAGGGACCAACGACCTCGACGAATTATGCCTCTCGACCCCTGCGGTGAGTCAGGGACACCTGCTAATCCGGACGGCTACCAAACTTTACTGCTTTACGAACGATGCCAAGAAAAAATCGCCCTGACCGGTCGCGACAATATCGCGAAACGGTGAACCAAACCTGGGAGAGAATAAAGATGACACGAAAACCCTCAATCTGCCTGTTCGCTGGGTTGATTTCCACAGTCATCCTTGGTGCAGCCACGATATTGCACGGGTCCGGTGGGGACGGCGTTCGCAAAGCCAACGAACTGTGGAAACCTGCCGCCGTGGGGCACCCATCGATGGAAAGCCCACATGCCGCGCCGATCGCCGTCGGCGGCAATCTCGTGTTCGTGGCGAACACGCCGGCCGGCACGGTCGATGTGATCGACCGCAAGGCACGAAAGATCGTCACCCGCATCAACGTCGGCGTCGATCCGGTAAGCGTGGCCGTGCGACCGGACGGCAAGGAAGTCTGGGTTTCCAATCACGTCTCGGATTCCGTTAGCGTGATCGATTCCGACTTTGGAAGCCCGACCTACCTCCAGGTCGTCGCCACGATTCAAGAGTTCGATCCGAAAACCAAGGCGACACTTTTCGATGAGCCTGTGGGAATCGCCTTCGCTGGTAACGACAAAGCGTATGTGGCTCTGTCCTCGGAAAACCAGATCGCTGTCATCGCCGTGGCGACGCGCAAGATTTCCAAGCGGCTGACGATCCCGGCGCAGGACCCGCGCGCCATCGCGGTCCGCGGCGACCGCCTTTACGTCATCCCGTTCGAGTCGAACAATCAGACGCAACTCTCCGGCGGGGCCAAAGACAAAATCGATGGCAATCTGGTGACGTTCGATGCCTTCCAGCATTCGATCAAAGTCAACAACGTTTTGTCAATCGGCCATGTCGTGGACATCGTCAAACACCCCAAAGTTCCCGACCGGGATTTGTTCGTGTTCGACACCAAGACCGACCAACTCATCGAAACCGTTGAGACGCTCGGCACCTTGCTGCACGGCCTTGCCGTTGACTCAAGGGGGCGCGTATACATCGCTCAGACCGACGCACGCAACGACGCCAACGGACGGTCCGGTACCAAGAAGCACGGGTTGAAGGAGATGGAGAACCGCGCGTTCCTGAACCGGATCACGAGCGTCGGATTCAAGGACGGCCGCGCGGAGAAGTCGCGGTTCTTCGATCTTGAGCCGCTGCCGCCGAATCATCCGGAAAAGGGCAAGGCGCTGGCGACCCCGTTCGCGATTCAGGTCAGTGACGACGACTCGACGCTGGTGGCCTCCGCGGCCGCGTCCGACAAGCTATTTACCGTCGATACGGCTAGCGGGGAGGTCCTGGGTCGCGTTGACGTCGGCGCGGGGCCTCGCGGGATCGCTCTCGACTCCAAGAACGCATGGGTTCTCAACGCCCTCGCCAACACGGTTTCCTTGGTCGACGTATCCGACGCGAAGAATCCCACGGTTCTCACGACCATCCCATTGGAAGACCCCACCCACCCGGCGGTCAAACGTGGTCGGATCGCCTTCAACTCCGCGTCGGCATCGGCGACACGCACATTCTCATGTGCGAGTTGCCACCCTGACGGCCACACGGACCAGTTGCTCTGGGTGCTGGACACTCCCATCGTCACCGGGGGAAATCAGATCATGCCCCGCTCCACGATGCCAGTGCGAGGTCTGCGCGACACGGAACCGTACCACTGGGACGGCATTCCCGGCGACCCCTACGGCGGGATCAACAGTGCGAGCGTTCACAAGGCTGTCCCGCCCAACAGCAAGCTCGGCAAGCCAACGAGCAGCACCCGCCACCTGATCGACGGCGGTCTGGCTTCGACCATGCACCTGGTCGGCGACAAGACGGTCAACGACGAGGGCAAGCTCGGGGCGCTGTCCGCCAAAGATCGCGACGACATGGCCCTGTACCTGCTCAGCGTACCCTACCAGTCCGCGCAACGCCGCTCCTACACCAACGTCGTTTCGGATCGGGCGGCAACGGGGTTCAAACTTTTCCACATCGATGGTGACCTGGACCCCAAGCAACCCCGCCCGAACGTCTGTGGGAACTGTCACCGCATGCCGTTCCTGGTCAGCACGAACACACCCGGGACCGGGATGGACGCTCCCACCTGGCGCGGCGCGCAAGACCGTTGGTTGATCTTGCCGCAGGGCCGGCTGAACATCATCGACTTCGACTTCTACCGCAAAGTCGCCGAGAAAGGCACGCCCGAGCGGAACGTATGGCAATTCTCATGGGGTGGCCGTACCCGCTTCGACCCCGTTTGGGACATGGTTCTGGAAGGGAGCACGGGGTTCTCCGGCGCATTCGCCCGCCAGGTGACACTTGGAAAGAAATCGGCCGGCGAGGAGTTGACGGCCGACCTGTTGAGCGCCCTGGAACTATCCGCCAGTGAAGGCGCGGTCGTGCTGGAAGGCGAGGGCGTTTTCATCAAGGATAAGAAGGCCGAACCGGTGGCGTTGCAGTTTGACCAGAAATACAAGGGCGGCGCCTACGTCAAGAAAGGCGGTGACCGCGAATCCTTCAACCGTAAAGAGTTGATCGCGCTCGCGTCCGCCGGCAAATTCGTCGGCACGTTCACCGCGCGTCACGGCGCCAAGGCAACGGTCGATCACCCGCAACCGGCAATCTGGACGCTTGGTCCGATCGAGAAGCAGCGCGGACGGCAGGAATTCCCGATCCTGCACGACGAGCAGAAAAGCATGACGATCAGCGGACGACATTTCGGCGACGACGCGAACCTGTTCGTGGACGGGCGGCGCGTGTCAGGAACGTTGAGCCTGAAGAAGGGCGAGAAAGATGAGAAAGTCGTAATCACGCTATCGTCGTTGCCACCGATTGGCATGCACCTGCTGCAAGTTCAGGTGCCGGAGGGGATGTTCAGCAACGACTTCATCTTCCACGTCGTCAAGGACGCAGCAGCCGCCGCCGAGCTGAAACGCGAAATCGACCGACCCCATGTCGGCACGCGGGACGTGATGGGAACCGCCATCGCCGAAGGCGACCTGGACGCAGTGAAGAAGCTACTCTCCGACAAGTCAGCCGTCACCGCGAGGCGGGCCGACGGGTCCACTCCGCTAAGCACCGCCGCCTTGCACGGCCGACTCGAAATCGCCCGGCATCTGATCGAGAAAGGCGCGGACGTGTCGGGCACCAACAACGACGGCAACACGCCGCTCCACGTCGCAGCATTCCTGTGTCGCGCCGAACTGGTGACGCTGCTTTTGGACAAAAGCGCCTCTTGCCTCACAAAAAACAAACGCGGCGAGACGCCAATTGACGTAGTTTCATCACCGTGGAGCAAAGACCTGGCGGACTTCTACACCGGGATCGGCGCCACCGTGGGCCTCAAGCTTGACCTGAAACAGATCGAGCAAGAACGCCCTCGGATCGCCGAGATGCTCCGCGATCATGCAAAGAGGTCCACGCAAAAGGCAGACGAGAAGCCGAAAGGCAAGAAGTAGCTCAGGCGTCTCGCACCGCTTGGGCGAACGGCAGAAGGAAAAGTACCCACGCTCTCGTGCCCGTATTGGGTCGCGGGCATGCGCGCAACGAATTCTCGGTCAAAAACCTCTAGTTGCATAATGAGTTACGCCGATTCGTTGCACACGCAGACGCACACCCCCACCCTGCAATGAATCAAGTATAACGAAGTAAACCCGCAACTCGATCAGGGCTTCGTTTTCAGGGTTTTCCTTTCGGCGGAGATTCCCAAATGTCCTTCAGCAACGAATAGATCTCCGGTTCTGCTTCTCTCAATTCGGCTCGGTTGAACGGGAAGAAATCATTGACGCCAAAGTAGGCTTCGGTCATCTCGGCGAAGAACTCCTTGTGGTTCGTCAACGCATAATGCCGCACGCGCTTACCGTTGAATAACAGCGTCTTCTCGCCACGGCCGCTCTTCTTGTAGCGTTCGTAGGCTTCAACGATGTGAGGTTCGTCGAAGCCCAATACCTGATCGTGATAAGCGTGGGCCAACTCGTGCAAGATGACCCAGGGCTGCTCGTTGATGTTCCGCTTCGTGGGCAGGTCCGCGGCTCTGGGCAGGTGGACGCATTTCGCCAGGTCGGCCGAATAGCCGTTCGCCTTGAGCCAGCCGGCGCTCGGATGGTATTGCATCGACGTCAGCTTGCCATGCGATAGATCCAGGACGATGGTCACCGTTTGCAGCTTTTTCACGCGATCCTGCGGAACCACGACGATGATATCGGCAAGCTTGTTTTCCAGGAAACGGAGTGCCTTTTTGCCGATCTCTTCATTCGGCGCTTGCAGCAATCGGTCATCGATGCGGACGTTCCAGCCCTCGATCTTGCGGGTCGTATGGGATTTCGGTATCGGCGGGCCGGAGGGCTCTTTTGATTTGGGCGTCTGGGCAAGAGTGGCGGCGCCGCTGCCTACGAGAAGACACACGGCCAAGAGAACGAGTAGGGAACGAAGCATCACACACCTTTCATGTCAAGGAAAACAACGGACCAAGTCGGGGGATGTGCGGGACAGCGATTTTTCCGCCAACGGTCAAATCAGCTCTCAAGGATTTCCGGAACAATCTGCCCGCCGTCCACGAGCGGGATGGGACGGCTTTGCCGATCGGGGATGGTTCGGTCCGCGTCCACGCCGAGAAGGTGATAGACGGTGCGCAGGATGTCTTTGGGATCCACCGGACGCGTCCGGACAAAGGCGCCCTGGCGATCGCTGGCCCCGACGATGTTGCCCTTCTTCACGCCCGCGCCGGCCATGAGGATGCTGTAAGCGCCGGACCAATGGTTGCGGCCATCGCTCCCCTCCGGCCGCGGGGTGCGCCCGTGCTCGGTGAGGCAAAGAACCAGCGTCTCGTCCAACATCCCGCGCTGCTCAAGATCGTCGAGTAGAGCCGTGATCGCCTGATCTAGGCCGGGACACAGTTCGCTCCCCAGGCGACGTTTCAGATTGTTGTGCGTATCCCAGGCGGAATTGTTCTCGTTGAACTCGTCCCATAAGACCGTGACGATTCTTGATCCCGCCTCGATCAAGCGCCGGGCCAGCAGCGACGACTGGCCGAAGAGATGTCGGCCATATCGCTCGCGCAGCGCAGCAGGCTCGCGATCCAGACGCAGCGCGCCCGGCAAGGCCTGGGAGTCGCATAGGCCAAGGGCAATCTGTTGCAGTTCGTCGTAGCCTTGCCCAGCGGACGCGCGGGACAGATGCCGTTGCTGATCGCTGAGTTGATCGAGCAGGCTGCGGCGGCCGCGAAAGCGATCGAGCGTGATATCCGGCATCAAGGCAGTGGCCGGGAAATTGTAGGGCGACCCGAGGGAGATGCCGCAATAAGGATTGTTCGCCTGGAGCGAATTCGCCAACGTTCCACGTCCCTGGAATTCGATGGCTGTGGGGTCATAGCGCCCACCGAGGAAGCCGCCAAAGAAGCCGGCCCGCTTATCCGGCGCATTGGTGCTCTGCCGCCAGGGGACAATGACATTGCGCGGGATTAACGACGCCCCGGTTGCGCCACCGGTCGTTTCCATATAGTCGAGCGCGGATCCGAAGAAGGGCCAATGGCGTGGATCGCGCTGGTTCAGCTCCATCGGGACATCGGTTCGGGCAATTCCGGTGACGGTATTGGCGACGTTGTGGATCGGCACCGGATGCGTCATCGAGCGGACCACCGTCACACGGTCCAGCCGGTTCGCAAGCAGGGGGAGCGGTGAACCCATCCGTACGCCGGGGATCGAGGTCGCGATCGATTCGAATGGCCCACGAACTTCCGCCGGCGCGTCCGGCTTGGGGTCGAGCGTGTCGATCTGGCTCATGGCGCCGTACAGATAGAGGAGGATAACGTTTTTCGCCCGGCCATGCTGCCTCGGCCTCGCCGTATTTGCACGGGCAAGCGGGCCGACCATGTCCGCCAGGCTCAATCCCAGAAGAGCGCTTCCGCCAGCTTGCAAGAGATCACGCCGTGTCAGTCCGTCGCAGAGCCGCTTGTTGGAACCGAGAATCCGCAGCATTTCATCCCCCCTCGTCTCAGAAAATAATTGCGATCCTTGTTTCACTCCAGGATGCTTCTCACGACCTGGCCGTGAACATCGGTCAGCCGATAATCGCGGCCGCTATAGCGGTAGGTCAGCCTTTCGTGGTCGAGGCCCATCAGATGCAAGATCGTGGCGTGGAGGTCGTGGACATGGACTCGGTTTTCAACCGCGCTCAGGCCAAACTCGTCCGTCGCTCCGTAGCTGATGCCGGGTTTGACGCCACCGCCGGCCATCCAAACCGTGAAGCCGTAGTGATCGTGATCGCGTCCCCTGGCCCCCTCGGATGTCGGCGCACGCCCGAATTCCCCACCCCAAAGGACCAGCGTTTCGTCCAGCAGACCGCGACGCTTGAGATCGGTGAGCAGGGCGGCGATGCCCCGGTCGCACGCCCTGGCCAGCACGGCATGTCCGTTGACGATGTCATCATGCCCGGTGTCCCAGGCAATGTCATAGCCATCGATCGAGTGGGACAGTTGCACGACGCGAACACCACGCTCGACCATACGCCTCGCCAACAGACAGCCCTTGGCGAACTCGCTGGGGCCGTACAACTCTAGCGTTGCTCTCGTCTCGCCCGCGGTGTCGAACACCTCCGGCACGGCGGCCTGCATTCGGAACGCCATTTCCATCGACTCAATGCTCGCTTCGAGTTGCGCGTCCTGCTCCGAACGTTGCAGATGAAAGCCGTTGAGGCGAGCGATCAGGTCGGCATGCTGACGCTGGGCGTCAGGCCTGAGGTTGGGATT
Organism: Gemmataceae bacterium; assembly: GCA_009692065.1. Taxonomy (GTDB): domain Bacteria; phylum Planctomycetota; class Planctomycetia; order Gemmatales; family Gemmataceae; genus SIAQ01. The sequence continues at coordinate 7,918 of SHZY01000172.1, forward strand.
ACGGAGATGGGCAAGTGCCGCGTCGGGCCTCATCTGAGCAATGTTCACGTAGGTGCCCGCGTAGGCCCCGGGCAAGAAAGCGCTGCCCCAGTTCGCAATGGTCGAGCGAGGCTGGGCTCGCGGCGACATGGCGACAAACCCGGGCAGGTTGCGATTCTCCGATCCCAGTCCGTACACGAGCCAGGCTCCCATGCTCGGGCGGATCGGTTGCAGATGGCCCAGGTTCATCATCAAGATGGCGCTCGCATGCTCCGGGACGTCCGTGTGCATGGAGTGAATGAAGCAGATGTCATCCACGCAGCCGGCCACATGCGGAAAGATGTCACTGACCCATTTGCCGCATTGGCCATACTGCTTGAATCGGAACGGCGAGGGCATCAGCCCATTCCTGGTGTTGCGCAAAGACCTTCGGTCCACCAAGGCCGGCCGCTGCCCGGCGTTTCGCGCCAGGGCCGGCTTGTAATCGAAAGTGTCCACCTGGGACGGGCCGCCAGGCATGAATAGTTGAATGATTCGCTTCGCCTTGGGAGCGAAGTGCGGCGTCTTGGGCGCCAGGGGCGAGACCGAAGCCAGCGCTGTCCCCGCTGTCAGCAGATGCGCATCGGCTAGAGCCGCCGTCAAGCCAAGGCTGCCGAAGCCCGCTCCCAGTTGCTTCAGGAATTGGCGTCTCGACGGAGTTGCGCGGGCCGCATGGACCGCTGATTCGTGTGCGCGGAATGACATGGGATCGTTTCCTTTCAGCGTACTTCAAACAATTCGTAGGAACTCAAGAGCGCCTGCGCGTAGCGCGGCCATGCCTCGTCGCCTGCGCCCAGGAATGTCTGGGCCAAGCGCCGTTCTTCGGTCGTTGGATGCCGGCCGTAAAGCAGGGCGTAGGCACGGTCAATGCGTTCGTCTGCCGTGCGTGCCTCTCGAGTCAGCCGCATAGCGAACGCCTTACCCCGCGCAACCATGAACGGGCTGTTGAGCAAGAACAAGGACTGCTGTGGCACGGTGGTCACCGACCGCTTCGAGGCAACGGCCCGGGCCGACGGGAAATCGAAGAGCCTCATGAATTCGTCGGATGGCAGCTTGTCCCCGTTGCGGCTGATGGCGGCGTATAAGGTGCGGCGCGTGCTTGTCAGGATGTCGTTGACGGGCCGTCCGCCAACCGTTCGATCCAGTTCGCCCGTGACGGCCAGCACGCTGTCGCGCCACGCCTCTACCTCCAGCCGACGTGGCGACATTCGCCACAGATGGCGGTTGTCGCCGTCGCGCCGGAAATGGTCAGCGTCAAAGCGACTGCTCATCTGGTAGGTATCGGACAGCATGATCAAGCGATGCAGCTTTTTTAGTGACCACCCGTCCGCCATGAAACGAACAGCCAGCCAGTCGAGCAATTCTGGATGACTCGGCCGTTCACCGAGCAGGCCAAAGTTGTCCGTTGTGCCGACCAGCGCCGTTCCGAAGTGATGTTGCCAAACGCGGTTGACGATCACGCGCGCCGTGAGTTGGTTGGTCGGACTGGCAATCGCCTCGGCCAGTTGCAACCGGCCACTGCCTTTCGTCCAGGCGGTCCGATCTGGACCAGCCAAGGCGAACAGGAAACGACGGGGTACGACCGGCCCCGGCTTCCGCAGGTCGCCGCGGATAGCCAGATTCATATCCGCGGCTCCACCGTCCGCCGCGGCGTGAAAGTTCGAGAGAGACGGCGGGGCGTTGGCTTTCAGTCGCGCCAGTTCCGCCTCCAGCTCTTTGCGCCGGCCATCGTTTTTTGCTTTCGTTGCGTCGCGCAAGCCGGCAGTCGCTGCATCCACGGATTTCTTATATTCCTGATGGCGTTTGACTAAATCCGGTGATGTCGCGGGGCGATCCACGTTCTTCGTGTTGTTGAACACTCCCGCAATGGAATAATAATCTGCCTGTGGGATGGGATCGAATTTGTGGTCATGACACCGAGCGCACGAGACGGTCAAACCGAGGAAGCCACGAGTGACTGTGTCAACGCGGTCATCCAGAGTCTCGGCCTTGCATTTGGCGATGCTTTCCGGGTCGCCGCCGTCATCCCGATACGTCGGGCCTATCGCCAAGAAGCCGGTGCCGGACGCGGCTTCCCAGCCGGCGTCCATGAGATCGCCCGCGATCTGGTACTTCACGAACTTGTCGTAGGGCATGTCATCGTTCAGCGCCGTGACCACCCAGTCGCGGTAAACCCAGGCGAGCGGCAACGGTGCCGAATCGAGGAAGCCGCCGTGGCCATCGCTATACCGGGCCACGTCCAGCCAGTGCCGGCCCCAGCGCTCGCCGTAATGCGGCGATGCGAGCAACTTGTCGATCAACTTCGCGTAAGCGTCTTGGGAGTCGTCCTTCACGAAGGCCTCAACCTCCTCGGGAGAAGGGGGTAGGCCGAGAAGATCGAGGTTGGCTCGGCGGATCAGGGTTCGCCGGTCGGCGGGCGGGTTCGGCTTAATGCCCTTCGCCGCCAGTACGGCGAGCACGAACCGGTCGATCGGGCTTCGCTTGCGGTCGGCCTCCGTCAGGGCGGGAGGTTCGGTGACTTTCAATGGTTGCCATGCCCAGTGCCGCAGGCGTTCCGGAGTGAGTACCCCAACTTCCCTCGAGACGGCTGGCTTCACGGTCTGTTCCGGCCAGGGGGCGCCCATCTCGACCCATTTCACAAGAATGGCGATCTCGTCGGCAGGGAGTTTCCCGGACGGTGGCATTTCCAGCCCATCGTACTTGATAGCCTTTACCAACAAGCTGACTGCAGGCTTGCCGGGCACCAGCGCAGGGCCGCTATCGCCGCCCTTCAGAATGGATTCGCGACCGTCGAGTTTCAACCCGCCCTTCAGCTTCTTGGCTGACTGGCTGTGGCAGGTGTAACACCGGGCGGACAGAACCGGCCGGACCTTGTTCTCGAAGAAGTTGAACTGCTCAGCCACCGGCATTTGGGCGAGGGCGGTCGCCGGCACACAGGCGAGCAAGAGTGCCGCGATGGACGAAGGCTGTAACATGAATCGATCCTTGATGCGCCGGCAACGTTATTAGTGTCGTGCGGGTATGTTAGGCAGGCGTCGGAGCACCCCGTGCTTTCAGAATCCGGTGTGGTGCAGACCGACTGATAGTGAGCATTCTATGCTTGATCCAACTCAACCTCAACCTCCCTCGCAAGTTTGGTCGAAGGCAGGTCAGCTTGAGGGCCTGGTTTCTGTAATGGGAGTGCAGGTTCAAGTCCTGTCTCCGGCATTAAGTGGCTCTAGGACTTACGTCGAACAGGCGTAAGTCCTTTTGCTTTGAAAGACCCCGATTTGGGGACAAATTGGGGACAGCGTTGACGATGCGTTGCCTTTGCATCGCTGGTTTCGGCCATCCGCCGAAATTACGATACGTCCGGAGGCAACGATGGCATCGCTTGAACTTCGGTCAGATCGGTTTCGCATTGTCTTTCGCGTCGGCGGCAAGAAACTGCACGCTTCGTTGAAGACAACGGACCAGCGGGAGGCAGAAGGCTGCTTGGCCCGGTTGGAAGAGAACCTTCGCCTGATGGAACGCGGCCGACTTGTCCCGCCGCCGGACGCCGACATTCCGACGTTCCTCCTGTCGGACGGCAAAGTCGCCGAAAAGCTCCACTTTCCCGAGCAAGCCTTGACCCTTGAAGCGGTCGTTCGGCGTTACGTGGAAGTTCATTCCAACGGCGCGATGGAAGAGAATTCTCTTCAGACTGTCGAAATGCACCTGCGCCATTTCAGCGAGTCGCTTGGCGGCGCGTTCGCAATCAATCGCTTGAAGCAGGAGAACCTTCAGGCCCACATCGATCGCCGAGCCAAAAAGAAAGGCTTCCACAAGCAGAAACTCTCCCCTGTCACGCTCCGGAAAGAACTGGCCAGCTTTCGGGCCATGTGGAACTGGAGCGTGAACTCCGGATTGCTGACAGGACCGTTTTCGAACCAGGGCTTGGTGTTCCCGAAAACGGAAGAGAAACCGCCATTCCAAACCTGGGAGGAGATCGAACGCCAGGTCAGCCGCGGCGGATTGTCACCCGCTGACGAGAAGGCGCTCTGGGATTCGCTCTTCCTGACCGTGCCGCAGATCCAGGAAATCCTGGAACACGTCCGAGG